>DASPPI010000093.1:0-4933 GCA_035625615.1 Steroidobacteraceae bacterium | reverse complement strand
GCCGGCGGACCGGCTGGGCAGGCCGCGCCCGGGAGAGGTCGGGGGGAAGATGAGACCTGAGCTTCGCGTCGTTCCCGAATCGCTCATCACTCCCATACTCGGGGAGGCCAAGAAGATTCTCGCCGAGATCGGGATCGAGGTGCGCGGCCCGCGGCTGCGCCAGCGGCTGCTCGACCACGGGCTGCCCCTTGCGCGCACGGCCGATGACGCCGAGCGCGTGCTGTTCCCGGCCGAGGTCGTGGAACGCGCAATCGCGACGGCGCCGAAGAGCTTCGCGCTCTGCGACCGCGACGGCGCCCCCTACACCGAGCTCGGTGGGAACAAGGTGCATTTCGTGCCGGGCTCGAGCGGCCTGCAGGTCCTCGACCACCGCAGCGGCGAGACGCGCCTTTCCAAGACGCGCGACTTCATCGAGTACGTGCGGGTGGCCGACGGGTGTAAGAATCTCGGCTATCTGGCCACCGCCTTCTCCACCAACGACATCGAGCCGCAGGTGTCGGACGCCTGGCGGCTGTACCTGGTGCTCACCAACTCGCTCAAGCCGGTGGTGTCGGGCGCCTTCAGCGAGCACGGCGTGCCGCGCATGGCGCAGATGATGCAGCTGTTTCGCCGCGACCAGGCCGATCTCATCGCCCGGCCGATGTCGATCTTCACCGTCACGGCCACCGGGTTCTATCGCTACAGCGAGGATTCCTGCCAGAACCTCATCGACTGCGCCGAGTTCGGCATTCCCGTGGAGATCGTGCCGGTGACGCTGATGGGCCTGATCGCACCGGTGACGCTGGTGGGTGCGACCGTGATGCACGTGGCCGACGTGCTGGCGGGGCTGACGATGGCGCAGATCGTCAAGCCGGGCACGCCGGTGCTGTTCGGCGGAGCGCCGGCGACCTTCCACATGAAGACCGCCATGTCGCCCATGGCGGCGATCGAGACGCTGCATCTGAACGTGGCGTACGTCGAGATCGCCAAGCACCTCAACCTGCCTACGCAGAGCTACATGGCGCTCAGTGAGGGCAAATTCCTCGACGCGCAGGCGGGCGCCGAGACCTTCGCCGGCGCACTGCTGGCCGCGATCAGCGGCGTCAACTCGGTGTCCGGGCCGGGGATGCTCGATTACGTGTTGACGTTCAGCCTGGAGAAGCTGGTGTTCGACGACGAGCTGTGCGGCCAGGCGCTGCACTTCTGCCGCGAGTTCGACGTGATGGAGGATCTGCCGACGGTGGATCTGGTGCGGCAGCTGCTCGGTGAGAAGCATTTGCTCACCGCCGGGCATACGCTCAGCTACTGGCCCAGGGAACTGTACCTGCCGGGGCCGGTGTTCGATCGCATCAATCGCGAGACCTGGATGCAGGCCGGCGGCATGGGCCTCGATCAGCGCGCCAAGGCGGAGGTCGAGCGGCTGCTGCGCGTCTACGCGACACCGCCTACCGACCCGCGGATCGAGGCGGAGCTGTTGCGGCTGATCAAAGCGGGTCTTACGACCGACCAGCCGTTGCCACAGACTCTGCCGGCGCAACAGCCGAGCGCCGAGGCGGCGGGCGAGCGCGGGCGGCGGGGAAGACGTCGGCGCAGAGAGTAGCGCGCCGGCCCAGGGCGCCGAGCGTTCGGCGGCAATCCGGCAGACACCGATAACAGTCGATATCCGGGGAAACGTTATGCAGATCTCGCGCGATTTATGGGCTGCGGCTCTGGGGTTGCTGTGGCTCTCCGCCGGCCCGGGCAGCGCTCGGGCCGATCCGCCGCCGGCTGCCGAGGGGAGCGTCCCGGGCGAATCGGCGTCGGAAGCCTCACAGGTGTCCGAAAGCAAGGGGGGCTATGCCACGAGCCTCAAACAGGCCTTCGAAGAGGACCCCAGCCGCGAAGTGGTGCGCGGACACTTCGATCAGGGCTCGCCGCCGCACACTCATCGCTACTATTGCCTGGTCGACCCGAAGACCGGGAAGACCGAGCCGAATGGCGTTGCCGGGCAGTTGGTGAAACGTCGTGACGGGATGACGGGCATCAAAGACCCCGCGGTCTCGCCCTTGAGCTGTGCAGATGCGGAACAGAAGGGCCTGTTGGTCACCACCGGCTATCTCGTGAAGGGTCGGGTCGGTAGCTCGCCCACCGTCGTCGCTGCCGCGGCCGTCAGTGCCGGCAGCGCGACAGCCAATCCCGGCAGCGCGAGCGCCGCGCCGCCCACGACGGCCGCGCCCGTGCCGCCGCAGCCCGCCAGCGTCGCCGCGCCGGTATTGCCGCCGCCGCCACCGGCCGCTGCCGGCCCGGTCGATTCCACCGTGCAGACGGAGATCCTGGCCGTGTTTGCGCGCTTCATCTTCGGCCAGAACGCGCACGATCGGGCTGCCGTGGCGGAGGTGTTGCTCGATTCGAAGGATTTCGTCTGGGCCCCGGAGCGAGGCGATCCGGTCTTCGGATATCAGCCGGCCCTGGATGCCTTCGAGCAGGCGTGGCGCGCTACCTGGCGACTCGACCCGCAACTGAAGGAGCTGCGCGTCGCCAGCCCCGCGCCCGGCGTCGCGGTGCTGATCACGCCGCTGCTGTATACGGCGGGGGCCGCGGGCCGCGCGGCCGCGACGGTCCCGGTCCGCTGGAGCGGGGTGTTCATCAAGGCCAGCTCCGGCTGGCGCATCGCGGCGATATTCATCGCGCCGCTCAACGAGTCACGCTAGCGCACCCGGCGCTCACTCCCACTCGATCGTCGCGGGCGGCTTGCCGGAGACGTCGTAGACGACGCGCGAGATTCCCACGACCTCGTTGACGATGCGCCGCGAGACCTGGTCGAGAAATTCGTAAGGCAGCCGTGCCCACTGCGCCGTCATGAAATCCACCGTCTCGACTGCGCGCAGCGCGATGACCGGGTCGTAGCGGCGCCCATCGCCCATGACACCCACCGACCGCACCGGCAAGAACACCGCGAAGGCCTGGGAGGTGCGGTCGTAGAGATCGTGCCGGCGCAGCTCCTCGATGAAGATGGCATCCGCGCGCCGCAGCAGCTCGGCATACTCCTTGCGCACCTCGCCGAGGATGCGTACCCCGAGACCCGGCCCCGGGAAGGGGTGGCGATGGACCAGCTCGCGCGGCAGCCCGAGCTCGAGGCCGAGGCGGCGCACTTCGTCCTTGAACAGCTCGCGCAGCGGCTCGATGAGCTCAAGGTGCATGCGCTCGGGCAGGCCGCCGACGTTGTGGTGCGACTTGATCACGTGCGCCTTGCCGGTGCGCGCGCCGGCGGACTCGATCACATCCGGATAGATGGTGCCCTGGGCGAGGAACTCGACGCCGGCGAGCTTGTGCGCCTCCTCCTCGAACACTTCGACGAAGGTGCGGCCGATGATCTTGCGCTTCTCCTCGGGGTCGGTGACGCCGGCGAGAGCGGTCAGAAAGCGCGCTTCCGCATCGACGCGGAGCACGCGCACGCCCAGGTGCCTGGCGAAGGTGCTCATCACCTGCTCGGCCTCGCCGAGGCGCAGCAGGCCGTGGTCGACGAACACGCACACCAGCTGGTCGCCGATGGCGCGCTGCAGCAGTGCCGCCACCACTGAGGAGTCGACGCCGCCCGAGAGCCCGAGCAGCACCTTGCCCCGGCCGACCTGCTCGCGCACGCGCTCGACCGCATCGTCGATGATGTTGCCGACGCTCCACAGGGCATCCGCGCCGCAGATCTCGCGAACGAAGCGCTCCAGCAGGCGCGCGCCCTGCGGCGTGTGGGTCACCTCGGGATGGAACTGCACGCCGTAGAAGCGGCGGCGCTCATCGCTCATGGCGGCGAACGGAATGGTGGCGGTGGCTGCGCTCGCCACGAAGCCCGCAGGGAGCGCCTCGACCCGATCGCCGTGACTCATCCACACGTCGAGCACCGCAGCGCCCGCGGGGCTGCGGCGGTCCGCGAGCTGATCGAGCAGGCGCGATGCACCGGTGACGGTCACCTCGGCGTAACCGAACTCGCGCTCGCTTCCCGGGGCGACGCGGCCGCCGAGCTGCTGCGCCATCGTCTGCATGCCGTAGCAGATGCCGAGCACCGGCACGCCCAGCTCGAATACCGCCGGCGGCGCCTGCGGCGCCCTGGCGGCGGCCACGGATTCAGGTCCGCCCGAGAGGATGACGCCGCGCGGTCCGAAGGCGCGCACCTGCGCATCGCTCATGTCCCAGGGGTGGATCTCGCTGTAGACGCCGAGCTCGCGAACCCGCCGGGCGATGAGCTGGGTGTACTGCGCGCCGAAATCCACGATCAGGATACGGTGCGCGTGGATGTCGGCGTGCGCGGCCGGAGGCGCAGCACCGGTGGTTCGTGGAACGCTCGCCACCCTCACGACACCCGGTAGTTGGGTGCCTCCTTGGTGATGCTCACGTCGTGGACGTGACTTTCGCGTACGCCGGCGGCGGTAACGCGCACGAACACCGGGCGGGTGCGCAGCTCGGTGATATTGCGGCTGCCGGTGTAGCCCATTGCCGCCCGCAGCCCGCCGGAGAGCTGCTGCAGGATGGCGACCACGCTGCCCTTGTAGGGTACGCGCCCCTCTACACCCTCGGGTACCAGCTTCTCGAGCTCACTGGCCGCGTCCTGGAGGTAGCGATCCGCCGAGCCGTGGCGTTTTGCCATGGCGCCGAGCGAGCCCATGCCACGATAGGACTTGTAGGAGGCGCCCTGGTAAAGCTCGACCTCGCCCGGGGACTCCTCGGTGCCGGCGAACAGCCCGCCGATCATCACCGCGTGCGCACCGGCGGCGATCGCTTTGGCGATGTCGCCGGAGAAGCGGATGCCACCGTCGGAGATCACCGGCACGTCCTGAGCGCGCAGCGCCTCGGCGACATTCGCCACCGCGGAGATCTGCGGCACCCCGATGCCGGCCACGATACGTGTGGTGCAGATCGAGCCCGGGCCGATGCCGACCTTGACGGCGTCGGCTCCGGCATCGACGAGTGCGCGGGCCGCTTC
>DASPPI010000092.1:0-2582 GCA_035625615.1 Steroidobacteraceae bacterium | reverse complement strand
CTGCGGGGTGCCGCGATCGCGCTGCTCCAGGGTGCCATCGGGATGCTGCAACGGTGCCTTCAGCCACCGCTCCACATACAACACGACCCACTTCAGGTCGGTGTTGGCCTTCACCGCCTTGACGATGAGATCATGCGGAACATTGTCAAAGAACCCGGCGATGTCACAATCCAACACCCACGGGTGCGTAAAACACCGCTGCCGGCATGCCTCCACCGCATCCAACGGCGAGCGTCCCGGCCGGTACCCATAGGAGCTGCGGTGGAACTTCGGCTCCACCACCTTCTCCAACTCCATGGCCACGACCGTCTGCGCCACTCGGTCTGCCACAGTCGGGACGGTGGCTTCATACTGCACCTCCTGCAGCCCTGATTTTGGTTTCGGCGGATAGGTGAATGGACTCGGTGACCAGCCGGCGGCATTGTTGCTCGACCTCCGGCGGGAACGGGATGTAGAGCCGGTGGGCGGGCCCGCGGCGGGCGGTGAGCTTGCCGGTTGAGATCCAGGCGTAGACGACGCTGTGCGAGATGCCGAGCCGCTCGGCGAGGTGCGTGACGGTGACCTCGCCATCGTTGAGGAGCTGCTCGGGGCCAGTCAGGATCCGGTAGCGCCAGCGCAGCCATCTGACGGCTCTGTCGTCGAACAATTCGCCTTTGCCGGTGCGCAGGCCGGCGGCGTTGAGCTGCTCGGCGATCTGCGCGTTGGCGTGGTCGGTAGCTAGGCGCCGGGTGAGGGCGACGGCGGGGGATGGCGTGCGCTGCGCGTCGGCCGGCTTGGGTGGGCGCTGGATGGTGTGTTGCTCGCTGGCGCCCGAGCGCCAGCGGATCCCGACCTGAAGCTCGCGTCCCTCGGGCTGGGAGGTGAGCGTGACGTCTGCGATCAGTGCGCGCAGCAGGCGCTTGCGATCACGGTGCGCTGTGCTCGGCGCGGCCCATAGCGCGGGCAGGTCTTTGGCGAGCGCCTCGATCTGCTCACGCGAGGGCTCTGTGCTCGGCACGACGTGCTCGGCCAGCTCGGCCTCGGCGTCTTTGAGCTCGCGCAGCTTCTGCTCCCAGCGGTTCTCGAGGCTGCGGGCGACGAGGCGGTTGTCCGGCTCGCAGGCGTGGAAAGCGCGCTCGGCACGAATCGCCTCATAGCGCGCGCGTTCGACGCGCAGCTCATAGACGCGGTCCGAGCGCGCGCGCCGATCGGCGTGCTCGTCAGCGGCGGCCAGCGCGAGCGCGATCTCCTCGGGGGCAAGCGCGTCAAGCAAGCGGCGCGCGATGAGCTCGTCGACGACGCTCGCCTTGACCGAGCGGCAGCCGGGCGTGTTGACGTGGTCGGCGCGCGAGTGGCCACACTCGTAGTAGCTGCCCTCGCGGGGGTGAAGCGTCGTCATCGATCCGCCGCAGGCTCCGCAGCGCAAGATCCCCTGGCACAGCGCGCCGCCCTCCCGCGGCGGGCGCTGCCCGTTGCGGTTGTTGTTGGCGGCCAGGCGCTGCTCGTTGACGAGGAATTGCTCCCAGGAGATGTAGCCCTCGTGATGGTCGTGGATCACGACCGGCCACTCCGAGCGCGGCAGCTCGACGGTCCTGGTGACGATCGCGCCGTTTGGCCTGACTACGCGCCGGGAGCGGTAGCGCCCGTAAACGTACGCGCCGGCGTAGCTCGGGTTAGACAGCACGCCGAGCACGCGTGCGTGGGTGAGCCGGCCCCAGCGCAGCTCGCCCGCCCACGCGCCGCCGTAGGCGCGCCTGGGGAAGCGCCGGTTGCTGAAGACACCGACGACGCCGTAGGCCGAGCCGGTCTGCAGAAACGCCTTGAGGAGATCTGCGATCGCGGCCTGGACCTCCTGGTCGGGGTCGATGATCGTGTTGCCCTGATCGTCGTAGACGAGGCCGACCGGCAGCGGGAAGTGCAGCTCACCGCGCTCGGCGGCGTGGCGCTTTGCGCCGTGCAGCCGTGAGCTCATCACGTGCAGCTCGATCTGGGCGAGCTGACCCTTGACCCCCAGCACGATCTGGTCGTTCACGTCGCGCAGGTCGTAGATCCCGTCGCCGTCGATGACGAGCGTGTCGGTCAGCCCGCAGTACTCGAGCAGGCGCTGGGTCTCGGCGTTCGAGCGCGCCAGGCGCGAGACCTCCAGCCCGAAGATTGCGCCCACCTCGCCGAGGCAGACGCGGCCGACGAGCTCCTTGTAGCTGTCGCGCGCTTCGCTATCACGCGTTGAGGAGATGCCGAGATCGCCGTCGACGGTCAGGATCTGCTCGCGCTGCCAGCCGAGCTTGACCGCTTCCTCGGCCAGGCCGTATTGGAGCTCGGTCGAGCGGAAGTTCTCGCGCACCTGCCGCGGGGTCGATTGGCGCAGATAGACGATCGCCTGGCGCTCCACATGCTGCGGGCCGATCTTGTGCTGCGAGCCCGTCATCGGCTCCCGCTCCGAGCGCGGCACCCAGCATGTTTGCCACCGCCACGGCCGCCTCGGCGCCGATGCCCACCACAGCCCATCACCGCAGCGCCCGCCGCCTGAGCAGCTCGAGATTGATCCGCGAGATCTCCACCCTCAGCGCCTCGCCCTGGCGCGTCGCCTCGACGTGCTCTGA
>DASPPI010000091.1:0-8560 GCA_035625615.1 Steroidobacteraceae bacterium | reverse complement strand
CGGCTCAAGTGGCTCCTCGGCTACTTCTATCAGGACTTCCAGTCGAACTGGGACCTGTTCGTACCCACGCCCGATGCGGCGCCGCTGACGCTCACCACCGATGGTTTCACCCAGATTCAGCCGACCAAGATCATCCAGAACGCCTTCTTCGGCGAGGCTTCCTACCAGATCCTGCCGAATCTTACGGCGACCGCCGGCCTGCGCCGTTTCTCCTACAACGGCGCCGTCTACACGCAGGTGTCGGGTTGGCTGAGCTCCTCCGGCGGACCAAGCAACGATTACTTCGTCAGCTCCGAGCGCAACCAGGGCGTGACGCCGAAGTTCAATCTATCGTACGAACCAAACCACGACCTGCTGCTCTACGCGCAGGCCGCCAAGGGATTCCGTGCCGGCGGCGGCAACCAGCCGATTCCGACCTCCGGTGATCTCGGCAGCAAGTGCCTGGTCAACCTGGAAGCGCTCGGCGTCAACGCGGCGCCGCTCGGCTACGGGCCGGACACCGTCTGGAGCTATGAGGGCGGCGAGAAGTTCCGCTCCGCCGACGGCCGCGTGACCATCAATTCCGCCGGGTACTTCGAGCACTGGGCCAACATCCAGCAGGACGTGCCGCTGGCCTGCGGCTTCCCGTTCACCGGCAACCTCGGCTCGGCGCACATCTACGGCGGCGAGGTGGAGATCGATACGCTGCTCGCCCCGGGGCTGCTGTTCATGGTGAACACCGGTTGGTCCCACGCGCGCTTCGTCAACCCCGCCCCCGCGTTGGCGGCCGTGACCACCATCGACGACCGCGTGCAGAGCGTGCCGGACTGGATGGGCGCTGCCTCGCTCGCCTATCGCACACCGATCACCGCTAAGCTCAATTTCGTGGCGCGCGTCGATTACTCCTACGTCGGCTCGCGCATCGACGTGACCGCGCAACCCAATTACCTTCCGAGCTACGACCTGACGAACGTCCGCTTCGGGGTCGATGCCGGCAACTGGAACGCCATGCTGTTCGTGAACAACGTCGGCGACAAGACGGCGTACTACAGCAACACGCCGGCGATCAACGTCAACGTCGCGACCTTCAACCGCACGGCCACCTCGCAGCCGCTGACGTTCGGCGTCGACATGAGCTATCACTGGAAGTAACGCGGCACTCCTGAACGGCCCGCGGCGACCGCGTGATGGTCGCCGCAGCCGGCCGGCCTTGCAGATCCTGAAGCGTTGGGCGGCGCCGCCGCCGGGCGCCCGTGCGGCCTTCAGCGCAGTCAGCTAGATACCGACGTACCAGGCCCAGCCGTTCTGCGGCTCGCCGAACTTGCCCTGATCCTCGAAGCGGTCGGTGACCAGGATGCGGTGCACGAACTTCAGGCTCTTGTAGCCGAGCTGCTTCTCCACCCGTAGCCGCAGCGGCGCGCCGTGCGCGATGGGCAGGTCGCGGCCGTTCATGCCGTAGGCGAGGATCGTCTGCGGATGCAGCGCATCGATCATATCGATGCTCTCGGCGCTCTCATCGAAGGCGTAGAAATTCACGAAGCGCGCGCTCGGCCGTATGCCGGCCGACTCGAGCACCCGCCGCAGCGGCACCCCGGTCCACTCGGATATCGCCGACCAGCCTTCCTCGCAGGTGTGCTTGGTGATCTGGGTGCGTGCCGGGAAGCGCATGAGATCGGCGAGCGAGTACCGCCCGGGCCGGGCCACGCTGCCCTCGACCCGCAGCCGCCAGTCGGCGAAGGCGCCGTCGCGCAGGCGCGCGTACACGGGCCCGTTCTTCTCATCGTAGCCGTCGAGGTTCGGGTTGGCCGGGTCGGTGTTGCCAATGGCGGGCACCGAGGTGATTTCGCGGCGCGAGTACTCCTTCGCGAGCGAGCTCGCCGGCAGCAGCAGCCGCTGGACGTTGTAGGTCACGAGGTCGCCCATGCGCAGCACGTTGCCGTAGGTCGGCGGCTGCGTCTCGGAGCAGCCGGCGACCAGCAGTCCACCGGCCGAGGCGAGCCCGGTCACCAGGGCACGGCGGCTGACGAGCAGCGGGGTGTCTTTCATGCAGGCTTCCCCAGGGTCATGGCGCGCAGCTGCCGCCTGAAGCCGGACAGGATCACCATGGCCAGGTGGATGATCACGAACACCACCAGCACGGCAAAGACCAGGAAGTGCACCGTGCGCGCGGACTGCGTGCCGCCGAACATCCCCGCGAGGAACGGATAGGCGGCGTTGATCGCCGGCGACTGCGCCAGGCCGGTGATGATCATGAGCGGCAGGGCGAGGAACAGGACGAGGCTGTAGCTGAGCTTCTGCAGCAGGTTGTACGGCGGGCCGCCGCGCGCCCGCGGCACGTGCCGCAGATGAGCGACGAGGTCCGCCCACAGCGGCCCCGGCGCCAGCTCCCGCGCCCGCGGCAGCAGGTCGCGCCGCGCGTGGCCGCCGGCGATGGCGGCGACCAGATAGACGAGGCCGGTCACGACCAGGAACCACGCCGCGATGAAGTGCAGGCTGCGGCCCCAGCTGTTCTGGTTGAGGATGTCGTAGGTGCGGACCGAGCTCGCCGCCGCGCCGCCGTCCGGAAAGGACGGCGTGCTGAGTTGCCAGCCCCCATGCTTGTAGTTGCGGCTGACCGGCAGCTCGATCAGCGCGGGCGTAAGATCGTTGCCCGTCTCGCCCCAGTACAGGCGCGGGTGCGTCATGAGGATGACGAAGCCGGTGACGGCGAGGGTGAGCACGCTCGCCGCCCCGATCCAGTGCGACAGCCGCACCCAGCGTGGATGCCCAGCACTCGGAGCGGGAATGACCTCATGCGTGCCGGTTGCTGACATCGCGAGCTCTCTGGCCGCTGATCGGGTGCGATTATGGGCGCGCCGCTGTTCGGGCGGCAAGGCGCAAGCCGCGGCGCACTGGGCGCGTTGCTTCAGGCCGCCGAGCGCACCACGCTCGCGTCGGTGATGTCGGCGAGCGTCGGCGTGCCGGCCTGGCGCATGATCGCCACCAGCTCGCGGTTGAGGATGTCGAGCACCGCCTCGACGCCGCTCTGACCAAAGGCAGCCAGCCCCCAGGCCTGCGGCCGGCCGATGCCGACCCCGGTCGCCCCGAGCGCGAGCGCCTTGAAGATGTCGGTGCCGCGGCGGATGCCGCCGTCGACGAACACCGGGATGCGGCCCTTGACGGCCGCGACCACTTCGGGCAGGCAGTCGATGCTGGCGCGCAGCGTCTCCTCGTCGCGCCCGCCGTGGTTCGACACCACGATACCGTCGGCGCCGTGCGCGAGTGCCAGCGCCGCATCCTCCCCGGTGACGATCCCCT
Organism: Steroidobacteraceae bacterium; assembly: GCA_035625615.1. GTDB lineage: Bacteria > Pseudomonadota > Gammaproteobacteria > Steroidobacterales > Steroidobacteraceae > 13-2-20CM-66-19. Next base: position 5,284 of record DASPPI010000091.1, on the reverse strand, counting down.
TGATGATCAGCCGGCTCTTGACCTGCGCGCGCAGGCGGTCGAGGAACTCGACCGTAATGTCCGAGGGCGCCAGCATGGTCACGCGCGACACGTCGAGGCCCGCGAACACCGGGCCGCGGCGCCACATGTCGTGGGTGTTGTTCACGTGACAGGTGCTGCACGGGCGGCTGTCCTCGCGGATGGCACGCACCAGAGTCTCGTTGTAGCGCGGGTAGGAGCGCAGGTCGACCGTGAGAGCGATGGCGCTGCAGCCGGCGGCTTCCGCGCGCCGCAACAGGCCGACCGTGACCGTCCAGTCGTCCGTCGCATAGAGCTGGTGCCACAGCGGCGCGCCGTGGGCGGCGGCGCACTCGGCGAGCGAAACGGAGGAGCCGCTGCAGAACATGAACTGAGTGGCGCGCGACTTGCAGGCGCGCGCCACGGCGAGCTCGCCCTGCGGGTGGAAGGCGCGTTCCGAGGACACGCACGACACGTAAAGCGGGCTCGCCCACGTGGCGCCGAACACCCTGCGCGAGGTGTCGATGCGTCTCAGGTCCGCGAAGCGCCGGGCGCGGATCTCGTAGTGTGCGAAGGCCTCGTGGTTGCGCACCACGGTGCGGTCATCGTCGACGCCGGTGGCGAGATAGGCAAAATGGGCCGGCGGCAGCGCCACACGCGCCAGGGGCTCGAAGTCCATGACGTTGATCACCTGATCGGCGGAGGTGATGGGCGGCGGTGCACGCCGATAGAGCACCGACGGCGGTGGCGTCTCATCGGCCAGCGCCCAGGACCAGAAGGCCGGCAGCGCCGCAGCGCCGCCGAGAAACGAACGCCGCGTGAGCGGCCCTTGTACCCGTCGCATGGTTCCCCCTCCGCCGCTTGTGTTGCACGGCTTTTATGTTCTACCGGTGCCGTCAGCAGGCCCGCGCACCGGTCACAACTCAGATTCTGAAGCGCTCCCTGAGCTCGCCCGCCATCCGGCGGCTCACCGGCAGCGGCGCCTCGCAGCCGCGCAAGCACACGAAGTACTGCCCGTCCGGGTTGCGTTCGATGCGCTCGAGGTGCTTCACGCCGACCAGCGCGTTCCTGTGGACGCGCACGAAGGCCGGGCCGAACTCGCTCTCGAGCAGCCGCAGCGAGTCCTCGATCAGATCCTCGCCGCCCACGTGGCGCACGGTGGTGTACTTCTGATCGGCGAGGAAGTACTGCACCTCCTCGATGGGGATGAGCTTGACGCCGTCGCGACGGCGCGCGGCGATGTGGCTGCGGCGCGCCTCGCTTGCGGCGGCGAGCTTCTGCAGCTGAGCCCGCGTCAGGCGGCCGGCGCGCGCCAGGGCGGCGGCCAGCTGCTCCGGACGCACCGGCTTCAGCAGGTAGCCGACGGCCTGAGCTTCGAAGGCCTCGACTGCGTACTCGTCGTAGGCGGTAGTGAAGATGACCGCCGGCGGCTCTTCGAGCACGTTGAGGTGGCGCGCCGCCTGCAGCCCGTCCATGCCGGGCATGCGCACATCGAGCAGCACCACGTCCGGGGCCAGGTCGTGCGCGGCGCCGAGCGCCTCGCGCGCATTCGCCGCCTCGCCGACCACTTCCACGTCGGGGATCTCCCCCAGGAGGCTCCGCAGCCGCTCGCGCGCCGGCGGCTCGTCGTCGACGATCAGCACCTTGAGTTTCGTGCCGCCGGCCACGATGCTCAGGCCGGCTGCGGGACGGGCGCGGCCGTCGGCCTCTCGAGGAGCGGGAAGCGCAGCGTGACGATGTACTCGCCATCGAAACGGCCGGACTTCATGAGTGCGCGCTCGCCGTACATGAGACTCAGGCGCTCGCGGATGTTGGCGAGCGCCAGGCGGTTGCCCTCGCGCTCGCCGGGCACCGGGTCGAGCGGATTGCGCACCACGATGGTCACCTGCCCGCCCGCGACCTCACCGGTGATGGTGACCGTGCCGCCCTCGGCGCGCGGCTCGATACCGTGGTAGATCGCGTTCTCGAGCAGCGGCTGGATCATGAGGCCGGGAACCAGCGCGCCGCCGGGCAGCGCGTCGGTGCGCCACACCACCTGCAGTCGCCCGCCGAGGCGCAGCTGCTCCATGCGCTGGTAGGTGCGCGCGACCTCGAGCTCCTCGGCGAGCGTGATGGTATCGCGCTTGTCGCTCAAGGTAGCGCGGAACAGGTCGGCGAGATCCTGCACGGCGGCCTCGGCGCGCGGCGGATTGCTGCGCGTGAGGGCGGCGATGGTGTTCATGCTGTTGAACAGGAAGTGCGGCCGGATGCGGGCCTGCAGCGCGTGCACGCGCGCCGCGGCGCGCAGCTCGACGCTGCGCCGCCATTCGTGCGCGACGTAGAAATAGCGCAGCGCCAGTCCCGTCACGATGAGGCCGATCCACACGTTGCGCGCCACGAAGCTGCGCGGCTCGGACGGAAACAGCGTCGCGCCGGAGGAGTCGAGCACCATGCGCGTGCGTCCGATCAGGTAGACGCCGATCGACACGGCGGCGACCACGGTGGCGACGAGCGCCAGCACCGTCGCGGAGCCCGCGGCCACCGTGAGGCGCGCCAGCCGGTCGCGCAGCAGGCACAGCACCCCCGCCCCGGCGAGCCCGAGCCACAGCAGGAACAGCGACGTGCGCGCCAGGTCGGTCCAGAAATCGACCGCGACGTTCTGGCGCGCCAGCGTGAGCACGAACGCGGTGAGCTCGACGATCAGCACGACCGCCAGCGCAGCGCGCTGAGTGCAGAAGTCCGGCAGGTAGAACGCATCGGCGCGGTCAGCGTCGTTCTTCATGCCTTGCCGCGCGCCGGTGTGGCCATGATGTTGGTGCGCTCGAACAGCTCGGCCTTGAGGCGATAGGTGGCGGAGATGTCCTCGTCGCCGTAGCCGCGGGCCACGAGCTCGGCGTACTCGCGGAGCATGCGCTCGACCACCGGCAGCGCCACGCCGAAGCGCGCGGCCATGTCGTGGCAGATGCCGAGGTCCTTGGCGTGCAGGCGCACGCGAAAGCCCGCCGGATAGCTGCCGCGCGCCATGTTCGGCGCACGGTGCACGAAATACCAGCTCGAGCCCGCTCCCTGGCCGAGCGTGTCGATCAGCTTGTCGAGCGGCAGTCCCTGGGCTTGGGCGAAGGCCATCGCTTCGGCCACCGCCTCGATGATGCCGGCGCACATGATCTGGTTGGTAGCCTTGGCGGCTTGGCCGCTGCCGGTCGGCCCGAACAGGGCAATGGTGCGGCCGAGCGCCGTGAGGATCGGCTGAGCGCGCTCGAAGGCCTCCGGCGTGCCGCCCACCATGATGGCGAGCGTGCCGTCGCGTGCCCCCTCGACGCCACCGCTCACCGGGCAGTCGAGAAACTCGACGCCGCGCGGCTCGAGGAGCTCTGCCGCCTGGCGTGCGGTCTCCGCACCCACCGTCGAGCAGTCGAGCAGCAGCGCCCCCTGCCCGAGCGCGGGCGCCAGCGCGCGCGCGACTGCGAGCACGTCGGCGTCCGCAGACACGCACGAGACCACTGCGTCGCACTGCGCGGCCAGCTGTTCGAGGTTCGCAGCGGCGCTCACCTTGAGCTCCGCCGCCAGGGCCTGCGCCTTGTCGGCGGTGCGGTTCCATACGGCCGTGAGCAGCCCCGCACGGTGGAGGTTGCGCGCCATAGGCGCGCCCATGGCGCCGAGCCCGACAAACCCTGTGCGCATCGTACGATCCCAGGCTTCGCGGCCGGCCGGCCGCTTACCGTCACTATAGGACTTTCGTCGCTTCGCCGTCCCGGGGATGCATAGACGGCGGCGTGCCAACCCCTAAGGGCGCGCCGCACGCGACCTCAGGAGCCGATCACTCGGACGTGGCGAGGGCCGGATTGACCTTCGGCTCTGGTGTCGGCTGCGGCTGCGGAACGAGCAGCTGCGGCTGGGGATTGAGCGGCGCTTCGGGATCGAATTTCGGCACGCTGCCGCAGGTGTCCTGCACGGCTTGGCGCACCTGCTCGCGGTACTTGTCGGCGTCGGCATCCGACAGGTAAGTGCGCTCGCCATCCTTGTTTTCCTTCCACACCACCCGGGCGGTGATCGCCTGGTTGTAGGCGGCCGTCGCCTCCTTGCACTGCTTGGCGCGCTTGGCGGCGAGGTCCTGCTGCACGGCCTTGGCGTTGGCGTCCTGCTTGAGCTCCGTATCGACGCTCTTATTGAATGCCGAAAGGGCCTTCTGCTCGTTGAACGGGGCCGCGTTGCCGGCGCCCGGCGGATGCGCCTTGCTGGTCTTGATGACCTCCGAGCCCGGCATCCACTGGTCGCTGTAGTGCGGCTCGCCCTTCTCGTCGACCCAGCGATAGACATCGGCCTGCGCGATGCTGAACGCGCCGGCAAGGAGCAGGGCGGTAACCGATATACGTCGCATGATAAAGCCTCCGGCGGGGCAGTATGGCCGCTCCCGGGCTGCGCGACCTTTGAACTGTGTCACACCTCGCCGTGGGCCGCCCAGCCAGAGGTCACACCATACCGAGGAGGGGTGCCGGCGCGCTACTCGCGTCGCTTTTTTACGATTGGTACGCGTTCACGGATCCGTTCATGGATGGTGACGCGCTCACAGGTCGTAGGCGCGCTCACTGTGCGCCCGCTGGCGCCCGTGACGTAGTCGGCGGTGGAGCACGGGCCGCCCGACTGCGGTGGCCATGATCCTCTTTCCTGTCGTATGCGCTACAAAGGGCGGCTGCGCTGGCCGCTGCGGGCGCGTAAGCTGGTGAAACGCGCAGCAAGGGTGCAGGGTATCAGGACGAGGGATCATGGAGCCATTTCGCATCGACGAGATCGTGCGTCGCCTGCTCGAGGGTGTGCCGCCCGCGCTGCGCAGCGTTCAGGCCGACCTGGAGAACAACTTCCGCGCGGTGCTGCGTGAGCGTCTGAGCAAGCTCGACCTGGTGAGCCGCGACGAGTTCGATGCACAGACGCGGGTGCTCGAGCGCGCCCGCAAGCAGCTCGAAACGCTCGAGGCGCGGCTCGCGGCACTGGAGAGCGGCGGCGCGGGCGCCGCGTCCGGCAGCGGTTCCCCGGCCACGGGCTGACCGGCTGCGAAGCCGCGCGGTCAGAGGCGGTGGTGGCGGTTGCGCGGGTCGCCTGCCGGGCGCAGGTCGGGCTGCACGCACCGCTGGTGCAGGTCGAGGTCAGTCTGGCCAGCGGCCTGCCGGCTTTCTGTATCGTGGGCCTGCCGGCCACGGTGGTGAAGGAGAGCAAGGAGCGCGTGCGCGCAGCGCTCCTCAATTCGCGCTTCCAGTTTCCTGCCGGACGCATCACCGTGAGTCTCTCCCCCGCGGAGCTGCCGAAGGAGGGT
>DASPPI010000090.1:0-4588 GCA_035625615.1 Steroidobacteraceae bacterium | reverse complement strand
ACGCCCGCGGCCGCGCTGACGTACCCCGGGTACCCGTTCGACGCGACCACCACCGCACAGGACGTGGCGATGGCGGAGCTGCGCCGCCTGCTCGCCGTGTGGCTCAGGCACGAGCCGGGGGCACGACTGGGAGAGGACCCCGAGGAGCTGCATCAGCTGCGCGTCGCTGCGCGGCGGATCGATGCGACGCTCGGGCTTTTCAGGCGCCAGCTGCCCGCGGCACTGGTGCGCGCCCGCAAGACCACCAAGGCGGTGCTGCGCAGCCTCGGCGCGGCCCGCGACGTCGATGTGCAGCTCGCCGAGCTGGCGCGCTATTGCGCCGATCTGCCGGAGCAGGAGCGCGCGGCAGCGGAGCCGCTGCGCGTGTACCTCGAGAGCGAGCGCAGCCGGGCGCGCGCGCGCATGGTGCGGGCGCTCGATTCCGAGCCGACGCGCCGCTGGCTCGATACGCTGACGCAGGCCGCCGCGGAACGCGCCGACCTGAACGGCGGGGAGCGTGCCCTGGTGGTCATGCCCGAGCGGGTCCAGCGCCGCTTCCGCAAGCTCCGCAAGTCGGTCGGCCGGCTGCGCGGCAAGTCCTCCATGGAGGACTACCACCAGGTGCGCCGCCGCGCCAAGCAGCTGCGCTACGCGACCGAGTGTGGAGCCGACCTGTTCGGCAAGCCGGCCGATGACCTGCTCAGGGCGCTGCGCCGCCTGCAGGACCGGCTCGGCGCACACCAGGATTCGTACATGGCGCAGAGTCGCCTGGCCGCGCTCGCCGGCGATCCCGCGAGCGGCCTGCCGCCCGCCACGCTATTCCTGATGGGGCGTCTGGCCGAGCAGCACGCGCGGGTCACTGCCCAGGTGCGCGTGACGCTCATCCGCTCCTGGCGCAAGGTGCGCGGCAAGCGCTGGAGAGCGCTGCGGGCACGGCTCGGACAACTAAGCGACAGTGTCGGCACGATGAGCCGTGCGCCGGCGGTCGCGCCTGAATCGCCTCCCGCCAGCGCGACGCCCGAAGTCATCCCCGCCGGGCGCGTACCCGAGCCCGAATCACGGCCGGTCAAGCACTGACGGCCGCGGCTCCCGGATATGGAGCTGCTCATCGTCCGACATGCCATCGCCTGTGACCGCGACCCGCGGCGCTGGCCGGACGATGCCGAGCGGCCGCTGTCGCCGCCCGGCGTGACGCGCGCGCGCCGCGCGGCGGCGGGGCTGAAGCGCCTAGCGCCGCGTCCGGCGCGCGTCCTGACGAGCCCGCTCGTGCGGACCCGTGAGACCGCGGCGATCCTCACCCAGTTCGCCGCCTGGCCCAAAGCCACGAGCTGTCCCCTGCTCCTGCCCGGTGCCTCCCCGGAGGCCCTGCTCGGCCTCCTCGCCCGCAGCGGCAACCGCTGCATCGCGGTGGTCGGACACGAGCCGGATCTCAGTCGGCTGCTCGCCACCTGCCTCTCGGGCGACGCCGCCCACACGGCGTTCGAGTTCCGCAAGATGGGAGTCGCTCTCATCGCCTTTCCCGGCAAGCCGAGCGCCGGAGAGGCCGAGCTGCTGTGGTTCGTGCCACCGCGGCTGCTGCGCGCGGCGCGCCGCACGCCGCAGTAGCGAAGGACGTGCCGCGGCGGTGAGCGCGCACGGTGCCGTGCCCGCCCCGCAACAGTTCTATAAGGCGCACGATGCCGCGATCGACGTGCGCGCCGTACGCAAGGCGGCGCAGCGCGTTCACGACCTCGAGCAGCTGCGTGCCGTGCTGGCGCGCGAGCTGTGCATGGGCGGTTAGGGGACCGTGTCCCGGAGGTCCCCGGAAAGGACCCGGTTGGATTGGTCGGGGCAGGGAGATTCGAACTCCCGACCCTCTGCTCCCAAAGCAGATGCGCTACCAGACTGCGCCATGCCCCGACCCGGGGCGAAAATCATACGGGCCGGTGGGCGACAGTCAAACCGGCCCTGCTGCCGGCTCCGCCGGCGCGGCCGGCTCAGGCGCGCCGCCACGTGGTCCGCCCGCCCGGCTGGTCCTCGAGAATCACCCCCAGGGCGGTGAGCTCCTCGCGGATGCGGTCGGAGGCGGCCCAGTCCTTCGCCTGGCGCGCCGCGGCCCGCGCCGCGATACGCCGCTCCACTTCGGCATCCGACAGGCCGGCGGCGCGGGTCGGTGCCGCCGCGGAGTCGGGGGCGATCGCCGGCTTCGCCAGCCGGAACCACTGCGCCGGCGGCACCGCGAGGAGCCCCAGCACGTTGCCGAGCGCGGTGAGCTCGGCCGCGAGCAGCGCGGCCCGCGCCGCATCGCGGGCGTCCCGGGCCGCATTGATCTCGTGCGCCAGGCCCTGCAGCACCGCCAGCGCTTCCGGGGTGTTGAAATCATCGTCCATGCTCGCGAGGAAGCGCGCCGTGTGCTCGCCCGCCCACGGCGTCACCGCCGGCAGCTCGCGCAGCGCCGTGTAGAGCCGCCCGAGCGCGGCGTCCGCCTGCTCGAGCAGGTCGGGGGAATAGTTGATCGGCCCGCGGTAGTGGCTCGCGAGCATGAAGTAGCGCAGCACCTCCGGATGACGCAGGGTAGGCAGCACCTCGCGCAGCGTGAAGAAGTTGCCGAGCGACTTCGACATCTTCTCTTCGGCGACGTTGACGAAGCCGTTGTGCAGCCACAGATTGACGAAGGCGTCGCCGGTGGCGGCGCACGACTGTGCGATCTCGTTCTCGTGGTGCGGGAACTTCAGGTCGAGGCCGCCGCCGTGCAGATCGAAATGCGTGCCGAGCAGCGCCGTCGACATGGCCGAGCATTCGATGTGCCAGCCGGGCCGGCCCCGGCCCCAGGGCGATTCCCACGCCGGCTCCCCCGGCTTGGCCTGCTTCCACAGCACGAAATCGAGCGGATCGCGCTTGGCCTCGTCCACCTCGACCCGCGCCCCGGCGCGCAGGTCCGCGAGGCGCTTGCCGGAGAGCTTGCCGTAGCCGGCAAAGCGCGCCACGGCGTACATCACGTCGCCGTTCGCGGCGACGTAGGCGAAGCCCCGCTCGAGCAGCTGCCTCACCATGGCGATGATCTGCGGCACGTACTCGGTGGCGCGCGGCTCGTAATCGGGACGGGCGACCCCGAGGCGCTGGCAGTCCTCGTTCATCGCCTCGATGAAGCGCTGCGTGAGCGCCCCGACCGGCTCACCGTTCTCCGCCGCGCGGCGGATGATCTTGTCGTCGATGTCGGTGATGTTGCGCACATAGGTGAGGCGGTAGCCGCGGTGCCGCAGATAGCGGCTCACCATGTCGAACACCAGCAGCATGCGGGCATGGCCGATGTGGACGTAGTCGTACACCGTGAGGCCGCACACGTACATGCGTAGCGTCCCCGGCACGATGGGCCGCAGCTCCTGTTTCTCCCCGGTGAGCGAGTTGTGGATGTGGATCATGCGAAGCGCGCCAGTCGCTCGCGCGCCTGGCCCGAGGGCAACGCCCTGAGCAGGGGCGCCAGCTCCGGGCCGTGCGCACGCCCGGTGAGCGCCACACGCAGCGGCAGGTACAGGTCCGCCCCGCGGCGCCCGGTCGCCGCACGCACGGCTCCGGCGATCGCCGCCAGGTCGTTGCCGTCCCGGGCCGCCGCGGCGGCGGCGGCGGAGAAGTAGCCCGCACCCGCCTGGCGTACCAGCGTCTCGCCCGCCGGCTCGAGCGCCGGCGGCCCACCGAATACGATCTGCACCCAGGGCCGCGCGTCCTCGGGCAGCACCAGGTTGGGCAGCAGCGCGCTGATGAACGCCGCCGCGGCACCCTCATCGAGCCCCGGCGGCAGCAGCGGCGCGAGCCACTCGCGCGCGGCCTGCTCGCTCAGCTGATGCACGGCATCCTTCTGCCAGACGTTGAGCTGCTGCTCATCGAAGCGCGCCGGCGCACGGCCGAGGTGCGCGGGATCGAAGCCGTGCGCCATCTGCGCGAGGCTGAGCAGCCCGTGCAGCGGGCTCGAGTGGCCGAGCCGGAACAGGTGATTGACCAGCGCAGCGGGCTGGTAGCCGCGCTCGCGGTACGCGCGCACGCTCACCGCACCGTGGCGCTTGGAGAGCGGCGTCCCGTCCGCGCCCACGATGAGTGCCACGTGCCCGTACGCCGGCGCCTGCAGCCCCAGGGCCGCGAGGATCAGCAGCTGGCGCGGCGTGTTGGTGAGGTGATCCTCCCCGCGCAACACGTGCGTCACGCCCATGTGCGCATCGTCCACCGCGTTCGAGAAGAAGAAGGCCGCCGAGCCGTCGGCGCGCCGCACCACGAAGTCGCCGATGTCGTCGCTGAGGAAGCTCTGCGTCCCGTGCACGATGTCCACGAAGGTGACGCGCTCACCGGCCGGCACGCGGAAGCGCAGCGTCGCCGGCCTGCCCTGCACCCGGCGGCGTTCGCGTTCGTCGGCCGGCAGCTCGCGGCAGGTCCCCGCGTAGCGTGGCGGCTGGCCGGCGGAGAGCTGCGCGCGGCGCGACAGCGACAGCTCGAGCGGTGTGCAGAAGCACGGGTAGACCACTCCCTGGCGCTCGAGCGCCTCGAGGTGGCGCGCGTAGAGCGCGCCGCGCTGTGACTGGTGATAGGGGCCGCGCTCGTCCTCGCGGTCCGGGCCGGCATCCCACTCGATGCCGAGCCA
>DASPPI010000089.1:0-10048 GCA_035625615.1 Steroidobacteraceae bacterium | reverse complement strand
TGCTGCACCCCGAGCGCCGCCACCGCGCCCGAGACCACCATGGTCAGCGCCAGACCCACGCTGAAACACAACACCAGGGTGGCGCCGAGCGCGAGCTTCTTGAGCTGCAGGCACAGCAGCAACACCGTGATCGAGGCCGGGCAGGGGATCAGTCCGCCGGTGAGCCCGAACAGCACGATCTGTGGGGTGGTCACGTGACGGTGAGCGAACCGGCGCCGGATATCGTTGGCATGCGCCAGCTCGTGCGGGTCCTGGTAGCCGGGCGCCGTCACGTCGAGTTGCTCGAAGGCGCGGATGGCGTGCCGGTGCCGGGCCTCGACGAACTCCACATCGAAGTCGTGGCTGTGGCGGTCCTCCCCCAGGCGCAGCCGTGCGACAAACTCGTGCGGCTCGGGAATCATCTGCCGCGACTCGAGGTAGCCGCCGTGCCGGCGGAAAGTGAAGGTCTCGCGGCGGCCGTTGGCGCGCTCGGTCTCGAGGCGCACCTGCTCGGCCGGCCAGTCGGCGCCGCTCTCGACGTGCAGACGGAATCGCGCCGCTGCTCCCCGCTCGAAGATCTGCAGGCGCACGACGCCGTGGCCGGTGTCGATACGGCGGACCGCGCCGTGATCGTGGTGGCCATGATCGCCGTGACGGCGCTCGCCGGCCTGAGGGTGGGCGCTCTCCCCGAGGTAGGCCCGATGCTGCCAGGTGCGCCGCAGCATCCACAGCGCGACGCCCATGATCAGCATGGCCGAGATCACCTGCAGATACGGCTCGGTCGCGGCCGTGTTCCAGCGGCGGCCGAAATAGAGCCCGGCGAGCGCGATGACCCAGACGACGGCGGTGTGCGACACGGTAGCCGACAGGCCCAGCAGCACCGCCTGCGCGAGCGTGCCGCGAATGGCGACGATGAACGCCGCCATCATGGTCTTGGAATGTCCCGGCTCGAGGCCGTGGAGCGCACCGAGCAGCACCGCGCTCGGCACGAACAGCCACGAATCGCCCTGCTGCAGCAGGCTGACGAAGCTGTTCACCACCGCCGGCTCCTAAAGGCAAGCTATAGGATAGGGGGTATAGTATAGCGCAGCCGGCCGGCCCCGCGCCGCCGCCCTGCGGGCGCGGTATCGTCAGTGGCGGCGAGGCTCATGGGTCTGGCCGGGCGCGCCGGCGGGCGTCGCCGGGGCGTCGGCGCGGCGGGCGCGGCAGGCCGGTGTGCTGCGTGCGGAACGGCCGGACCGCGGGGCTGCGCCGTCCTTCGGCTGCGTCGCCGGTGCCGGCCGGCTGATGGGCCGGCACCAGCTGCCGGCGGCCGTTGCCGATCAGATCCGCCCGCCCCATGCGGCGCAGCGCTTCGCGCAGCATCGGCCAGTTGTTGGGATCGTGATAGCGCAGGAACGCCTTGTGCAGCCGGCGCACCCTGAGTCCCTTAGGCGTCAACACCGTCTCGCTCGTGCGGCTGATGCGTTTCAGCGGGTTCCTGCCCGAGTGATACATGGCGGTCGCGGTCGCCATGGGCGCAGGCAGAAAGGCCTGCACCTGATCGGCGCGCAGCCCGTTCCGCTTCAGCCACAGCGCCAGCTCCAGCATGTCCTGATCGGAGGTGCCCGGATGTGCGGCGATGAAGTACGGGATCAGATACTGCTCCTTGCCGGCCTCCCTCGAGAAGCGCTCGAACAGCTCCTTGAAGCGGTCGTACGCGGCCACTCCCGGCTTCATCATCTTCGACAGCGGCCCCTGCGCGAGCGCCTCGGGGGCGACCTTCAGATAGCCGCCGGTGTGATGCTGGGCGAGCTCGCGGACGTACTCGGGCGATTCGTTGGCGAGGTCGTAGCGCACACCGGAGGCGATCAGCACCTTGCGGATGCCCGGCAGCGCGCGGGCGCGCCGGTAGAGGCGGATGAGCGGAGTGTGATCGGTATTGAGGTTGGGGCAGATGCCCGGGTACACGCATGAGGGACGGCGGCAGGCGCTCTCGATCTCGCGGCTCTTGCAGGCGAGGCGATACATGTTGGCGGTCGGTCCGCCCAGGTCGGAGATGACGCCGGTGAATCCGGGCACTCGGTCGCGCACCTCCCCGATCTCGCGCAGCACCGACTCCTGCGAGCGGCTCTGGATGATGCGGCCTTCGTGCTCGGTGATGGAGCAGAACGTGCAGCCGCCGAAGCAGCCGCGCTGAATCGCGACCGAGAAGCGGATCATCCGGTACGCCGGGATGTTGGCGCCGCCGTAGTACGGATGGGGGCGGCGGGCGTAGGGGCGCTCGTATACCCAGTCGAGCTCCGCGGTGGTGAGCGGGATCGGCGGCGGGTTCAGCCATACATCGACAGCGCCATGGCGCTGCACCAGCGCCCGCGCATTACCCGGATTGGACTCGAGGTGCAGGATGCGCGAAGCGTGCGCATACAGCACCGGGTCGGCGGCCACCGCCTCGTGTGCAGGCATGCGAATCACGCTGCGCTCGCGATCGGCATTCTTCACGCGCCGCACGAAGCGCACCACCTGCTCGCCGTGCGGCGCGCTCTGTCCCGCGGCAGCGCACGGCGCCGTGGCGGGGTTGGCTGCAACGTCGGGTGGCAGCGGCGCCGCGGCACCGCCAGCGCCGGCAGCGGCGGGCCCGCCCGCCGCCAGGGCGTACGGATCGACCGGGGCATTGAGCGGGCCCGGGGCATCGAGGTGGGCGGAGTCGATCTCGATCCACCCCTGCGGCACGCCCTTGCGGGCGAACGCCGTGCCGCGAATGTCGGTGATATCGCCGATGGCCTCGCCGCGGGCGAGCCGGTGCGCGAGCTCGCAGATCTGCCGCTCGCCGTTGCCGTAGACGAGCAGATCCGCCTTGGCATCGAGCAGCACCGAGCGGCGCACCTTCTCCGACCAGTAGTCGAAGTGCGCGATGCGGCGCAGCGAGGCTTCGATCCCGCCGAGCACGATCGGCACGTCGCGGTAGGCCTCGCGCGCGCGCTGCGCGTACACGATCACCGAGCGGTCGGGGCGCGCCCCGCCGCGGCCGCCGGGCGTGTAGGCGTCATCGCTGCGCAGTCGCCGGTCGGCCGTGTAGCGGTTGACCATCGAATCCATGTTGCCGGCGGTGATGCCGAAGAACAGGTTCGGCCGGCCGAGTGCGCCGAAGGCCGCGGCGCTGTGCCAGTCCGGCTGCGCGATGATGCCGACGCGGAAGCCCTGCGCCTCGAGCACCCGGCCGATGATGGCCATGCCGAAGCTCGGATGATCGACGTAGGCGTCACCGGTCACGACGATGACGTCGCAGCTGTCCCAGCCGAGCAGGTCCATCTCGGCGCGCGACATGGGCAGAAAGGGTGCGCTGCCGAAGCGTGCGGCCCAGTGGCGGCGGTAGCTGCTGATGTCGCGCGCAGTCTGCATGGCACCAGAAATTATGACGGCGCCGGCGCGAGCGGTCACGCGCCGGGCGCCGGCCGGCCGCCGGCCGGGCTCGGCCGCCGGCGCGGTAAGCTCGCGCTGGTTCCACAACGAGCGCACAACACATGAACCCGCAGGAACCAGTTTTCGAGTTCCCGATCACCCTCGCAGCCACGGGCGCAGGCAGTCTGGTGCGCCAGCTCCAGGGCCAGCTGCGGGCCGCCATTCTCGATCGCCGGCTGCGGCCCGGGGCGCAGCTGCCCTCGACCCGCAGTGTAGCCGGGGCCTATGGCATCGCCCGCAACACCGTGATTGCCGCCTACGAGCTGCTGGTGGCTGAAGGGTACGTGCTGACACAACCAGGCTCGCGGGCGCGGGTGGCCGATCTCGGCGCGCGCACCCCGCCGGTGCGCCGCCGCTCGCGGTCGGGCGGCGAGCAGCTCAATCCCTGGTGGCGGCGCAACGCGCCCACGCTCCGGCGCTTTGCCGACACGGCGCGCTCGGCGGGCTTCCGGCTGGGCGTCCCGGAGCATCGCCACTTTCCGCTCGATGTGTGGTGCCGCCTGCTCAGCCGCTCGCTCAACCGCCGCGCGAGCGGCGCATGCTTCGACTACCCTGACGCACACGGCCGCCCGTTGCTGCGCACGGCGATCGCCCAGCACGTCTCCTACACCCGCGCGGTGGCATGCGCCGCCGACGACGTGATCGTAACCAACGGCGCGCAGCAGGCGTTCGACCTGCTGGCGCGTGCGCTGGTGATCCCCGGACGCACCCGGGTGGCGGTGGAGGACCCCGGCTACCCCCCGCTGCGCGCGGCCATGGCCGCAGCGGGGGCACAGATCGTGCCCGTGCCGGTCGATGAGCAGGGGCTGTGCGTCGAGCGACTGCCCGATGACGTGCGCGTGGTGTACGTGACCCCTTCGCACCAGTTCCCGACCGGCGTCGCCATGTCGATGGCGCGCCGCGCCGCACTGCTCGAGTTCGCGCGCGCGCGCGGTGCACTCATCATCGAAGATGACTACGACGGAGAGTTCCGCTTCGGGTCACGGCCGCTCGATGCACTGCAGACGCTCGATCGCGAAGCCAGCGTGCTCTACGTGGGCACCTTCTCGAAGAGCCTGTTCCCCGCGCTGCGGATCGGCTACCTCGTGGCGCCGGCGTGGGCCCGCGAGGCGCTGGCCGCCGTGCGGCTGTGCAGCGACACCAGCGGCAATGCCCAGCTGCAGGACGCACTCGGGCACTTCATCCTCGACGGTCATCTCGCCCGTCACGTGCGCCGCATGCGCCGCGTGTACGCCGAGCGTCGCGAGGCACTGCTCGCTGGCCTGACGCAGGAGCTCGTTCCGTGGCTGCAGCCGCTGCCCTGCGAGGCCGGCATCCATCTCGGCGCGCGGCTGCGCCCGCGCGCCGCCGCCGCGCGCCTCATCGCGCAGGCGCGGCAGCACACTCCCGGAGCGCAGCCCCTGAGCGTATTCGCCGTCGCCGAGCACGAGAGCGGCATGGCGTTCGGCTTCGGTTGCATCGAGGCCGCTGCGATCCGCGAGCCGTTACGGGCGCTCGCCCGCGCGCTCAGCCGCGGCGGGCGCGGCGCAGATTGAGGCCCTGGTGTGCCGCGCATTGGTACCATGGTACCATGGTACCAATGAAGCAGATCACCCGCACCCAGACCGGCGTGCGTCTCGAGAGCCGGCTGCTCAAGGTACTGAAGGCGCTCGCCACCGAGCTCGACCTGTCGCTCGGCGACCTGATCGAGGGCATCGTGTTGCACGCCTTCGAGGGCAAGGCGCCGTTCTCGGCCGCTACGCTGCGCAAGATCGCGGCGCTGAAGCAGGTGTACGGACTCGACCTCTCTGCGAAGGATTCGCACCAGCTGCGCGAGGCCGCCGACCATGGCCGCTGACGGCGGGGAACTCGAGCGCTTCCTGCGCGGCGAGCTCGATGCTGCCCGCTTTCCGCATCGCGAGCACGTGCGCATGGCTTTCGAGCTGCTGCGCCGCTACGACTTCGCCGAGACCGCGCTGCACTTCACGCGCGCGCTGCGCGCCATGGCGCAGCGCGCCGGCAAGCCGCAGGCTTTCCACCAGACCGTCACCATCGCATTCCTGTCGCTGATCGCCGAGCGCATAGAGAGCGGGCGCGCTAGCGACTTCGCGGCCTTTGCGCGCGACAACCCCGACCTGCTCGACAAGGCGGCGCTGGCGCGCTGGTATCGGCCCGAGCGGTTGGCAAGCGCGAGCGCCCGGCGAACGTTTCTGCTGCCGGAGCCCCCACCGTGAGCCCCGCCTCATCGTCGCGATGGACCGGGCGATCATCGGGTCGATGGGAGCGGCTCAGTAGAGCAGCAGCGGCTGGCGCTGCGCGCGCCAGTCGGACTCATCCAGCGCGGCGAGCGCGTCCAGGTCGGCCGGCGCCGCGGCCGGATCGTCCACCCACTCGCGCAGCAGCTCACTGCCGCTGATCACGTCGATGGCGAGCCTTCCGGCCTCGTACTCGTAAGGAAAGTCGCGCCACAACGGATAGTCGGGCTGCAGCCTCCGCAGTGCCTTGAGCGCGAGCGCCGTCAGGCGCCACGGCCGGAACGCCGCGTGGTCGTAGTAGGCGTCATCCTCGACGTGCAGCTGCAGACCCGCACACAGGCGCCCGGCGTGCTTGTGAAACGTCGGCTCGAACCAGCAGGGGCGCAGCCGGCAGCCGGTGAGCCAGTGCGGCGCCAGCGACTGCATCTGCTGCCGCAGTGCCGGGACGTCGAGATCGGGCGCGCCGAACAGCTCGAGCGGCCGTGTCGTGCCGCGGCCTTCCGACAGCGTCGTGCCCTCGAGCAGCACGGTGCCGGCATAGCAGCGCGCCATCCACAGGTTCGGCGCGTTGGGACTCGGATTCACCCAGGTCCGCTCGCGCAGCGGCCAGCCGTGCCCCGGCGCCTGGTCGGGCTCCCAGCCCTGCATCGGCACTACCTGATACTCGACGTCGAGCTGCAGCGTCGTCACGAACCAGCGCGCCAGCTCGCCCATGGTGAGCCCGTGACGCATCGGCAGCGGCCCGGCGCCGACGAAGCTCTGCCAGGCCGGCCGCACCGCCAATCCCTCCACCGGCCGGCCGACGGGGTTGGGACGATCGAGGATCCACACGGCCTTGCGTCGCTGCGCGGCTTCCTCGAGCACGTAGCGCAGCGTCGTGATGAAGGTGTAGATACGGCAGCCGAGGTCCTGCAGATCGACGAGCAGCACGTCGAATGCATCCATCATGGCCGCAGTCGGCCGGCGCACCGCGCCGTAGAGGCTGAAGACCGGGATGCGATGCACCGGGTCGACGTAATCCGGCGACTCGACCATGTTGTCCTGCTTGTCGCCGCGCAGCCCGTGCTGCGGCCCGAACGCTGCGGTCAGACGCAGCGCCGGCAACGCGGCCACCGCATCGAGCGAGTGGGTGAGCTCACGCGTGACCGAGGCCGGATGCGCCAGCAGCGCAACGCGCCGCCCGGCGAGCGGCCGGCGCAGCGCGCGCTCCGTGAGCAGCCGCTCGATGCCGAGCTTCATGAGGGACTCAACTCGAGCGCAAAGCCGGCGGGATGATGGAAGTCCGGGTCGCCGGGCGGATGCTGCAGCGCCCAGTACGACATACGGCCGTCGGCCTCCTCGACCACGGCGGCGAGCCCGACGTGCAGCAGCCGCGCGCCCGCGAGGGGCGCGAGCCCTGCGAGGTGCACGGTTGCCGTCAAGTCGAGCTGACCGGCGGTTCGGCGCACCTGCAGGCCCGGCGCCCGGGCGAGCGCCGCCGCGGTCATGCCGGCACGGTAGGCCTCGAAGCGGTACGCGGCCCACTCGAGCGTCGGGGAGAAATTGAACTCGTAGTAGCCGCGATCATCCTCTGCCCCGACGAAGGCCTCGAAGCAGGTGTGCCGCCACAGGTCATCGGCCCTGCGGCCGGCCCCTGCGGCGGGAATACGGATGCGCGCCATGTCGCCGTGCAGCGCGTAACGGCAGGAGAGGTCGGTGCCGACGAGCTGCGCCTCCACGGCGACGCTCCACACCGACTCGCTCCAGGCGTCGGGGTGAGCGACCAGCAGCGCCCGCTGGGAGAGGTCCGCACTCATGCGCCGCTCAGGCCCGCAGCCATTCCAGCAGAGCCTGCGTCACTTCCTCGGGCCGCTCGAGAGTGGACAGGTGGCCGCACTGCGCCACGCTGACGAGCCGCGCTCCGGCAATGCCCTGCGCCATCTCGGCGGCGCGCTCGGGGGGCGTGAGCTCATCGCCGTCACCGACCAGCACCAGCGTCGGGCAGCGGATGTGCGCCAGGGTCGGGCGTGAATCGGCGCGTCCGATGTTGGCGGCCTGCTGGCGCAGGTACGCGGCGGCTCCCACCTCTGTCGCCATGAGATCAATTAGCGTGCGCAGGGCGGCGTCCTCGCGTCGCGTCCGATGCACCAGGCGGGGGAACAACGCGTCCACAACCTCGGCGAAGCGGCCCTGCGAGGCGAGCGCCATGTGCGCACGGCGCGCCGCGCTCTGCTCGGCGGTGTCGGGCCAGGCGCTGGTGTCGAGCAGGGCGAGCCGCGCGACCCGCTCGGGCGCCCGGCGCACAATCTCGAACGCGATGTAGCCGCCCATCGACAGGCCGGCAAGCGCGAACGTGCGCGGCGCGCTTTCGAGGATCCGCCGCGCTATCGCAGCAATGCTGTCGTCGCGGGTATGGTCGGCGATCGTGACCGGCCCCGCGCGCCACAGCTGCGGAATCTGCGGCGCGTACAGCCGCGGCGAGGCGAGGAGGCCTGGGATCAGCACCAGGGGAAGCGGCTCGGTCACGGCCGCGAGGGTAACATGCACTCATGAGACATCGCATTGCGCCCGCGCTCGCCGCCCGCGCATCTCTCGCCGCCCTCGCATCCCTCACGGTCCTCGCGTCACCGGCCGCAACGCCGGCCAGCTCGCTCGATGCCCAAGCGGCCGCGCGCTTCGCTGCGCTCGCGCTGCAGTGTCTGCACCAGGAATACCCCAATCACATCAGCCACACGCTCAACAGCGACGCCGACCTGCGCGCGCCGCACGAGCTGACGCCGGCGTTCTACGGCTGCCTCGACTGGCACTCCGACGTCCACGGCCACTGGCTGCTCGTGCGGCTGCTGCGCATGTTTCCGGACGCGCCGTTCGCTGCCCGGGCGCGCAGCGAGCTCGCGGCCAGTCTCACGCCGCAGAACATCGCGGCTGAGATCGCCTACCTGCACGGCGCCGGCCGCGCGTCCTTCGAGCGCCCGTACGGGCTCGCCTGGCTGCTGCGGCTGGCGGCGGAGCTGCACCGCTGGGACGATCCGCAGGGGCAGCGCTGGTCGGCGACGCTCGCGCCGCTCGAGACCGAGGCCGCGACCCGCCTGAAGAGCTGGCTGCCGAAGCTGCACTACCCCATCCGCATCGGCGAGCACGACCAGACCGCCTTCTCCTTCGCCCTCACGTGGGATTGGGCGTCGGTCACGGGTGATGCGCGCATGCGCGAGCTGCTCGCCGCTGCCGCGCAGCGCTTCTACCGGCACGATCGCCGCTGCCCGCTCGCCTACGAGCCCTCGGGTGAGGACTTCCTGTCGCCGTGTCTGGCAGAGGCCGATTTCATGCGGCGAGTGCTCCCGGCGCCGCTGTTCGCATCCTGGCTGACCACCTTCCTCCCCCAGATCCCGGGCACTGCCGCGGCGCAGCCCGCGGCGGCCCCGACAGCCTGGCTGTCCCCCGCAGTGGTCACCGACCGCTCGGATCCGAAGCTCGCGCACATCGACGGGCTCAACCTCAGCCGCGCGTGGATGCTGCAGGGCATCGCCCACGGTCTGCCGCGCCAGGACGCGCGCGTTGCGGCGCTGCGCGCGGCCGCGACCCGACACGCCGACGCCTCCCTGCCCGCCGTCACGGGTCAGTACTACGAGGGCGGCCACTGGCTCGGCACCTTCGCCGTGTATCTCGCCAGTGGCGCGGGACTCGAGCCCTGACCGACGGCTGCCAAGGCGTGCTGTCGTCGGGTGGGGTCTGCGCCTGGTGCGACCCCTCAGGCGAGCGCCTGGCGCAGCTCCGCGATCAGGTCCTCGACGTCCTCCACGCCGACCGAGAGGCGCAGCAGCCCGTCGCTGATACCGAGTGAGGCGCGCACCTGCGCCGGCAGCGAGGCGTGGGTCATCAGGCCGGGGTGCTCGATCAGGCTCTCGACACCGCCGAGGCTCTCGGCGAGGCCGAACAGCTGGCAGCGCTCGAGCGCGCGCCGCGCCGCCTCGAGCCCGCCGCGCAGCACCGCGGTCACGATGCCGCCGAATCCGCCGCTCATCTGGCGCCGAGCGAGTGCGTGTTGCGGATGACTCACGAGCCCCGGATAGCGCACGCGCTCGACCGCGGGGTGCCGCTCCAGGAACTGCGCCACGGCGAGCGCGTTGGCGCAGTGCCGCTCCATACGCAGCGCGAGCGTCTTGATTCCCCGCAGCGTCAGGAATGAATCGAACGGCGAGGGCACGCCGCCCACCGCGTTCTGCAGGTAAGCGATGCGCTCCCCGAGATCCGAGCCCGCGCGCACGACCGCTGCCCCGCCGATGGCGTCGGAGTGCCCGTTCAGGTACTTGGTGGTCGAGTGCACGACGATATCGAAGCCGTGCTCGAGCGGGCGCTGCAGGAACGGCGTGGCGAAGGTGTTGTCGCACACCGCGAGCAGCCCGCGCTGGTGCGCA
>DASPPI010000088.1:0-9689 GCA_035625615.1 Steroidobacteraceae bacterium | reverse complement strand
CCAGCGCTACAAGGGTCTCGGTGAGATGAATCCGGAGCAGCTGTGGGAGACCACCATCAATCCGCAGACGCGCCGGCTGCTGCAGGTGAAGATCGATGATGCCGTCGCGGCCGATGACATCTTCACGACGCTCATGGGCGATCAGGTCGAGCCGCGGCGCGAGTTCATCGAGAAGAACGCACTCTCGGTCACCAATCTCGATGTCTGACCGCTGATCGCGCGTCGCACACCCTCCCTGCCGATTGCCTCTCCGGTGAGCCAATAACCCTGATATTCGTTGATTAAGGCTCTAAATCCGGGTCAATGATGGGCAGTGCTCTGGGTTCAGGACTCAAGCTCGCGCACCGTCGCCTCGATCCACCGTTGGATCTCCTCGTTTACCGCGCGCACGTCGCGACCGCCCGGCGCGACCGGCGCGCCGATGACGACGCGCACCGTGCCGGGTTTTTTCACCAGTCCCCGACGCGGCCAGTAGCGGCCGGCGTTGTGGGCCACGGGCACGACGAGCGCCCCCGCGGCGCTTGCGAGCAGCGTGCCGCTCACCCCGTAGCGGCGCGTCTCGCCGGGCGCCATGCGCGTGCCTTCCGGAAACACCATGACCCAGTCGCCCTCTGCGAGGCGCGCCTTGCCCTGCTCGATGATCTGCGAGACGGCCGCCTGACCGGCCGTGCGGTCGATGGCGATGGCGTGCATCTGCCACACGCCGGCTCCCACCACCGGGATCCACAGCAGCTCGCGCTTCAGCACCCACACCTGGCGCGGAAAGACCACCATCATGGCGATCGTCTCCCAGGTCGAGGAGTGCTTCCACAGCGCCACGTGGCAGCCCGGCGGGAGCGGTGCGCCCTCGACGCGAAAGTCGAGGCCGCAGCTCCACTTCAGCACCCACAGCACGCTCGCCGCGTAGACGCGCACCAGCACGAAGCGCCGCGGGAAGGGCAGCACCAGGCACAGCAGCACGAACGGGATCGCATAGGCGAGCGTGAACAGGAAGAAGAAACCGGTGAAGAACAGCGAGCCCGCAAGCTGCGCCAGCGGTCCCCGCCAGCGGCTACCGCCGGCCACCTGCGCGGCGGCGTCGCTCAACCGGGCAGTCGCGACAGGTCCGCGACCCCTGTGAACAGACCCTGCAGCTGGGCGAGGAGACTCAGGCGATTGGCGCGCAACTGCGGGTTCTCGTCCATCACCAGGACCTGGTCGAAGAAAGCATCCACTGCCGGGCGCAGCTGCGCGAGGCGCTCCAGGGCCCCGGTGTACTCGCGCTGCGCCGTCGCATCCGCGACGGAGGCGCGCAGCCCGTGCACGGCATCGTACAGACGCACTTCGGCGGCTTCGCGGAGCGAGTGCGCGTCGACCTCGGCCGGCGGCGTGGTGTGCGCCTTGCGCAGGATGTTGGCGATGCGCTTGTTGGCGGCGGTGAGACTCGCCGCTTCCGGGAGCTCGAGGAAGGTGCTGAGGGCTCTCAAGCGCGCAGCGAAATCCACCGGTGAGGCGGGACGCGCGGCGAGCACCGCATCGAACATCTCGGTGGTGACGGCAGCCTGCCCGGGAAGCGGGGCCGCCGCGGCGCCCTCCAGGTAGTAGGCGCGCAGCCGCTCCATGAGAAAGTCGTAGATCTCGGCTGCGATCGCCGCGGCGCTCGCCATGGGTACGGGACGAGCGGAGTGTGCGCCCTGCAGCCGCTCGATGTCGGCGCGCACCAGCGTCACGGCCGCAGCGATGCAGGCGGTGAGGTCCAGGTCGAGCGTCTTCTCGATGAGGATGCGCTGCACGCCGAGCGCCGCGCGGCGCAGGCCGAAGGGATCCTTGGTGCCGCTCGGCTTCTCCCCGAGCGCGAAGATACCCGCGATGGTATCGAGCCTGTCGGCGATCGCGAGCGTGAGCCCGGTGCGCGTCACCGGCAAGGCGTCGCCCGCCGAGCGCGGCAGGTAATGCTCGCGCAGCGCCGCGGCCACCTCGTGCGGCTCGCCGTCCGCCTGCGCGTAGTGGCTGCCCATGACCCCCTGCAGCTCTGGAAACTCGGCCACCATCGCCGTGAGCAGGTCGCACTTCGAGAGCTCGGCGGCGCGCAGCGCGAGCGCGCGCGTGCCGCCGAGGCGCGCGGCGATGTCGGCGGCGAGTGAACGCACGCGGGCGGTCTTGTCGCCGAGTGATCCGAGCTTCCCCTGGAAGGTCACGGCATCGAGCGCCGCACGGCGGGCGGCGAGCGGCTGGCGCCGGTCCTGCTCCCAGAAAAACGCGGCATCGGCGAGACGCGGGCGCACCACGCGCTCGTTGCCCGCGCGCACCTTGGCCGGGTCGCGGCTCTCGATGTTACTCACCGCGATGAACGCCGGCAGCAGGCCCCCGTGACTGCCCTCGACCGGGAAGCAGCGCTGGTGATCCTCGAGCGTGGCGGTGAGCACCTCGCGCGGCAGCGAGAGGAAGCGCTCCTCGAAGCTGCCTGCGAGCGCCACGGGCCACTCGGTGAGCGCCGTCACCTCTTCGAGCAGCGTCTCGCTCACCAGCGCCAGCCCGTTGAGGCCGGCCGCCGCCGCGATGACCTGGTCGCGGATACGCTCGCGCCGCACGGCGAAGTCCGCCAGCACGTGGCCGCGGGTGCGGAGCGTGCGCTCATAGGAGGCCGGGCTCGCCAGGAGCAGCGGCCTGGGCGCGTGAAAGCGATGACCGCGGGTGTGACGCCCGGCGGGCGTGTCGAGCAGCGTCGCGTCAACCACGTCCTTGCCGTAGAGCATGACGACCCAATGCACCGGGCGCACGAACAGCGCCTGCCCGTCGCCCCAGTGCATGCGACGCGGGATCGGCAGCTGATCGAGCGCCGCCTGCACCACCCCGGGCAGCAGCTTCACCGCCGGCTCACCCGCACGCGTGCCGATGAAATAGAGGAACGTCCCCTTGGCCTCCTCGACCCGCTGCAGTGTCCCGACGCTCGTGCCGCAACTCTCGGCGAAGGCCACCGCGGCACGCGTCGGGACGCCGTCGGCGTCGAAGGCGGCGGTGAGCGGCGGTCCGCGGCGCCGCAGGTGCCGGTCGCTCTGCTGCGCGGCCAGGCGCTTCACGTACACGGCGAGGCGCCGCGGTGTGGCAAAGCCGCACGCGCCGGCGTGCGCGAGGCCTGCCTTCTCGAGCCCGGCGCTCACGCCCGCGATGAAGGCCTGCTCGAGCGGCCGCAGCGCCCGCGGCGGCAGCTCCTCGGTGCCGATCTCGACCAGGAAGTCGCGCTGCGCGGTGCTCATGGCGCTGCGGCGCTCATGCGCTGGCGCGCGCGCCGCCCGGGGGCGCCGGCGGCGCCCCGAGCAGCGGGAAGCCGAGCGCCTCGCGGCTCGCGAGGTAGGCGCGGGCCACCGCGCCCGCGAGCGTGCGTACGCGCAGCAGGTAGCGCTGCCGCTCGGTCACGGAGATGGCGCGGCGGGCATCCAGCAGATTGAAGGTGTGCGAGGCCTTCAGCACCTGCTCGTAGGCCGGCAGCGCAAGATGCGCCTCGAGCAGTGCGCGGCAGGCGCGCTCGTGATCCTCGAAATGCCGGAGCAGTGTCGGCACGTCGGCGTGCTCGAAGTTGTAGGCCGACTGCTCCACCTCGTTCTGGTGGAACACGTCGCCATAGGTGATGCGCGACCCGGCCGTCCCGCTCCACACGATGTCGTAGATGCTCTCGACGCCCTGCAGATACATCGCGAGCCGTTCGAGCCCGTAGGTGATCTCGCCGGTCACCGGCCGGCAGTCGAGGCCGCCGACCTGCTGGAAGTAGGTGAACTGCGTGATCTCCATGCCGTTTAGCCATACTTCCCAGCCCAGACCCCAGGCACCGAGCGTGGGCGACTCCCAGTTGTCCTCGACGAAGCGCACGTCGTGCGTGAGCAGGTCGAGCCCGAGCGCGCCGAGGCTGCCGAGATAGAGATCGAGAATCGGCAGCGGCGAGGGCTTGATGACCACCTGGTACTGGTAGTAGTGCTGGAGGCGATAGGGGTTCTCACCGTAGCGCCCGTCGGTCGGCCGGCGCGAGGGCTGCACGTACGCCGCGCGCCAGGGCTCCGGTCCCACGGCGCGCAGGAAGGTCGCGGTGTGAAACGTGCCCGCCCCGACCTCCATGTCGTAGGGCTCGAGGATGACGCAGCCCGCCTGCGACCAGTACTCCTGCAGGGCGAAAATGAGCTCCTGGAAGGTGCGCGGCGCGCGGCTGATTTTCATGCGCTGAAGTTGCGACCCCAAAGAGCGCGCGAGTATACGGTGCCCGGAGCGCCAACTGCGCATCCATAAATGAACGATCAGCGCTGCGGCTGCGCCGCGCCGGGGCAGCGCTGCGCACCAAAAACGCGCGCACCGGCCGCAGATCGTCGGCACCGGAGCGTTGGGCCTCACTTCTCGCACCTAAAGAGTGCAATAATGAATCGAGGGCGCACCAATATGGCGCAAGGTGGGCATTCGATTTGCCGTAAATGATTGATTTTCCGTGCCCCTCGGCCTGGCACAGGCCCTGCAATGTCAGGCTACTTCGCGGCGCGCGGCACTTTGAGGGGCCGGTACGCGACGAGCTCCACCCCTTTCCCGGAGGCGATATGACACCCAGTGATGTACTGAAGCTCATCAAAGAAAAGCAGGTGAAGTTCGCGGACCTGCGCTTCACGGACACGCGCGGCAAGGAGCAGCACGTGACCATCCCCGCGCGGCTCGTCGACGAGGAGCTGTTCCGCGACGGCAAAATGTTCGACGGCTCCTCCATCGCCGGATGGAAGGGGATCAACGAGTCGGACATGATTCTCATGCCCGAGGCTGCCACCGCCGTCATCGATCCGTTCTTCGAAGAGTCGACCGTCAACCTGCGCTGTGACGTGGTCGAGCCCACCACCATGCAGGGCTACGAGCGCGACCCGCGCTCGCTCGCCAAGCGCGCCGAAGGGTACCTGAAGTCCACCGGCATCGCCGACAGTGCGCTCTTCGGCCCGGAGAACGAGTTCTTCATCTTCGACAGCGTGCGCTACGGCAGCGACATGCGCGGGGCGTTCTACTCGATCGACTCGGTGGAGGGCGCGTGGAACTCTCCGAAGGAATACCAGGACGGCAACAAGGGCCACCGCCCCGGCGTCAAGGGCGGCTACTTCCCGGTGCCGCCGGTGGATGCCTTCCAGGACATCCGCTCGGCGATGTGTCTCGCGTGCGAGGAGATGGGGCTCAAGGTCGAGGTGCATCACCACGAGGTCGCCACCGCCGGGCAGGCGGAGATCGGCATCGCGGCCGGCACGCTGGTGCAGAAGGCCGACCAGGTGCAGATTCTCAAGTACGCGCTGCAGAACGTGGCGCACGGCTACGGCAAGACGGTGACCTTCATGCCGAAGCCGCTGGTGGGCGACAACGGCAGCGGCATGCACGTGCACCAGTCGCTGCAGAAGGAAGGCCGCGCGCTGTTCGCCGGCGACAAGTACGGGGGACTCTCGGATCTCGCGCTCTACTACATCGGCGGCATCATCAAGCACGCGCGGGCGCTGAATGCCTTCACCAACGCCGGCACCAACAGCTACAAGCGCCTGGTGCCCGGCTTCGAGGCCCCGGTGCTGCTCGCCTACTCGGCGCGCAACCGCTCCGCCTCGATCCGCATCCCGTGGGTGTCGAATCCCAAGGCGCGGCGCATCGAGGTGCGCTTCCCGGACGCGAGCGCCAATCCCTACTTCGCCTTCACCGCCATGATGCTCGCCGGGCTCGACGGCATCCAGAACAAGATCCACCCGGGTGATCCGGCCGACAAGGATCTCTACGACCTCGAGCCCGAGGAGGCCAAGCACATCCCGACCGTGTGTCACTCGCTCGACATGGCGCTCGAGTATCTCGACAAGGACCGCGAGTTCCTCACGCGCGGCGGGGTGTTCACCAACGACGTGATCGACGCGTACATGGCACTCAAGCTCCAGGAGATCACGCGCTTCCGCATGTCGACGCATCCGGTCGAGGTCGAGATGTACTACAGCTGCTGAGGACGGGATGAGGCGAGCGAATTCCTCGCGGGCGATTGCTGCCGGCTGTGACCGGTGCGCTGGCGCCAGGGGGAAAGGGGCGCGGGTGGCGGCGTTCACAGAACGCCGTCACCCGCTTTTGTGGCGCGTCGCGTGCGGCGCTATGCTGAGAGGGCATGCGCAGACTCGTCTTTACCTTAATGCTGACGCTCGCTCCGCTGGCCCTCGCCCAGACCGTCTACAAGTGGGTCGACGAGAACGGCCAGGTCCACTACAGCGACCAGCCGCACCCCTCCGCGGAGAAGATCCACGTGAAGGCGGTGCAGACCTACAAGGCCTCGCAGGCCGGCGTCGCCCCCGCCCCGACTGCGCCGCCGGGCGAAGTGCCGGTGGCGGCGCAGACGGCCCCGGCCTACCAGGGGTGCGCGATCGCCGAGCCCGGGGATGGCGCCAACTTCGCCAACATCGACTCGCTCACCGTGGTTGTGCAGACCGATCCGCTGCTGCGGTCCGGAGACAAGATCTACGTGAGCCTCGACGGGGCAGCGCTCAATGGCGGTCAGCCCACCGGGAGCCCCTTCAACGTCTCGCCGGTCGAGCGCGGAACGCATACGCTGCAGGCGATCGTGCGCGACAGCCAGGGCGCGGTCATGTGCCGGACGCCGGGCGTGACCTTCGAGGTTCACCAGGCCTCGCTCCTCAATCCCGCCAATCCCGCGCGCCCGCACTGAGTGCACCCGCCGCCGCGGCCCCGCGGGGGTGTCATGGCCGTTGAGCCGGCGAGCCCCTCGGCGCTCTCGCATTTCGATCCGGCGGATCTGCTCGATGCGCTCTCCACCGGCCTCGTGATGCTCGATGCGCAGCTGTGTCCCGTGTACGCCAACGTCGCGGCACAGGATCTGCTCGCCTTCAGTCTCAAGCAGGCCCGCGGGCGTCCGTTCACCGAGCTGCTGCATGAGCCGGAGGGCTTAGGAAGGATCCTGCGGCGGGCGCTCGCGAGCGGCGAGGGCATCGCCGACCGGGAGCTCGCAGTGCGTCCCGTGGCGGCGCCACGCGAGGTGCGCACGCTCGATCTCACCATCACCCCGCTCGCTGGGCTCACCGGCACGCACCTGCTGCTCGAGCTGGCCGACACCACGCAGCGCCAGCGCATCACGCGCGACAACGACCTGCTCGCGCGCCTCGACGGCAGCCGCCTCATGGTGCGGCAGCTGGCGCACGAGATCAAAAACCCGCTCGGCGGACTGCGCGGCGCGGCACAGCTGCTCGAGCGGGAACTCCCGGCCGCGGCGCTCAAGGAATACACGCAGGTCATCATCGGCGAGGCCGATCGCCTCACCGCGCTGGTCGATTCCATGGCGAGCCCCAGCCGTGCGCCGAGCAAGAGCCGGCTCAACGTACACGAGCTCTGCGAGCACGTGTATCACCTGATCAGAGCGGAAGCTGCGCCGACGCTGCTGATCGAGCGCGACTACGACCCGAGCCTCCCCGAGGCGATGCTGGATCGCAATCAGATGATCCAGGCGCTGCTCAACGTGGCGCGCAACGCGCTGCAGGCGCTGGGCGACCGCGGGCACATCGTGCTGCGCACGCGCGCGTGCTCCAACGTCAGCATCGGCACGGCGCTGCATCGCCTGGTGGCGAGCGTGCAGGTGGAGGACAACGGACCGGGGGTACCGGGGCACCTGCGCTCCTCGATCTTCTATCCGCTGGTCACCGGACGCCCCAACGGCACGGGGCTCGGGCTCGCGGTGGCCCAGGAGCTGGTGACGCGCAACGGCGGCATCATCGAATTCGAGAGTGAGATGGGGCGTACGGTGTTCACGCTGCTGCTGCCCCTGGGAGAGGACACATGAATGGCGGCGCGCTGAGGGTGTGGCTGGTGGACGACGATGCTTCCATACGCTGGGTGCTCGAGCGGGCGCTGCGCAACGACGGCATGACGCCGCGCGCGTTCGAGGCCGCGGAGCCCGCGCTCGATGCGCTGCGCCGCGACACCCCGGACGTGCTGATCACCGACATCCGCATGCCCGGCGCCTCGGGGCTCGACCTGCTGCGGCGCATCCGCGATGCGCGACCGGCGCTGCCGGTGATCGTCATGACCGCCTACTCGGACCTGGGGAGCGCGGTGTCGGCCTACGAGGGCGGGGCGTTCGAGTATCTGCCGAAGCCCTTCGACATCGACCAGGCGGTGGCGCTGGTGCGCCGCGCGGCGAGCGGCTCGCTCCAGGGCGGGAGCGATGCAGCCGGCGCGCCGCACATGCCCGAGCTCCTCGGCCGCGCCCCGGCCATGCAGCAGGTGTTCCGCGCCATCGGGCGCCTGGCGCGCTCGTCGGTGACGGTGCTCATCACCGGCGAGTCCGGC
The DNA here is from genome assembly GCA_035625615.1 of Steroidobacteraceae bacterium. Lineage (GTDB taxonomy): Bacteria > Pseudomonadota > Gammaproteobacteria > Steroidobacterales > Steroidobacteraceae > 13-2-20CM-66-19. Next base: position 1,379 of record DASPPI010000088.1, on the reverse strand, counting down.
ACCGGCAAGGAGCTGGTCGCCCGCGCCCTGCACGAGCACAGCCCACGCTCTGGGCGGCCGTTCATCGCCCTCAACACCGCGGCCATCCCGGCGGACCTGCTCGAGTCGGAGCTCTTCGGGCACGAGCGCGGCGCATTCACCGGCGCCGACGCCCAGCGGCGCGGGCGCTTCGAGCAGGCCGACGGCGGCACCCTGTTCCTCGACGAGATCGGCGACATGTCGCTGCCGCTGCAGACGCGCCTGCTGCGCGTGCTCGCCGAAGGGGAGTTCTACCGCGTCGGCGGCCAGACCCCGATCCGCGTCGACGTGCGCGTCATCGCCGCGAGCAACCAGAACCTGCCCGAGCGCGTCACGCGCGGGCTGTTCCGCGAGGATCTGTACCACCGCCTGAATGTCATCCGCATCGAGCTGCCGCCGCTGCGGGCGCGCGGCGAGGACATCCCGGCGCTGCTCACGCATTACATGCTGGTGGCCGCCCACGAGCTCGGAGTCGAGCCCAAGGCGCTCGCGCCCGATGCGCTGGCGCGGCTCGCCGCCTACGAGTGGCCGGGCAACGTGCGCGAGCTGGTGAATCTCTGCCGCAGACTCTCGGTGCTCGCCCCGGGGAGCGAAGTGCATTTCGCCGATCTCCCGCCGGAGATCGCCGGCAGCGCGAGCGTGCCGGCGAAGGAGGCGGACTGGGCGCTGGCGCTCGCGGGCTGGGCCGAGCGGCACGCCTTGAACGGCAGCATGCCGCTGCTCGATGCGGCGCAGCCGCAGTTCGAGCGCGTGCTCATCCGCGCAGCGCTCAATCGCACCCAGGGCCATCGCCAGGAGGCGGCGAAGCTCATCGGCTGGGGACGCAACACCCTCACCCGCAAGCTCAAGGAGCTCGGGATGAACGGCACTGCCGCCGGCGACGAATAGTCGCCGCGCGCGGAACCCGGTAAGGTTCCGCCGCGAGCGCGCGCCACCGGCGCGTGACGGGGGAGTGAATGGCGGACTGGCGCAGCCTCTGGCAAGTCTCGTTCCTAGGCAACGCGCTCGGCGCCTGGACGCTGGCGGCGTTCATCTTCCTCGTGACGCTGACCTTGCCGCCGCTCGCGGCGCGCTTGCTCAACGCGCAGCGCCGCCGGCTCGAGGCGGCGCTCCCCACTCAGGGGCACGTCGCGATCGATCTCGCGGCGCTGCTGGTCGAGCGCACCAGCCGGCTGTTCCTGTGGGCGGTGGCGCTGTGGCTCGCTGGGCGCGACCTCAGCTTCCCGCCGCAGCTCGACCGCTGGCTCGCGGTCACCGTCGTGCTGCTCGTGTGGATGCAGGTGGCGCGCTGGGCCATGACGGCGGTGCGCTTCGCCATCGACCTGCGGCGGCTGCGCTCGACCGGTCCCGACACCCTCCTC
>DASPPI010000087.1:0-4325 GCA_035625615.1 Steroidobacteraceae bacterium | reverse complement strand
GTGAACGCGCGCCAGAAGGAGGTGCTGTTCCACAAGATGCAGCGGCATTTCGCCGAGGGGCTCAAGGGCCGCAAGCTCGCGCTGTGGGGACTATCCTTCAAGCCGAACACCGACGACATGCGCGAGGCGCCCTCGCGCACGCTCATCGATCTGCTGCTCAAGGCCGGCGCCCGGGTGCAGGCCTTCGATCCGGTGGCCGCGGCCGAGGCGCAGCGGCTATACGCGGGTGTCAAGGGAGTCACATTGGCGAAGAGCGCCTATGAGGCCGCCCAGGGTGCCGATGCGCTCGCGATCGTCACCGAGTGGCAGGAATTCCGCAGCCCGGACTTCGACCGCCTGCGCGAGCTGCTCAAGGCCCCGGTGATATTCGACGGCCGCAATCTCTATGACCCGGCGATGGTGAGCCGTTTCGGCTTCACCTACTACGCCGTCGGCCGTGGCAAGCGGCTGGTCGCGGCCTGACCGGGCGCGGGGACTTACGGCGATGCTCACTCCAGTTATTCTTTCCGGGGGTGCCGGCACGCGGCTGTGGCCGCTGTCGCGCGAGCTCTATCCCAAGCAGCTGCTGCCGCTCACCGGCGAGCGCACCATGCTGCAGCAGACGCTGCTGCGACTCGAGGGCCTCGCGCCGGCGGCCCCGGTGATCGTCTGCAACGAGGCGCATCGCTTCCTCGTGGCGGAACAGGTGCGGCAGCTGCGCATCACGCCGCGCGCCACGGTGCTCGAGCCCTTCGGACGCAACACGGCGCCCGCCATCGCGCTCGCCGCGCACGCCGCCCTCAAGGGACTGGCCGCGGACGCGAACGCGGTCGACCCGGTGCTGCTGGTGCTGCCCGCCGATCACGTGATCCGCGACGTGCCGGCGTTCCAGCGCACGGTGCGCCTGGCGCTCGGCGCCGCGGAAGCGGGCCATCTCGTCACCTTCGGCGTCGTCGCGAGCGTGCCTGAGACCGGCTACGGCTATATCCAGCGCGGCGCACCAGAGGGGGCGGCGTTTCGCATCGCGCGCTTCGTGGAGAAGCCGGACGCCGAGCACGCGCGCGCCTTCGTCCAGTCCGGGGAGTACTACTGGAACAGCGGCATGTTCATGTTCCGCGCCCGGCGCTACCTGCAGGAGCTCGCCCGCTTCCAGCCCGAGATGGCGCGTATCTGCGAGGCCGCCTTCCGCGGCGCGAAGGCGGACCTCGACTTCACGCGCATCGAGGCGGCGAGCTTCGAGGGCTGCCCGGCCGACTCCATCGACTACGCCGTGATGGAGAAGACCGCGGACGCGGTGGTCGTGCCGCTCGATGCCGGCTGGAGCGACGTCGGCTCCTGGTCGGCGCTGCACGCGGCGAGCGAAGCGGACGCGCGCGGCAACGTGGCCCGCGGGGACGTGATCAGCGAGGACACCCACGGGAGTTATCTCTACTCCGAGAGCCGCCTGGTAGCCGCGGTGGGGCTCAAGGATCACGTGGTGGTTGAGACCAAGGACGCCGTGCTGGTCGCCCCCCGGAGCCGCGTGCAGGACGTGAAGAAGCTGGTGCTGCACCTCAAGGAGCGCGGGCGCTACGAGCACTCGCTGCACCGGGAGGTGTTCCGCCCGTGGGGCAGCTACGACAGCGTCGAGAACGGGCCGCGCTTTCAGGTCAAGCGCCTCAAGATCAAGCCGGGTGCCGCGCTGTCGCTGCAGATGCACCACCACCGCGCCGAGCACTGGGTGGTCGTGGCGGGCACGGCGCGCATCACCCGGGGCGATGAGGTGTTCCTGCTCGAGGAGAACCAGTCGACCTACATCCCGATCGGCGTCAAGCATCGCATCGAGAACCCGGGCATCATTCCGCTCGAGATCGTCGAGGTGCAGTCCGGGTCCTATCTCGGCGAGGACGACATCGTGCGCTTCGAGGATGTGTATGGACGCAAGGGAACGACGGATTGAACGGCAAACGCTGGCGCCAATTGACTAGTCAGATAACTAGTCATAGTATCGCAGCATGACCACGAAACCATGGCCGGTGCATGATGCCAAGGCGCGATTCAGCGAGCTGCTCGACGCCTGTGTCAGCGAAGGGCCGCAGATCGTGACTCGCCGCGGCGAGCAGATGGCGGTGCTCGTGGCGATGGAGGAGTGGCGTCGCATCGAACAAATCACGCGCCCGTCGCTGAAGTCTCTCCTGCTCGCTCCAGCTCCCCGGTGGGAGATCGTGACGCCTGAGCGCGGTCGGGCGAAGCGGCGACACCCCTCCGCCCTTTAAGCGTGTATCTGCTCGATACCAAGGTGGTCTCCGAGCTGCGCCGCCCGCGACCCAATCGCGCAGTCACCCGGTGGATCGAAGCGATCGATAACCGGAATCTGCATCTTTCGGCGGTAACGATCGGTGAGATTCAGGCGGGCATCGAGCTCACACGGGAGCACGATCCTGAGAAGGCGAATGAGATCGAGCAATGGCTTGCAGACCTCAGTCACTCGCATGACGTACTGCCCATGGACGCCGAAGCATTCCGGCGGTGGGCAAAGCTCATGCACCGGCGGTCGGACTCGGTGTACGAGGATGCCATGATCGCGGCGACGGCTCTCGTGCATGATCTGGTGGTCGTTACGCGTAACGTCAGAGACTTCGCTGGATTCGAGGTTCGCGTCTTTAACCCGTTCGACTCCTGAAGCTCCGGAGTTGACTTGATGCGAAGGCTCAAAAAAATGCATCGCCTGCGCGCTCGTGGTGGAGTCACCCTCGATTCCGACGTCGAAACGCTGCTGCGAAGCGAGGTGCGGCGTCGGCGCCAACCGTTTAAGCAGGTGTTGAACGACGCCATCCGCGCTGGGCTCCAGGCGCGAACGTCGCCGCGGCCCGAGCGGTTCCGGCCGCTGACTTTCGACATGGGTGTGCCGCGGGTCGATCTGACCAAGGCGCTTAGATTGGTCGCGGACCTTGAAGACCTGGAGTTGATACGGTCCGCGGGCCGTTTACGCTAGATTCACACGGCTTCTGATCACTCAGTGTCCGTACACATGCGCAACCTCAATTGCTTCAAGGCCTACGACGTCCGCGGGCGCATTCCGGATGAGATCAACGAGTCACTCGCCTACGACATCGGCCGCGCCTACGCCGCCTTCGTGAAGCCGCGCAAGGTAGCGGTCGGCCACGATATCCGCCTCTCGAGCCCGCAGCTGGCCGCCGCGCTCAAGCGCGGGCTCACCGACACCGGTACCGACGTGCTCGACATCGGGCTGTGGGGTACCGAGGGCGCCTACTTCGCGACCTTCGCCGAGCGGCTCGACGGGGGCATCATGGTCACCGCGAGCCACAATCCTCCCGACTACAACGGCATGAAGTTCGTGCGCGAGGAGGCGCGTCCGATCAGTGCCGACACGGGACTGAAGGACATGCGAGGGCTGATCGAGTCGGGTCAGCTGCCGCCCAAGGCGGCGCGGGCGGGCACGGAGCGCGCGCTCGACATCCGCGGCCAGTACCTCGAGCACCTGCTCGGTTACCTAAGCGGCACGCGGCTGCGCCGGCTCAAGGTGGTGGTCAATGCCGGCAACGGCGGCGCCGGGCTCATCGTCGATGCGCTCGAGCCGCACCTGCCGTTCGAGTTCGTCAAGATCAACAATAAGCCCGACGGCACTTTCCCGCACGGCGTGCCGAACCCGATGCTCGAGGAGAACCGCACGGTCACGGCGGAGGCGGTGCGGCGTATCGGCGCGGACGTGGGGCTCGCCTGGGACGGGGATTACGATCGCTGCTTCTTCTTCGACGAAGGCGGCCAGTTCATCGAGGGCTACTACCTCGTGGGACTGCTCGCCGAGACCTTCCTCAAGGAGGAGCGCGGCGGGCGCATCGTGCACGACCCGCGTCTCACCTGGAACACGATCGATATCGTGAGCCGCCTCGGCGGCACCCCCGTGCTGTGCAAGTCCGGCCATGCCTTCATCAAGCAGAAGATGCGCGAGGCCGATGCCGTCTACGGCGGGGAGATGAGCGCCCACCATTACTTCCGCCGCTTCTCCTACTGCGACAGCGGCATGATTCCCTGGCTCATCGTGCTGGCGGTGATCAGCGCGAGCGGAAAGCCGCTCTCGGCCCTGGTCGGCGAGCGCATGCGGCTCTTTCCGGCGAGCGGCGAGATCAACCGCCACCTCGAAGGCGACACCGGCTCGATCCTCGTGCGGGTGCGGGCGCACTACGAATCCCGCGCGCGCGCCATCGATCTCACCGACGGCCTGTCGATGGAGTTCGGTGAGTGGCGCTTCAACCTGCGCGGCTCCAATACCGAGCCGCTGGTGCGCCTGAACGTCGAGTCGCGCGGCAGCGAGCCGCTCATGCGCGAGAAGACCGCCGAGGTGC
>DASPPI010000086.1:0-10481 GCA_035625615.1 Steroidobacteraceae bacterium | reverse complement strand
GACCTGGATCGTCGGATAGTCGACCTGAGGCAGCGCCGACAGGGGCAGGAAGCCGTAGGCGACCGCGCCCGCCAGCATGATGGCCACCATCAGGAGTGATGTCCCGACCGGCCGCAGTATGAAGAGGCGGGAGGGATTCATTCAGCTGACTCAAGCGGCGCGCGACGCTCCCGCTCAGCCGCCTCCGGGAGCGCTCCCCGGTGGATGCCGGGACCCGCCCTGGCCCTGCCCCTGGCGATGGCCCGCGTGCTGACCGCGGGCCGCAGCGGGGGCCGCGCCCGCGCCGCTCTGGCGCAACACGACCTTGGCACCCTCCTTGAGCTTGTCGGCGCCGTCCACGACCACCCGTTCGCCGGGCTTGAGCCCCTCGGTGATCGACACGTTGGTCGGGTCACCCGGGCCGAGGGTCACCTTGCGCACGCTCACGGTCTGGTCGGCGTTGACGACGTACACGTAGGTGCCCGGGGCGCCGCGCTGGATCCCGGCCTGCGGAACCAGGGTCACGCCGTGCAGCGTATCGAGCAGCAGCGCGACGTTGACGAACTGCTGCGGGAACAGACTCTCGTCGGTGTTCGTGAAGAGCGCCTTGAGCTTGATGGTGCCGGTGGTGGTGTCGATCTCGCTGTCGATCGACTGGAGCGTCCCGGTGGCCAGCTGATGCGTGTCGGTGCGGTCATAGGCGGTCACCGGCAGCGTCGCACCGGCGTGCACCCGCTTGAGCAGCGCCGGAACCTGATCCTCGGGCAGCGTGAACACCACGGTGATGGGCTGGATCTGCGTGATGACCACCAGTCCGTTCGGCTCGGCCGGCGTCACGTAGTTGCCGATATTCACCTGCTGGAGCCCGGCGCGGCCGGCGATCGGCGAGGAGATGTGGCAGTACGTGAGGTTCAGCTTCGCGGCATCGATCTGCGCCTGGTCGGTCCTGACGTTGCCCTCGTCCTGCGCCACCAGCGACTTCTGGGTCGCGAGCTGCTGCTCGGCGATGGAATCCTGCGACCACAGGGTCTGGTAGCGGTCGAGGTCGACGCGTGCATTGGCGAGCAGCGCCTTGTCGCGCAGCAGCGCGCCCTGGGCCTGCTCGAGGGCGACCTGGTAGGGGCGCGGGTCGATCAGCAGCAGCGGGTCGCCCTGCTTGACCCTGGCACCCTCCTTGAACGCGATGCGCATGATCTGTCCGCTGATCTGGCTCTGCACGGTGACGGTCGCGAGCGGGGTGACGGTGCCGAGCCCGATCAGCGTGACGGGCATGTCGCCGGTACGGGCGCTCGCGGCCACGATCGGCATGGGCCCGCTCGCGGCGAACCGTCCCCCCGGCGGCGTGCGCCCGGCCCGCGGAGTGAGGAGCCAGGCCGCCAGCGCAAAGGCCAGCAGCACCGCGACGACGACCAGCAGCCGTCGCGTCGCCAACCATCGTTTCCACGCGGGCCCGGTATCCTGACCGGTCGGGACCGCGGGCTGCAGATAACGGTTCTCGTCGTTCATGAGGCTGCCGCACCATACCAGCGAGGCGCCTTAACAAAAGTCAAGGCTTGTACAAGAACTGCAAACCTGCCGTTCCACATCCCGTTTTTTCCGCGGCCGGAGCCGCCACCCCGGGTTCCACGCCTCGCCGTGGAAGCCGGCTCGCAGGCCCTCAGATGGTGGCGCCGCGCGCGCGGCTACTTTACTCCCATCGGGGGCGCTTTCTGACGACCGAACTGCACCGCCAGCATCGACACCGAGCCGCCGTCCATGCCCTCGACGGGGAAGCTCACCGGCTCGCCGGCGACGCTCGCGCCGAGCACGTACAGCAGCGGCAGGTAGTGCTCGGGCGTCGGGACGGCGAGCCGGGCATCGGCGCCGAGTGAGGTGTAGTCGATGAGCGCCGCATGATCGGCTACCCCGAGGCGCTCGCGCACCCGCGCCTCAAAGCGCAGCGCCCAGTCGTAAGGCTCCTGCGGGTGCCGGCCCCAGGCGTAGGTGTGCAGGTTGTGCACGACATCACCGCTGCCGAGGAGCAGGATCCCCTCGTCCCGCAGCGGCTGCAGCCGCTCGCCGAGCTGGTAATGAAAACTCGCCGGCTGCCTCTCATCGATGCTGAGCTGCACGACCGGGACGTCGGCCTCGGGGTACACATGGCGCAGCACCGACCAGGTGCCGTGGTCGAGTCCCCAGGCATGGTCGGCGAGCACCGGCAGCGGCGCGAGGAGCTGCTGTACGCGTGCCGCGAGGGCGGTATCGCCCGCCGCCGGATAGCTCACCTGGTAGAGCGCGCGCGGAAAGCCGCCGAAATCGTGGATGGTGCGCGGCTTGGGGCTGGCGGTGACGGCGGTCGCCGGCACGTACCAGTGCGCGGAGATCGCGAGCACCGCGCGCGGGCGCGGGAGCGCCGCTCCGAGCGTCGCCCAGGCCCGTGTCCAGGCGTTCTCCGCGAGCGCGTTCATCGGGTTGCCGTGCCCGAGAAAGACGGTCGGCAGACGCCCGCTCATCGGTCAGGCATGGGCGGAGAGCAGCTGCACCGCCGACTGGTATAGCCGCGCTCGCAGCGCGAGGCGCTCGCTCGCGCGGGTGACATAGCGCACCGCGATCTCGACGCCGCCGGAGGCCGGGCGCACGGCAATCCCCGGCCGGGCGGTGAAGCCTGCGCCGCGGCCGCGCGAGGCGCGGCGCCACTCCTCCTCGGCCTGAGTGGCGTCCTTCGCCGTCGCCTCGGTCACTTCCTTCTGGATCGCAGCGGCCACCGCCTGCGGATCGCGGCCATACGGCACCACGACCGACAGCTCGTCCCACAGCCACTGGCCGGAGGTGGAGAAATTGAAGTAGTGGCCCTCGATCGCGAAGCTGTTGGTGAAGGTCACGCGCCGTCCGGTCGGGTGGCCGGTATCGGTCCAGTTGCCGGTCTCGAGCAACACGGTGTGGAACATGTTGAGCTCCACCACCTCGCCGCTCACCCCGTTGATCTCGACCCAGTCCCCGACGCGCATGCCGTTGCGGCCCATGAGTGCGAACCAGCCGATGAAGGCGACGATGAAATCCTTGAGCGCCACGGTGAGTCCCGCGCCGGCGAGACCCAGCATGGTGCCGAGCTGGCCGGGCGGACCCATCAGGACGATCAGGATGAAGACCACGCCGACGATCTGCAGCGCGACCCTGACGACACTGCGCAGCGTCTCGAGCTGCCGCCGGTCGACGCGCGCGCGCGCGAGCAGCTGCTCGAGCGAGCGATCCACGAAGAGCAGCAGCAGCAGCACCACGAGCACGATCGCCGCACCGGCCAGGCACTCGTGCAGCACACCGCGTGCCTGGGATGCGACCACGGCTTCCCACCGGCCGTAGATGTCGGTGAGGCGCTGGCGAGCGCTGATTCTCTCGTCCCGCAGCATGAGGCGGTGCTGGACGGCGGCGATGCGCCGCGTGAGCTCGAGCAGCGTCGTCGGCTCGGCGGCGGCCGGCAGGGAGGCTGCCGGCGGCGCCGTGGCAGCGGCCTGAGAGGCGTTCGCTGGCGTCGATGACTGCGGTGCGGCGGACGGCCGCGGGGCGCCCGCGGCCGGCGCTGCTTTGGGCGGCGGCGCGGCACCGGCCGGCGCCTTCGCCCCGGTGCCGCTGCGAGGCCCGTGGGCGGTGAACTCCGGGATGCGCGCCTTGTAGTCGGCGAGCTCGGTGGCGATCTCCTGACGTTGGGCAGCCAGCTGTGCGGCACTCTGCGCGGCATCGTGCTGCGCCTCGCTGAGCCAGCGCTGCTTGTCGCGCAGCGCCAGCCACTGGCGCACCTCACCGACCATCCCGCTGAAGCTTGCGAGCGCGCTGGGCGCAGCCGCGGGCGTCGCGGCGGCGCTGCGCTGAGCGGCCTCGTGCTCCTGCTGCATCAGCTGGATGCGCTGGTGCAGGTTGCCGCCCGCCTGCAGCAGATCGTTGTTCGCCTCCGTGACTTCGTCCTGGAGCAGCTGGACCTGCGACTGTGCGAGATCGAGGCGATCCTGGATGGCGGGCTTGTCGGCATCGGCCGCCGGCGCGAGCGCCGCCGTCAGGCGCTTGACTTCCTCCGTTGCAGCGGCGAGCTGCGTCTGACGATCGAGCAGCTTCTGCTGGATGCGGCTGGCCTCGAGGCTCAGGGCCGGCGGATGCGTTTCCACGTAGCGCAGGGCAGCGGCGAAGGAGAGGTCGAGCTCGTGAGCGGCAGCCTCGACCGCCGCCTGTGCCAGCGGCTGCTCTTCGGCCGTGTTGGCGAGGCGTGCGAGCCGGCGCGCGGTGAGCAGCGTGTTCTGGTCGATGACCGGCATGCCGGCGCCGGCCGGCTGTGCCGCCGCCGCCCGCACCGGCGTCGCCGGCTGGGTCGTGACCCACCACGCATAGCCGGCGGCGAGGAGCAGCACGGCCAGCACGGCCGCCGTCATCTTATGCAGCGAGCTCATGCGGCTACCAACTCACTCGATCAAGATTCGGGACGGCGTCAAAGTGCTCGTCGCGAGTGAGTACCGGAAGACCGTGTTGGATCGCGAGCGCTGCGATCCAGGCATCGTTCGCCGGGATCGGACGGCCCAACCGTTTGAGCGCGATCCGCAACGCAGCGTAGGCGCTCGAGGTTTCCTCGTCGATCGGCAGGATGTCAAATTGAGGCACATAAGCGGTGAGCCATGCCTCGTACTGAACTCGATGCCTGGATTCGGCGATGCCGTAGCGGAACTCACCCAAAACGATGACCGGAATGGCCGCTCGCGCGTGACGGCGGAGCACCTCGCCAACCTCAGCATCGCCGTTCACGAACGCCGACAGAGCGTTCGTGTCCAGAATCACGCGCGATCCTCCGGGTCAATCGTCTCGAAGACTTCGTCCAGGCGCCTCTGGATTCGGGCAGTCTCCTGGTGCAAGTGCTGCAGCTTGCCGAATCCTCTCATCCACTCCGGTTCCGCAGGGTGCGCGTTGCCGGTTCTACTCAACAGCTTTTCCTGCAGGGCTTCGGACAGGAATTCCTTGAGCGTCTGACCGCGCTCAGCGGCTCGCGCCTTGGCCCTGCGGAACAGGCGGTCGGGAATTTCAACGGTGGTCTTCACTTTCCCATATTACCATATTTATGGGTAGCACGCCTTCGTGTGCGGTCGCGCGGCGCGCGCGAGCGCACGGCCGGCGCCCGGCGGCGCGAGCTCGGGAGCGCGGGCCCGGGAACTCAGTACGCGAAGTAGGGCGACGGCTGGGCGGCCGTCTCGATACCGGTATAGACGTTGCGGCCGAAGAAGAACGGCAGGCCGAGGTCGACCGACATGCTCTGCCCGGAAAGGGCTGGCGCGCCGAGATCGGGGAACGCGCCGAGCGTCGGATTGGAGTTGGTGAGCGCCGTGGCATTGGCGACGTCGAAGTCGGCCGCCGCCATGGTGCCGTCGGTGCCCTGCAGCGACACATCCACCGGGGTAATGGTGTTCGGGCAATAGAAGCCGGCGACCGGGCTGCCACTGGGGCATGGCGCTATCGAGCTGGTGAAGTAATTCGTATTCGAGCCGCTGTCGAGATAGCTGTCGGGGTAGTTGGTGCCGTTCAGCGTGGCGGTGATGAACCCCTGCGCCTGATCCGCGAACAACTGCGTGACGCTTTTTCCGATGGCGTTGTTGGACTCGGTGCCGATCCCGAACACCAGCGATCCGCTGGCGCTGGCGGCGCCGGCCGCGGCGACCGCGGGCAGCTCGATGATCGTTCCGTTGTTGTCCTTCGCGAACAGGATCACCGGGTTCTGCAGCTGCTGCGCTGCGCTCGCGTCAAATCCGCTGCAGGTGGTGGTCGTCGGGCAGCTGTAATAGTTCGCCGCCTGCATCCCGGGCAAAAAGGGGCAGGTGCCGACGCTGTTGCAGTCATTGACGAACGGGCCGACGCCGAGAATGCCGTTGGCTCCGAAGGTGACGACCGTGTTGTCCACGGTGCCGGTGCAGGTGTTAGTAGGCACCGTGCCATCACCAGGGGCGTTGGAATCCATCACCTGCACGTTGACGCTCGAGGCTTTCTCACCGGAGACGGGCAGCTCGAGATCGGCGATGTACAGCGGGCCCCAGCTAGTGGTGCCGTCGGCATAGTTCAGGCACTCGGCGAGCGGGGTGCCGTTGGCAGCGCCCGTGTCCGTCTCCGCCTGGAGGTTCAGGGTGAGCACCGACGATATGATCCGCAGGCCGACCGACCCGGTATCGACCTCTACATAGGGGATCTGCTGGCAGGTCGCCGTGCCCGCGATACAGATGTTCACAGTGACGAATGCCGTGTTGACCGCCGGCGTGTGGTTCGGGGGTGTGGTCAAGATCGGGGGTCCGGTATTGACGGTGATCGTTTCGACGTTGGGCGGCCCGGGAGTGGCGATGGTTTGATCGCCGCCGCCGCCCCCACCGCCGCCGCCGCTGCCACCGCTGCTAATGCCGCCTCCGCCGCCTCCGCCGCATCCGGCCAGCACGAGGGGGATCAGAACGAGGGCAATGAGCTTACGCACGGGATAGTTCCTCGTCGGCGGCAACCCGCTAAAGATCATTCAGGGAGAAATTCGCCGGCAGCAGCGCCGGCACCCAGGCGCGCCCGAAATAGGCGCGTGTGTGCCCGCTCGACTGCACCACGACGTCCGGGGTCTGGACATTCAGGTGATGGTGATCGTAGTGCGGGCGGGACACGGCCTGTGCCGCCTGCGCCGAATAGGTGCCCAGGAGTTCCGTGAGATCCGGGATCCCGGGCCCGCGCCAGCTCACGGCAAATACTTTGCCGTTCGCGGAGAGGTATTCGCGAACCACGAGCCCCGAAGGAGCCTCGATCTCGTGCACCACGTAGTCGGCCACGGGCGTCACGTGCAGCACGCCCTGCATGCGCACGCGGTCAGCTTCCACCGAGCTGACATCGCCTCCAAGCGCGGCCAGCGCAGGCGCGCAAACACCGGCGCCGATCAGGATCGAACAGGCCAGCGAGCGGTTGAGCTTCATTCGCGTATTCCTCATATCCCCCATCGCATTGTGCACCAGCGCACCGGGGATCCAGCGTGTCTCGACTTAGCGACGACAAGTAACATACTGTGTCGCCCCGACCGCCACATGGAGTGCACAGCGCTCAGAACGCCAATCCGTTGACCGCGGCGGTTCCCGGCGGTTCAGTCGTGCTGCGGGAGCGCGCGGCGCCGCGGTGCGGCTCTGCAAGCAAGCCGGCTGCGGCGCGTGGCGCCGGGCAGCGAAACAGCTTGTAGCCTTATTCATCAATCCGCTAGCATTCGCCCCCCAAATTCGGAGCGGTAGTTCAGCTGGTTAGAATACCGGCCTGTCACGCCGGGGGTCGCGGGTTCGAGTCCCGTCCGCTCCGCCACCTCACTTCAGCGAGCCCCCGAGAACATGCTTCAGCGGTTAGGAGACTTCCTCAAGGGCAAGACGGAAGGCGGCGGGCGTCGGATCATCACGTATCTCGTGCTCGGGGCGCTCTCGCTGGTGTTCACCGCCTGGGGTGCCTACGGCATCGTCAACCTGAATTTCGGCACCTCGAACTACGCCGCCGAGGCGAACGGCAGCAAGATCCCCCTGGAAGAGGCCCGCAACGCGTGGCTGCGCCAGCAGGGCCTGTGGCAGCAGCGCCTCGGGGGCGCCGAGATTCCCGCCGAGCTGCGCGCGCGCCTGCAGGACCAGGTCCTGGAGGGCCTGATCACCAACGCGCTGCTCACCCAGCGCACCCATAGCTTGGGCTATCGGGTCAGTCACGAGGCGCTGCGCGAGGCGGTGCAGGGCGAGCCGGCATTCCAGGTCGGCGGCCAGTACTCGCCCGAGGTCGCCAAGGCGGCCCTCGCGCAGGCGGGCATCTCGCTCGAGGCGTACGAGCAGGACCTGCGCAGGGAGGTGCAGCGCCTGCAGCTCGAGGGCGGCATCAGCGCCTCGGACTTCGTGACCGCGCCGGAGCTCAAGCGCCTGATCGATCTCGAGGACCAGGAGCGCGAGGTGCGTTACTTCGTGCTGCCGGCGGGACTGTTCAAGAGCGCGGTGAAGGTCGATGCGGCGGCGCTCGAGGCCTACTACCAGGCGCACCGGGCGCAGTACCTGACGCCGGAGACCGTGCACCTCGAGTACGCGCAGCTGCGCCTCGAGGCGCTTGCGGCCGCGCAGACGGTGAGCGATGCGGACCTGCACGCCGCCTACGAAAAGGAGCGCAACCGGCTCGAGCTCCCCGAACGGCGCCACGCCCACCACATCCTCATCACCGGCAAGGACGACGCCGCCGCGCTCGCGCAGGCCCGACAGGTCCTGGCCCAGGCGCAGTCCGGCAAGGATTTTGGCGAGCTGGCGAAGCAGTATTCACAGGATCCGGGCTCGGCTCACAACGGCGGGGATCTCGGCTGGGCCGACCGCAAGAGCTTCGTGCAGCCCTTCACCGATGCGCTGTTCGCCATGTCGGTGGGCGAGATCAAGGGGCCGGTGAAGACGCAGTTCGGCTATCACATCATCCGGCTCGACGAGATTCAGGCCGGCAAGGCCAAGTCATTCGAGGAGGCGCGCAGCGAGCTGGAAACGAAGCTGCGGCGCGACCGCGCGACCGACCGCTTCGGCGAGATCCAGGAGCAGCTGCAGAGCAAGCTCGCCGAGCCGGGCGCGGATCTCGCCGCGCTCGCGCAGCAATACGACCTGCAGCAGGGCGACCTGCCGAGCTACGCCAAGGGCGCCGGCGAGCCCCCGCTCGGGCCCGCGCCGGCGCTGCAGGAGCTGCTGTTCGGTGATCCGCCGCTCGCGACCGGACGGCTGGGGGGACCGGTGCTGCTCGGCGACGACCGCTTGGTGGTCGTGAAGGTTCTGGAGCATCGCAAGCCGCAGGCGAAGCCCCTGGCCGAGGTGCGCGACGGCATCACTGCCGCGATCACGAAGACGCAGGAGACCGAGGCCGCCCTCAAGGCGGCCGAGGGTGCGCGCGAGCGGCTCGCCGGCGGCGCGGCATTGGACGCGGTCGTGCGCGAGCTCGAGGTGAGCGCCGATCCGGCGCACTTCGTCGGCCGCAACGATCCGTCGATCCCGGCACCGGTGCGCGAGGCCGCCTTCGCTCTGTCGCCGCCCGCCGGCAAGCCGCAATTCCGCGCTCTCACCCTGACTGACGGGGGCGCGGCGGTCGTCGCCGTGACGGCCGTGCGCACGGCGCCACCGCGTGACGCGCAGACGCAGGCGCGCCGCGCGCTGCAGGAGCTGCAGCGCCTGGGCGAGGCCGACGCGCTCGCCTACGTCGCGGAGATGCGCCGCACCGCCGAGGTGCGCAAGAACCCCAAGGCGTTCGAATAACGCCGGATCAGCCCTCGGCCTCCAGCGGGAAGCTCATGCCGACCGTGCTGAAGCCGCTGTCCACGTAGAGGATCTCCCCGGTGATCCCGGCGGCGAGATCCGAGCACAGGAACGCCGCGGCGTTGCCCACGTCCTCGAGCGTCACGTTGCGTCGCAGCGGCGCGATCTCCGCGACCCGGCTCAGCATCTTGCGGAACCCGGGTATTCCGGCGGCGGCCAGCGTCTTGATGGGCCCTGCCGAAATGCCGTTGACGCGGATGCCCTCGGGACCTAAGTCGGCCGCGAGGAAGCGCACGCTCGCCTCCAGGCTCGCCTTGGCGAGACCCATGACGTTGTAGCCGGGAATCGAGCGCAGGGCGCCGAGATAGGTGAGCGTGAGCAGCGCGCCGCGGCGGCCCGCCATCAACGGATGCGCCGCGCGCGCGAGCGCGGTGAGGCTGTAGCTCGAAACCTCGTGCGCCACGCGGAATCCTTCGCGGCTCGTGGCCGTCAGGAAGCGGCCGGTGAGCGTCTCGCGCGGCGCGTAGGCGACGGCGTGCACCACGATGTCGAGCTGGCCCCATTCGCGCTTGAGCCGCTCGAACGCCGCATCGCACTGGGCATCGACGGTGACATCGAGCGGCAGGGTGAGACGCGCGCCGAGCGAGGCGGCCAGTGGCTCGACGCGCTCCTTCATCTTGTCGTTCACGTAGGAGAAGGCGAGCTCGGCGCCTTCGCGATGCATGGCCTGCGCGATGCCCCACGCGATCGAGCGATCGGTGGCCACGCCCACGATGAACGCGCGTTTACCAGCGAGAAATCCCATGATGGATGGCCTCCCGGCGCGGATTATGCCGGAAAGCGCGCCGGGTCAGCGCCGGCGGTCAACCGTGGCGCGTCGCCAGGTGAATGCGCAGCTTCTGCCCGGTGTGGATGTGCGAGTGCGTGCTCAGCCCGTTCCAGGCGAGCAGCTGCGGCACGCTGCACTGGAACAGCCGCGCGATCTGCGACATGGTGTCGCCGTCGCGCACGGTGTACACGAGCCGCCGGTGCGCGGCGTGCTCCGAGCCCGAGGACAGCCGGATACGCTGTCCGGCGCGCAGCGCATCGCCGGGCTGCAGGCCGTTGATCAGGGCGAGCGTGTTGACGTTCATGCCGTGGTGGCGCGCGATGGTCCACAGTGTTTCGCCGCGGTGCACGATCTGCACGTGCACGTGGCCACGCGGCACGCGCACCCGGCCGTCCGCCTGGGCGGCGGCCAGC
>DASPPI010000085.1:0-56635 GCA_035625615.1 Steroidobacteraceae bacterium | reverse complement strand
TACTTTGGCGCAAGCGTTGGCTCGAAGTACGTGAATACCTCGAAAGGCTTTGAGTCGCGGTTTCTGACCTTTAAGAGCGGCGCCAGGTTGGAGCTGATGAAGACATCGACGCTGCGGCCGGCAACGTATGAGCCCGGCGCTCAACGCATGGGCATGACGCATCTTGCTTTATCCTTGGGCTCTGAGAGCAGCGTGGACGAACTAACCGCCAGGCTACGGACGGCTGGGTTCGCTGTGGAGGACGGACCGCGTCGGACTGGTGACGGTTACTATGAGAGCGTCATTCTCGACCCCGATGGGAATCGCCTTGAGCTTACTGTTTAGGCCCGCGTCTCCTAACAATCGTTGGAGGGGACCGTGAACGGCTGGCGGGTACGCGCCGCGGGCGCTGAAGAGATTGTGCGCCCGCGGCGCTTGATCGGACGCTTCTACGCGGCCCCTCAACTTCACCGTTAGAGGCCATGCTGGGCCGCGGGGTATACTCAGTGCCTATGGAAACGAAGCACTCCGTCGAAATGCCTGGCGTGGAATTCCTCGTTAACGAGCGCGGCCAGAGACGCGCTGTGCTTATCGACCTAAAGAAGCACGGTGCTCTTTGGGAAGACCTCTACGACGCGTACCTGGTACAGGCGCGGCGCCGTGAGCCTCGGGAGTCGCTAGCGCAAGTCAAGCGCCTGCTTAGCCGGCCGACCAAACGCAGACGCCGTGCCTGAATACACGGTCGTCTTCGCCCGCTCAGCTCGCAAAGAGCTGCAGGCGCTTGACCGCACCGTGGCCACGCGCATCCTTAAGCGTATCGAAGCGCTGAGGCTCGAGCCTCGTCGATCCGGTTGCAAGAAGCTTGAGGGCACCGACGATCTATGGCGGATTCGCATCGGGGACTGGCGAGTCGTTTACTCGGTCGACGATGGGCGGGCGCTAGTTGAGATTTCCGTGGTACGTCACCGCCGTGACGCCTACCGTTAGACGTCAGTATGCAATCCTTCACGGACGCGTTCCCCGAACTCGCCTTCGTTCTGGCGTCGGAGCTTCGCGCCACAGGCCGTGCTGACCTCGCTAGTGAGTTGGAGGCGTGCTCCGTTCGGGACGTCAGCTACGACTCGGAGGCTAATGCCGGCTTGATAGCGCTCGACCCCACGCGCGAACTCAACTTTGTCGAACGCAACGTGATCGGCCAGAAATTCGGGCAGGTGGTTACGTTCTCACGGCCGCGCTACGCTTCCTTACAGCTCGATAACTTCGGGCGCGTGGTTGGGGTCGAGCTGCTGGGGCCTCCAGCAGATTTGGCATCGTCTCTGCTGCTGACGTCTAACAATCGTTGGAGGGGTCCGTGACACGCCTGTGGGGGCGCGCCGCGAGCGCGCTTCGCTATTTTGCGCTCGCTGCGCGCTGGATACGCCTGCGCGCGGCTCCTCAACTTCACCGTTAGGCGTCAACTAAAAAGCGGCGTCGCGAGCTTCAGCGCAGGTGTACGCTTGACGCATGAAGGTGGCGGATATCCTGCGCATGCTCCATGACGATGGCTGGTATCTCGTCGCTACGCGGGGCAGTCACCGCCAGTACAAGCACCCTACCAAGCCTGGACGTGTGACAGTGCCCGGAAAACCGAGCGATGATTTGGCACCGGGGGACGCTCAACAGTATTCTGAAGCAGTCGGGCCTGAAGAAATAAGGTAACTGACCATGCGATACGCCATCGTCATTGAGAACGCCGGGTCGAACTACTCTGCGTACGTTCCCGATTTGCCGGGCTGCGTGGCGACTGGCGCAACGGTTGAGGAAACTGAGCGCTCCATCCGCGAGGCGATCGAGTTTCACCTCGAAGGGATGCGTTCGGACGGCACTCCGATTCCGCCGCCTTCGAGCCGCGTCGACTACGTAGAGGTTGCCGCCTAACAATCGTTGGAGCGGTCCGTGGAGCGCTGTAGTGTCGCCGCGGGTGCGGGAAGACAGTGTGCACCCGCGGCTCCAATCCGGCGCTTGTGCCCGGCCCCTCAACTTCACCGTTAGACGGCGTCCTTGGACAGCTCGGTGGTACCGTCAAGCTCCTTCGGGCGCACCTTCGTCGTCGTCAACCGCGTATTCGGTGTTTCCGCCATCGTTGCCGGCTTGTCTCTGCTTGCTAAGTGCGGCTGGCACCTGCTCACGGGCGCCAGGGACTGGTCGCAGTCGTACTTCGCTGTGCTGTTTGGCGTAGCGCTGGTCATTGCGGGTATCGTGTACTTGAGTGCGCCGTTGTGGCGACGCCCGCGTGAGGCAGGTATTGATAACTCATCGCAAGACCCCTAGCGAAGCGCCTTCGAGCCAGCCACTTCCGACAGGAGACCCAGGGATGATCCACGGTAGTTGTCTTTGCGGCGGTGTGAAATTCGAAATAACTCGAGCGGTGGGCCCGTTCGAGCTGTGCCACTGCACTAGGTGCAGAAAAGCTGGTGGCTCCGCATTCACTGCCACGGTAGGGGTGCGCCGGGACGACTTCCGCCTCACTTCGGGTCGGGAATTGATACGTGGCTATGAAGCTCCCGTACGCGAGGTCGCACCGGGGTACCGCACGTACTTCTGCTCTCGCTGCGGCTCACCCGTGCCGAATCCGAACCCTGAAACACCGTGGTTTGAAGTCCCGGCCGGTGCTCTGGATGACGATCCACAGCTTCGCCCGGATCGACACATCTTTGTGGAATTCAAGTCCTCATGGTTCGAAATCGCCGACAAGTTACCGCAACTTGATAAAGCAGCTTTGGTCCGTCTTCGCAGTGGTTGGGCGAACTCATGATCGCCATGTGGCGCCGTCTAACAATCGTTGGAGGGGTCCGTGAAGCGCGGTAGTGTCGCCGCGGGCGCGGAAAGGCAGTATGCGCCCGCGGCTCGAATCGGGCGTCTGCGCGCGGCCCCTCAACTTCACCGTTAGGTGGCAGGTGAGCGCCTACGGCCCGCTGATTGACCGAACGCACCAGGCGTGGAAGCTGCACGTCGCCACCATGGGCGTTCTACTGGCCGTAGGCATCCACGTCGTAGCGCGGTTGTTCCTTCCTGGCGTCACGGGTCGCGAACTCGCACTGTACTCGGGTGCGTCAGCCATAATTGCCGCCGTCAGTCTGTTCATCTTTTTCTGGAGTGTCAGATGTCCTGCTTGTGGTGCCAACTGGATATGGCGCGCCGCTAAACAGCGATCCGGACCGTGGTTGCAGTGGCTTCATGAGCAGCAGGTGTGCCCAGTTTGTGGCTCAACTGGCGACCTGCCACCTAACAATCGTTGCAGGGGTCCGTGAGGCGTGAGTGGTTCTGCGCCGCGGGCGCGGGAAGACAGTGTGCGCCCGCGGCGCTTGGCTGGCGTGGGTGCCCCGCCCCTCAACTTCACCGTTAGGAGGCAGCGCGAGGCTCTGTGATGAGCACCGAGGAGTGGGTCTTGGACTCGGTCATAGGCTTCAACGCTCTGTTGATCCTAGGCAACTGGGGCGTCCTTCACGCCCGGTTCTCCGCAGCGCCGCGGAACGGAAGGAATTCTCATTACTCGTTCGCGCCCCCATTTCTTGCTGGCGTAGCTGCTAGCTGCGCGATGCTCATTCACCCGCGCCCGGGCGTGTATCGCTTTTGTTGGGTGCCCCTTGCGTTGGATCCGAGCATCGGGTTCTCTCTTGTTTATGCAGCATTGCGGAAAACAGTCCCCTGGTTCAGGCTTGGTCGAAAGAGGTGAGTCTGTGCCAGCGCTGCCTCCTAACAATCGTTGGAGGGATCCGTGAAGCTCGGTACTGTCGCCGCGGGCGCGGGAAGACAGTTTGCGCCCGCGGCTCCAATCGGGTGCCTGTGCCCGGCCGCTCAACTTCACCGTTAGAGGCCAATGAGTCGCGGACGTCTCGGCTCGCTGCTTGCTTTACTCTGGAGCGCCATTCAGGCGCGGACGCTTGTGTATTTGCGCTTCTATCCGCCACGACATGTGGTCGGTTGGGGTCTGTGCGCGATCTTTCTGGCCATCTCGGTTGGATTGTGGTTGGGAAAGCCTTGGGCCCGGATGTCTTTCCTCGCGATTGGCTGCCTGTTCGTGCTCGTTTACGCTGGGCTCTACCTTTTCGCTAACGTGCCTTGTTGGAAGGATCTGCCGGGGTGCCACCCGTTATGGATCGCCTCCCAACCACTGTTGACCATCGTCGCGCTTGTGGTCCTGTGGAAACCATTGGCCTCTAACAATCGTTGGAGGGCTCCGTGATGCGTAGCACTTCGGGCTCCGCGGGCGCTTGGGAAAAGTGTGCGCCCGCGTCGCCTGTCCGGGGTGGGTGCCCGGCCCCTCAACTTCACCGTTAGACGGTGATGGTATGGGCATCACCTTGTCGAAGCGCACCGTTTGCTGCAGCTCACCCGCCTCAATGTGCTACTGGCTCGCGGCTTCGATGATTGCGTGGGGCCTACTCAGCCTTCTCGGTTTTTATTGGCGCCCCGTCGCGCCGGCATCGGCGAGCACAATAGTGCTGGCCGCGGGCATAGGCTGTGTTGCGAATTGGGCGAAGAATCGGACTTTTCACTGCGGAATTACCGCACCGCTCTTGCTCATAGCTGGTACGGTGTTACTGCTCGCTGAGTTGAGAATACTCAATGTACCGCGGTGGATCATCTGGTCCTTTGTTGCCGCGGGAGTCTGTGTTGCGTTTCTGCTGGAAATGAAGTTCGTACCGGCTCCATCGCCGTCTAACAAT
This sequence comes from Steroidobacteraceae bacterium, assembly GCA_035625615.1. GTDB lineage: Bacteria > Pseudomonadota > Gammaproteobacteria > Steroidobacterales > Steroidobacteraceae > 13-2-20CM-66-19. The sequence goes on along the minus strand of DASPPI010000085.1, from coordinate 51,947 downwards.
CGTTGGAGGGGGCCGTGAGGCGTGATCTGCTTGGCGCCGCGGGTCGCTGCGGACATTGTGCGCCCGCGGCGTGGTCGGCCGGCCCCTCAACTTCACCGTTAGGTTCCGCTGGAACCACCCTGCGAGCCGGTTTGTCTGGTTATGTTTTTGTAGCTACAATAATCCAGGCGTCTCACATGGGATCCCGCCAAGCGTGCTAAGACCCTGGCGGAACGGGGCCTGGATTTTCCGGATGCTGCGGCGGTGTTTGCTGGCGTTACCGTAGAGGTCGAGGACACACGCAGGAACTATGGCGAGACTCGCATCATTTGCTTTGGGCTGCTCGAAGGACGCATGGTGGTGGTCGGTTACGTTCCGAGAGGCAGCAGTCGACACATTTTCAGCATGAGGAAGGCCAATGGCCGCGAACAGGAACGCCTCGCGCCGTACTTTGAAGTCTGATCTGGCTCGGGTGGATGCGCATATCGTAGGAGCTAAAGAATATCGGGAGCTTCCGGAGCTCACCACGGAGATGCTCGCTCGCGCCAAGGTGAAGAAGGGCGGTCGGCCCCGTTCCGCCAATCCCAGGAAGCTCATCACGCTACGCCTTCCCGAGGATGTCATTGCGCGATGGAGGGCTACGGGACCGGGCTGGCAAACGCGCATGGCCGAGCGCCTGAGTAAAACACGTTAGCGGAACCTAACAATCGTTGGAGGGGTCCGTGAAGCGAGGTAGTGCCGCCGCGGGCGCGGGAAGACAGTTTGCGCCCGGGGCTCCAATCGGGCGTCTGTGCCCGGCCGCTCAACTTCACCGTTAGACGTCATCCCGTGCGCTCATTGCCTGCGCTTGCCGCGGTCGCGTTCGCCGGATGCAGCGCTTCGAACAGCTGCCCTGACATGCATTTTGAACGCTTCCGTGAAGCTGATCGCGCCGTAGTTACACTTGACTCACGCGCGATTGGTCCCGAGATTCGCTCCCAGGACACGCTGCACGCTCTGGCAGATTTTGCTCAGGCGCATAGCACCGGCTTGGGGGTACCCTTGGTATGGACCCCCTGGCCTCGCCTCAGGGTCGATTTCTTTTCCGGGACCCGCTTTCTCGGCGACTTTGGCGTGGACACTAACTTTCTCTCGGCGCAGGGGTGCGGCTACTTTCAATCGCGTCATGTCAGCACCGCTGATAGACGTAGGCTGATCGCGTTGATCGGCGTCGCGGATCCGGAGGCCACGGCACGTTGATGACGTCTAACAATCGTTCGAGGGGTCCGTGACACGCCCGCGTGTGCGCGCCGCGAGCGCCGTCTATCATTTTGCGCTCGCGTCGCGCTGGAAACGCCTGCGCGCGGCCGCTCAACCTTACCGTTAGGTGACTGCCGCGTTGCACTACGCTGTGCCACCTGTGGACCCGATGCACCTGGCAACGATAACGGAGGCAGTGCTCTACCTTTGGCCGGCGTTACTCGTCGGTATTGTGGCTCTGCTCCGGTGGCGCAGCCTTGAGCAACGGCTCCCTTTCTTCATTCTTGGCTATTTGACTTGTGCCGGGGTTGAAATCATCGCGCGTAGGGTTGGGTGGACCTTTTCGTGGTCACACTACATCGGTGCCGTCCCGCAAGACCAAATCGTGGTGGCCTTGGTCGACACCTCATTGAGCGTGATGGCGTTTTCTGTGGTTTTAAGCGTCGCCCCTGTTCTCTGGCTCGCTCAGGTATGTAGCCAAACACGGCAGTCCCCTAACAATCGTTCGAGGGGTCCGTGAGGCGTGGTCTGTTAGGCGCCTCGGGCGCCGGGAGAAATTGTGCACCCTCGGCGCCTCTCCGGCCGCACCGCCCGTGTCTTAAGGGCTTCGTTCGAGCTGAGTGCGGCCTGACGCCTCGTCCGGCCCCTCAACCGTAGGCGGCGGAAGTGTTTGTCAGCGACGTCGCAAGTGCCCTGTTGACTTTTGCGCAGGTTGCCATCGGTCTCGCCGGCTTCTCAGCAATCTTGGTTGCCTTAAGCGGCAAACCCCATCAGTGGACACCTGTCGATGCGTTCCGAATCCGCAATATCCTCGCGTTCAGCTTCCAATCGGTCTTTCTGTCGCTAGTGCCATTTGTGCTTGCATTTTTCTCGTTGCCAGAGTCAACGGTTTGGCGGGTTTCGCTTCTAATACTCGCGACAGCGACCTTGGGAAGTGTGCTGCTGGTGCTCAGCGGTGTCTATCGACTGTCGCCTTCCGAACGCGCTGTCTTGAAGGCCGTAGTGGTGTCCACAGTTACAGCCGTACTCTGTTTCATGGCTGCAGTCGAACTACTTGCAGTATTCGGTATCGTCCGCCCACCTTCAGCTGTGTTTTTCCTTGGTCTTGTCGTTCTGTTGGGGGTTTCGACCGTATTGGTGGCTCGGTTCCTATTTGCCCGACCCGCCGACTAACTACTCGTTCGCGCGGACAGTTCAACGTAGACTTAAACGTGGTTTTCAATTGACGTCGCCGGCTAACCATCGTTGGAGGGGTGACACGCCTGTGGCTTGGCGCCTCGGGCGCTAAGAGATTGTGCGCCCTCAGGGCCGCGAGGCGTGGGTGCCCGGCCCCTCAACTTCACCGTTAGGCCGCAGAGAGGGAGCCCGATGAAACGCACGTGGACGATCATAGGGGTGGCCGACGTGGCGCACACCTTCAAGTGGTACCAGGAGCTGTTCGGTCAGCCGGCTACGCTTCCCGCCCATGACGACTTTGGGCAAATCCTCGATTCAGATGGAACTGTTTTGCTCTGCCTCCATGAGTGGGGCGCCCACGACCACCCCCCATTGATGAGCCCTGATCACGGGACACCCGGCAACGGCCTCCTTTTGTTCTTCCGTGTCGATGATTTCGATCTGGCGCTTCAAAGGGCACACACTCTCGTTAGTCGGTTCGAGGAGGAGCCCCACGTGAATCCGAGCACTCACGCCAAGGAGTTCTCACTGCGAGATCCAGATGGATACTACGTCACGATCAGTGCGTTCTCTGCGGCTTAACAATCGTTGGAGGGGTCCGTGAACGGCCTTCGTGTCCGCGCCGCGGGCGCTGAAGAGATTGTGCGCCCGCGCCGCTTGATTGGGCGCTTCGGGGCGGCCGCTCAACTTAACCGTTAGAGGTCTCGCCTTCGCTATGTGCATCCGCCCGGCTTTCGTCGTCGCGCTCCTCCTCGCACAAAATGCACTCGGCGCTGAGGCCGAATGGTACGTCCTGTCCCGAGAGGAAGGGTGCCTGTCCTTGGACCAAGCGTACGAGTTGCTTCCATACCTTAAAGGTGGCAGAAACCCGCCCGAGCTATTCCGCCTTTTCCGTGCGGCTTTTCCCGACGCGACTATCGTCCCGTTTGTCGACTACCTCGCCGCGAGACACGAGCGTGACCATTCCGCGCCGGACGACGCTGAACGTGCGGCGTACAAGCTCGTTGACAGTACCAATGCGTTCGTTCTCTCGAGTAAAAAGGGCGATGCGGAAATCTTCCTTTTCGCGGCGGATGTGTGTAATCAACTTCGAGGTTCCCGGCGGAAACCATAGGCTTCAGGACAAATAGTGTGGAGGCGCGGAGTGCAGGCGTCGGCGAGACCTCTAACAATCGCTGGAGGGGGCCGTGAGGCGCCTGCGGTTTGGCGCCTCGGGCGCTGAGAAATTGTGCGCCCTCGGCGCCATCGGGCGTGGGTGCCCGGCCCCTCAACTTCCCCCTTAGGTGCCACGTCGTGCGGCTCTGGACACTCCATCCCAAGTATCTCGACGCCCGAGGACTGGTGGCGCTCTGGCGAGAAGGGTTGCTTGCTCGCGCGGTACTTAAGCGCCAAACGAAGGGCTATCGCCATCACCCGCAACTCGCACGTTTCCGTGCGCATCCATCCCCACTGGCGGCAATGAATGCATATCTTCGGATGGTCTTAGTCGAAGCTGAGGCTCGCGGATATGCTTTCGACCGGAAGAAAGTAGGTCCGTTGCGCCGCGGGATTAGACTGAGGGCCACACAGGGTCAGTTGGCGTTTGAAAGACAACATTTACTAAGGAAGCTTCGAGCACGTAGTCCGCAACTGTACCGTCTGAGGCGGCGCGTCCCTGAGTTCGAGCCGCATCCACTGTTCAGGGTTGTTTCGGGCGGCGTGGAAGCTTGGGAGCGAGTGGTCGCCGTGGCACCTAACAATCGTTGGAGGGGTCCGTGAGACGTGGTCTGGTAGGCGCCTCGGGCGCGGGAGGATATTGTGCGCCCTCGGCGCCAGGGCGGCCGCATCGGAAGCAACTGATGAGCTTCGTTCGATCTGAGGGCGGCCTGACGCCTCAGCCGGCCGCTCAACTTCACCGTTAGCTGTCACTTAGGCCGCCTCCTATGAGAGTCATTGCCACGACATGCGCGCTTCTAGTCATAGCGCCTGGAATTTGCTTGTCTGATGGGCTTTTCCGCTGCGGCAGCTGGCTTGTATCAGCTGATACATCTGTGGCCGATCTTGTCAAAAAGTGTGGCAAGCCTTCTTTCCAGCAGGTTTCTACTAATGACGTGCTGAGCGACCATGGAGTCAAGGTGGGCACTTCGACGACTGAAATATGGCGCTACGACCGAGGTTCTGGATCTGCACCGATGATAGTGACCATCCTTGACGGACAGATTCAGAGCATAAGGGAAGGCAAGTGACAGCTAACAATCGTTGGAGGGGGCCATGAAGCGCGGTAGTGTCGCCGCGGGCGCGGGAAGGCAGTTTGCGCCCGCGGCGCTTGATTGGGCGCTTCTGGGCGGCCCGTCAACTTCACCGTTAGACGGGCCCGGGAGGCGCCGATGAAGATCGCTCTGCTCAGCGTCCTCGCCTCTGCGGCTGCGATTGTGCTTGGCGCACTGATGCAGCTTGCCCTGACCGCCCTTTGGCCGCAGGTGCAGAGCATCACCATTAGGCACGTCTCGCTCGACAGTTATGTTGTTGTGGCCGCCTTGCTGCTGCTGTCCTTCACTGTGGGTTGGTCACTACGGCGGCGCGCTCCGACCCGTATAGGATTCTGGGCGTCCTTTCTCGTACCGCTCGGGTGGCTCGCCGCGATGGTGGTGACGCCTCATTCGGAATTCGGGCTCGACGCACTTACCGTGGTGTTTCTTGCTGGCGCCACGTCTCCGCTACTCGGCGTGGTTCTGGGGTGGGCCGTCGCGGAATCAGCGCAAGCGCACGGCGGTCCGTCTAACAATCGTTGGAGGGGTCCATGAAAGGGCTGTGGTTTCGCGCCGCGGGTGCGGAAGAGATTGTGCGCCCGCGGCGCTTGATTGGCGCCGCTCAACTTCACCGTTAGAGCTCAATGAGACACTGCGTCGGCACCCCGTTGCGTGTCGCCCCGGCTGGGGCGTCGACGGTTAACAGCTTTAGCTCCGCGGCGTCTTGCCTTCAAATCACGCGTGCAGCCATGAAACACCGAAGCCGACGCTTGCTCAGTTCGGCGATCCTCGTGATCTGCGCCTCGGGTCCTGTGGCGGCAGCTGACCTCCTCGGGTTCTACGTCGGGGGAGCAGTGGGCCAGGCTCAAGTTGCAGCGGAGGTACCCAACCCCTTCATCGCGCAGTCCGACACATTCAAACAGACCCACTCTGCGTTCAAGCTCATGGTCGGCGTGCGCCCAATATCATTTGTAGGCGCAGAGATCTCATACATGGACTTCGGAGATCCAAGTGGCAGCCTCTTCGGGTATTCGGCCAATGTGTCGATGAAGGGTGAGTCCGCTTTCGGCCTTTTGTATCTCCCAGTTCCCCCAATTATTGACGTGTTTGCAAAGGCGGGCGTCGCACGTCTACAAAGCGCAGCCAGCGGTTATGCCCCGAACCTCAGCCTTGTTTGCGTAGCCGGGATCCCCTGCGGGACATCGCCCTTTCAATTGGACGAGACGAATACGGGCTTTGCCGCAGGGGCGGGAGGGCAGTTAAAGTTCGGCCGGTGGGCGGTGCGCGCCGAGTATGAGCGCTTCAATGCGACCGGTGAAAACCCGTATTTGCTCTCGCTCGGATTTACATGGACGCTACTCTAGCCAGTGCAGCGTTACCTCTGCAGCCGGCCGCGGTCAGAGCAACTCATTGAGCTCTAACAATCGTTGGAGGGAGCCGTGAACGTGGGTAGTGTCGCCGCGGGCGCTGAGCGGGATTGTGCGCCCGCGGCTCCAATCCGGCGCCATCATGCGGCCCTCAACTTCACCGTTAGGCGGCAGCCGTGGTGGTACGGCAGTTCCCGATGGAAGCCGAACGATCAGCGGCTTCGTTCCGCGTCGTGCGGGGCTACGCTCAGCTCCGCTTAGCAATTCAAAGGGTGTGAGTGAAATGTATACACTGATTCTTACCTTAATCATAAGTTGGCCCGGATGCTCAGGGCCTAACTGTATCGGTTATTCGACCATCGCGAGCGTTCCTGGGTTCGAGTCGCTTGGGCTTTGTGAGCGAGCCGGTGCGAATTGGGTACAAACAATCGTGCCGCCCAAGCAATCTGCCAGTGCCAAATATCTTTGTGCGCAGCTTAGGTAACCAGACACTTGGCACGTCGCTGCCGCCTGACAATCGTTGGAGGGGGCCGTGAACGTGGGTAGTGTCGCCGCGGGCGCGGGAAGAGATTGCGCGCCCGCGGCTCCAGTCAGGCGTTTCTGCGCGGCCCCTCAACTTCACCGTTAGCCGGCATCGAGGGGCTCAGTAGTGAATGAGGCGTCTTTCCGCGGCAGTGCGCAAGTGGGCTGGGGAGGCAGATGGCCCTTCGCCAGACTCGTCGCTAACGCGGATACTCTTACACTGTCCAGTTTGATTCTCGGCACATATTCGTTCGCACCTTCAGAGGTGGTCGCCATTGAGCCATACGGCTCGATTTCCACGCTCGCCAGCGCGATTCGGATCGACCATAACCAGAAGAATTATCCGAAGAATATGATCTTCTGGTGCACGTGGGGTCGCAGGAGCGCAATACTTCGGCTCTTCTCCTTTCTGGCGGTGTTGCTAGTCTTCTGCGCCGCCACCGCCACTCGAAGTTTCGCGTCTTTTCAACGCTTTGTACTACGCGAAGGCCACGAACTCTCCGAAATAGTGTCGTTCTTGATTCCTCTTCAGCTCATCTCTGTGATTCTCCTGTTTCCGCTTGGGTTCGCACTGTTCCAGCAATGGTGATGCCGGCCAACAATCGTTGGAGGGGTCCGTGAAGCGCGGTAGTATCGCCGCGGGCGCTGGAAGAGAGTATGCGCCCGCGGCTCCAATCGGGCGCCTGTGGCCGGCCGCTCAACTCAACCGTTAGGTCGCAGCGTGGAGCGCCTCATCACCGTTACCTTCGGTAGTCACGTCTCCGGAGACGATGTCGCCAGCTGGCTTACCGCTTTGGGGGCATGTGGAACACTCCGCAGTAATGCTAAGAACGACAGACGCTATGTGGTAACAGTGCGCCGCTCGGGAGCGATGGAGTATTTGGAAACGCTGCTAGATAGAGGCAAGAGGCTTGGGATCCTCGCTTGGCATTCCGCTGCCCCCTAACAATCGTTGGGGGGATCGACTAATCGACCTCTGGTGAGTACTCAGGTGCGCCGGCCCAGGTGCGAGCCACCCGCGCGCGCCTCCGTTCGTTGGAGCAATGCCATGAGAGCCCTCGACGCCTGGCGCCAACCAAGGGCGGCATCGCGAGCTGTGGCGTGGGCGGTACCCTGCACGTAGGAAGGTCGGTGACATCGTGCAAATACGCCACTCTCAACCACGCAGAGTTCCCTCGGAAGAGGGGACCGTAGGTATATAATGTTGCTGCGACGCAGACTTCCCGGCGGGCATAGGAGTTCGGGTCCAGTGCCTGTAAGGTTCACCGAGGTGGTCGATTGGAATTCACAGCACCATTCCCCTCGCGTTACGCGCGCGACGTCGATAGTGAAGCCTTACGGTTCACAACCGGTCTTTGGTCACCACTACTCTCACGCACATGATCACAGATATTGATGCCCTACGGTCGAGCCCGCTCGGAGCGGAGCTCACACCATCGGAATGCGCGGTGCTTGCGAAACTCGTGCACCTCCAAACGCTTGCGGACGGTGAGGTTCTTCTGCCCGAGGGAGCGCGGGATCCGCTCGTGCATGTGGTGGTCGAGGGTCGAGTTCAGGTCGTCAAGGACAGCGTGCACGGCCGTACGCTGTTGCACATGCTCAAGCCTGGGGATCTGGTCGGCGAGCTGTCTTTCATGGATGACGAACCGCGCTATGGCACGCTCCTCGCCTCGGGACCGACCAAGGTGCTTTGCCTGAGCCGCGCTGAATTTGAGACGTTAGTCGAGACCGAGCCGCGCGTGGTCTACAAGGTGATGCGTGCCATCATGCGCGTCGCGCACCGCGTTCAGCGCAACATAAGCCGGGCGCTTCTGGACCTCCAGCATTACGTCTATAGCCCCGGAGCGAGGTTCTGATTGCCGGCAGCGGCGACAGACCCGGAGGTTGCCGGCCACCAATCGTTGGGGGGCGGTGACGCTCCTGTTGGTTCTGCGCCGCGGGCGCGAGGGCTCAGTGTGCGCCCGCGGCCCCGATTGGGCGTGGTTGCCCGGCCCGTCAGCTTCACCATTATGAGGTCATGAATGCGCTACCACGACGGCCAGCCCATTCACGTCGGTGACGTGGTGACCATCGATATAAGGCACGAAGGCACAGTGGTCGCCAGCATCGAGGATGGCATCTACCTTCATCCGCATACGAAGGAGGAATGGACACATCTGCGGGAGGGGGTCCTGATAGACACCGGTTTCGGCGGCTTGGTGCACTACCCTGATCAAGCCGCATTGGAATCGGGTGGGGTTGAGCTACTTCGGAGGCAGGCATGACCTCAAAAGAGAGTTAGCACGGCACACACAGTGCACATCCGTCCTTATACCGATGAGGACGTAGCGGCTCTTGTTACGGTATTCCTTGATATCTGCAGGTGTGTCGGAGATTTGGACGTTACGCCATGCGCAGGGTAATAGGAGCGCGTGAGGCGCAGCCTGAAAATCGTTGTACGGGGCTGTGGGCTTCAGTGGTTTCGCGCCGCGGGCTGCAAGGCTCAGTATGTGCCCGCGCAGCTTATCGGGCGGTTCCATGCGGTTCCGCAACTTCGCCGGTAGACAGCATGCGAGAGCTCACGTCCCGCTTGACTCCCGTGGTTCGGTACCAAGGCTTAAGGTCCCAGCGGTCAGCTGTAGCGTAGTCACGCTATCGGTCAGCGCTGGCAGTTGGGTTGACGTTCAGCCCTGGCGCCCGCGCCACTCCTCGCCCGGTGATTTTCTGATTTGTTTCTGAATTCCCGACGCTCGTGCAAACTTTCCTCCCGGCCAAAGGCCTAGCGTCATCCTTGTCAAGAGGTAGGGCCATGGGCACGTTTATGCGACTGAGCCGTGCCGTCTTCGCGTCAGCGCTGATCGGCCTGGGCATGATCGGTTTGATTTATGGGAATTCTGCTTTGATCTGGGAGCCGATCCCCAAGGCTCTGCCCGGCCGGCTGGTCATAATTTATCTGTGTGCTTTCATAGAGCTCGGGACCGGCATCGGCCTGCTGCTGCGTCCGTCCGTGATTCTCGCCTGCCGCGTCCTCCTCCCCTTCCTGCTGCTGTGGTTGGCGCTGCTCAAGCTCCCGGGACTCTTTCGGGCCCCTCAGGTGATGGTGAGCTGGGAGGCGTTCGGTGAGGTGGCCGCCACCGCGGCCGGGGGCTGGTGCCTGTTCGCCGCCCACGCGGGCATCTGGGAACAGCGGCATCTCAAGGTCGCCGTCGGCGAGAACGGGATCCGCACTGCCCGGCTGTTGCTCATCGCAGCATTGCCCATGATCGGGTTGAGCCATTTCGTCTACCATGACTTGACCGCGAGTCTCGTGCCGAAATGGATGCGCTTCCCCCTAGGCTGGACTTACCTGACGGGCGCTGGCAGCCTGGCGGCCGCCGCGGGGATGCTGTTCGGCATCTATCCGCGTCTTGCGGCGAACCTCGAGGCCGCGATGCTCTGGATCATCACCCTGCTCGTCTGGGTGCCGCGGGTTACCTCGATGCCGAATGATCAAGGGAATTGGACGGAGTTTTTTATTTCCTGCGCTATCGCCGCCGGCGCCTGGTTGGTGGCTGATACTTACCGCAGCGTCGCCTGGTTGGCGAGCGGTAAAGCGGCGCGCGCGGTATTCCCCGACTGAGGGCCGGTTCAGTGCTCCCGCCACAGGATGTCGCCTCGGCTTTACCGGGCCACCATTACCACGGAAGATCTCCGAGAAGGCTGTCGGGTGAATTGCGGCGTGTTGTCTAGAAATCGTTGGAAAGGTCCGTGAGGCGGCCGCGGTCTTGCGCTCCGGAAGCGAGCGCCCAGCGTGGGCCGGCGGCCCTGATCCTGTACTTCTCTGTGGCCCCTCAACTGCACCGTTAGATCTCCATATGCACGTCATTCCGAGCAGTCCAGCCCTTCGAAGGTGGCGCCCTTGGGTCGGGGCGATCGTCGTTGCAGAGATCTGCTGGTTCGCGCTGCTGCGTCCGCGGCTTGCAGGAAGCTTTCGCGCGGTTCTCGTGTTGGCGCTGCTTCCTCTAGCGGTTGTTGGATACGTTTACCTCATGGCAGCCGTTTCCGTGTACCTTGCCGATCGAGACTGGGATCTTCGGCTTCGGCAGGTGATTGTCATCATGCTCGGGCTCAGCGTTGGCTGCTTCGTATTCGCGCTGCTGTGGCTCGCGAAGGTGCACTCTGAAGCCGAGCTCGGCTGAAGCTAAGCGGTGTGAGATCCAACAATGGTCGGAGGGATGCGTGCCGCGCCAGTGCGGACTTCCAACAATCATGGGTGAGGCTCGTGAGGCGTGGGTGGCGCCAGGCCGCGGGCGCCGGCCCGCGGCCCGGCAACGCACCGATGGGCGACAGCGCGGCCTCGGTGGCGGGTTTTGGCGCTGCGATCGTCAACCGCACTCAGCATGAGTACTGAGGTCCTTGATTCACACGTTGACGTTCCGGGCGGCAGCATTTTTGCGCGCCGTTGGCGTTTGGGTCACAGCGATTGTCCTCCGATCATCCTTCTACATGATTCGCTGGGTTCGGTTGAGCAATGGCGCGCGTTCCCGGAGGCGCTCGCAGAAGCCACGACCAGCGACGTTATTGCCTACGACAGACTTGGCTTTGGAAGATCGACACGGCGCACAGAGCGACCGTCAGTCGATTTTATCCGCGAGGAGGCTCTGGCGTTCTTTCCCGCAATGAAGCGGGCGTTCGGCATCACACGGTTTTCACTTTTCGGCCACAGTGTTGGCGGTGCCATGGCACTTTCCATTGCGGCCTTACAGAGTGAAGGCTGCGAGGCGGTGATCACCGAGGCCGCTCAGGCGTTTGTTGAGCCGCGTACCCTGTCGGGTATCCGCGCCGCAAGGACGCAGTTCGCCGATCCCGAGCAGTTCGAAAAGGTTGCCAAGTGGCATGGCGAAAAGGCGAGGTGGGTGCTGGACGCTTGGACAGAGGTGTGGCTGTCGCCTGACTTCGCGTCATGGAGCCTCGACGAGCAGCTTGGGAAGGTCAGGTGTCCGGTCCTGGCGATTCACGGCGACTTGGATGAATATGGATCCGTGGAGTTTGCACACCGCATTACGAGCAAGGTAAACGGCCCGTCGGAGGTGGCAATCCTCAGTGGTTGCGGTCACGTTCCCCACCGCGAAAGAAGAGACGAGGTGCTGCGCTTAACCGGTTCGCTCTTAGCGCGGCATGCCGTTACGCGATTCTCGGACCCGCGTGGGGCGATGATGCATGGAGCCTGAATCAATGTCGTTAGGAACCTGTATGGATACCTTCGCTTGGGCGCTGCTATGACGGATGCTTTCTCTATTGAGTTCTGTGCGAACGTCGAGGCCTGTCGGACTGAGGCGAAAATATCGGGTCCTTCGGCTCAGTCAGGCGACGGCCTGGTCGCTGTTGTCTACGAAACGTGCCGGGGATTTGCCGTCAGCTATTTTGGTGCAGCCCTGGGGAATCCCATGCTGCCGGGGCTGGAGGCGGCGATTGCCGAAGCTCGCGCCGAGCTTCTTCACTACATCAATCGCAGGGGCGACAAGCGGCCGGAGGGCATCACGCGGGCAGGTCTTCGCCTGTGGCTCACGGAAAGGGATGATGAAACGGTGATAGGGATACCTCCCGAGTGAGGCCGAGGCCGTGATCGGCCAGCTTTCGTCGAGGCTCAACGCTACGGACCGCGTGGTTCGAGTCGTTTGACGGCCGGCGCCGCAAAAACGTCGGCGTCCGGCGGACGGCCTCAGTTGCGGCGTCGTGCTACGCTGCGCCATAGGAAAAGAAGGCCAGCGGGGGCAGACCGCATGCGCATGGCTCTTGCCGCGATCCTCGCGATCGCGCCATCGACGTTGACCCAGGGGACCCCCGCTGCGATGAGCGACAACCCGCTGCTGCACCTGAGTCCGCTGCCGTACCACATGCCGCAGTTCGATCAGATCCAGGCGACCGATTACGTGCCGGCGTTCGAGGCGGCGATGCGCCAGCAGCTGCGCGAGGTTGCCACCATCACCCACAATCCGGCGCCACCCGATTTCCGGAACACCATCGTGGCGCTGGACCGCTCCGGGCAGCTGCTGCTGCGGGTGGGGTGGATCTTCGACGAGCGCAACAGCAACGGCAGCACGCCGGAAATGCAGAAGATCGACAACGAGATGGCGCCGAGGCGCAGCGCCCACAAGGATGCCGTTTATCTCGACCGCGCTCTGTGGCAGCGCGTCGATGCCGTGTACCAGAAGCGCGCTTCGCTCAAGCTCGATCGCGAATCACTGCAGCTGCTCGAACGCTGGCACGCGCGCCTGGTGCGCGCCGGCGCACGCCTCGGAGCAAAGGATCAGGCGAGGCTGCGCGAGCTGAATGCGCAGATCGCCAGCTGCAGCAGCCGCTTCGGCCAAAACGTGCTCAAGGCGACGGCTGACGGCGCCGTGGTCGTCGACAACACGGCCGAGCTCGATGGCTTGTCGGCAGCCGATGTGAGCGCGGCGGCTCAGGCCGCCGAGGCACGCGGGCTCAAGGGCAAGTGGGTCCTCACGCTTCAGAACACCACGCAGCAGCCGGTGCTTGCGCACCTGACCAGCCGCGCACTGCGCGAGCGCATCTTCAAGGCCTCGGTGCAGCGCGGGTTCGGCGGTGACACCGACAACACCGGTGTGCTGACCCAGATCGTGCGGCTGCGCGCGGAGCGCGCGGCGCTTCTGGGCTACGACAGCCACGCGGCGTACGCGCTCGAGGACGAATCCGCCGGGACGCCTGCCGCGGCACGCGAGCTTCTGGCGCAGATCGTGCCCGCGGCGGTGGCGCGCGCCAGGGCCGACGCGGCGGAGTTGCAGAAGCTGATCGACGCCGAGGCGGCTGCGCACCGCCGCGCTTCCTTCGTGCTGCAGCCCTGGGACTGGGAGTTCTACGCCGAGCAGCTGCGCAAGGCGCGCTACCAGTTCGACCAGGCCGAGGTGGCGCCTTACTTCGAGCTCAACCGGGTGCTGCACGACGGGGTCTTCTACGCCGCCCACGAGCTGTACGGGCTCTCTTTAAAGGAGCGCCAGGACCTGCCGGTCTATCACCCGGACGTGCGGGTGTTCGAGGTATTCGACTCCGACGGCAAGGGGCTCGGGCTCTTTATCGCCGACTACTTCGCCCGGGTCGACAAGCAGGGAGGGGCGTGGATGAACGCCTACCTGGAGCAGTCACGACTCCTGGGAATGAAGGCCGTGGTGTCCAACAATCTCAACATCGCAAAGCCCGCACCGGATCAGCCGGTGTTCCTCAGCTTCGACGAGGTCACCACGCTCTTTCATGAGTTCGGGCATGCGCTTCACGGACTGCTCTCGGATGTCGAGTACCCGTCGCTTTCGGGCACGGAAACGCCGCCGGACTTCGTCGAGTATCCCTCGCAGTACAACGAGATGTGGGCCCGCGATCCACAGGTGGTTGCCCACTTCGCGCATCACTACCAGACGGGAGCCTCGATGCCGCAGGAGCTGCTCGCGCGGGTGCTGGCGGCGCAGCGGTTCGACGCCGGCTACGCCACCACCGAGTACACGGCAGCGGCGCTGCTGGATCTCGCCTGGTATTCGCTGCACGCCTCACAGGTGCCGGCGCCGGCCGAGGTCGCCTCCTTCGAGGCGACCGCGCTCCGGGAAGCAGGCGTCGACTACCCGCCGGTGCCGCCGCGCTACCACTCGCCGTACTTCTCACACATCTTCAACGGCGACTACTCGGCAGGCTACTACGCCTATCTGTGGAGCGAGGTCCTGGCGCGCGACACCGGAGCGTGGCTGCACGCGCATGGCGGACTCACGCGCGCGAACGGCGATCTCCTGCGCAGGCGGGTGCTGTCCCGCGGCCGCTCCGCCGAGCCGCTCGAGTTGTTCCGCAGCTTCTACGGCAGCGGACCCGAGATCGGACCACTGCTGGAGTACCGGGGTCTCGCAACCGGTGCGGCCGGAGCGGGCGGCTAAGGAGCTTGCGGGCATCTGTGATGCGAATCGGCGTGTCTCATCGTCGGCGGGAGCTTCGGTCAGCTGCCGGCCGGCACGGTTCCGCAGGCGCGACCGGACAAAGGCAAGGCTACTGCTGCGTGCCGCAGATCGGGGGAATTGCCGTCATCGTGCTGAGCATTGCGCTTGCGCCGCTCGCTGCGGGCGCTGCGGCTCAGCCACCCCCCATCAGGATCGCGGTATTCGAGTTCGAGCTCGAAGATTTGAGTCCCTCGGCCGTGCTGCTGGACAGGCCCGCCAGCAGTGCGGCCGCCATGGAGAGGGTGAGCAGCGAGGCGCGTCAGGAGCTGGCGCAGTCGGGACGCTACCTGGTCATTGATGCGAGCAAGCTCGATGGGAAGGCCGCCGCGGGGAAGTCGTTGCGAAACTGCGGCGGCTGCGAAGCTGGCATTGCCCTGCAGCTCGGGGCCCAGCAGTCGCTTATCGGGGTTGTGCGAAAGGTCACTCAGACGGATTACTACGTGGTGATTCGAATTCGTGATGCCCAAACTGGCAAGATTCTCGACCAGGAGGAGGCGAATTTCGCCGGCGGGGAGGAAGGATGGGGCAGCGGAGCTCGTATGTTGATCAGGCATCAGGTCCTGCCCAGTCAGACAACAGAATGAGGCCGCGCGACGGGCATTCGAGCGGGCGCTTCCGCGCGGCTGCCCGAGTGCACGGCTGGACGTACGCCAGGCGCGCCATGCCCGTCAGTCGATATCTGGCTTTGTGGGCACTGCTGGCTGCAGTCCTCGTCGGGTCGCGCGCACTGGCAGAGGCGCCCCCGGGCCTCGCGCAAGCAGTTCGCGCCTATAACCGGCTGGGTCCGATGCCGTCCTTCGAGTACGCGCTGGCCGATCTGAACGGCGACGGTGCCCTCGACGCCGTGGTTCTCCTGACGGGCTCTGATTGGTGTGGCTCCGGGGGATGCACCCTGCTGATTCTCCGCGGCAAGGCGGGCGGCTTCGAGCTCGTGTCCACGTCCACGATCATCAATGAACCGATCAGGGTCGCGCGCGAGCGCGAGCACGGTTGGCACGCCCTGCTGGTGTCGGTCAAGGGTGGCGGGATTCAGCCTGGATTCGTGCTCCTGCGCTTCGACGGCAGGAAGTTTCCCTTCAACCCCACGCTGCAGCCGCGGGCCTCGCCCGCACAGATCGAGGCTTCGGCCCCGCTGGTGTTCCGCAATGCGGATGCTCCCTGAGAGCGGGCGAGCGCCTGCGACAGCATCGGCCCGGCGCATGCGCGCCGCGCCGCAACCTCACCGTTAGGAATCCCGTGGGCGCCGTGGTGCACATCGTTATCGCGCCGCGCCGGGGCGCTCCCATGCAGCGCGTGGAGGATGTGTGTACCGCCCGGCCGGCCGGCAGAGCGCGTCGTGCTGCCGGGGCGAGTGGGCGGTGAGTTGCATGCTCGACCCCTCGCTGTATCGAACGCCTCGGCTCACGCTGCGCCCGCCCGGTCCATCTGACGCGGCGGAGCTGTTCGCGCGCATCGGCTCGGACCCGGAGGTGACCCGCCTGGTGGGCTGGCCAAGACACACGGGCATTCAGGATACCGCGGCGTTCCTGGACTTTGCGAAGGCAGAATGGAGCAGGTGGCCGGTCGGGCCCTTGCTCATCACCTCGCAACGAGACGGCGCCCTGCTCGGCTCGACCGGACTGGCCTTTGAGACGCCGTATCGCGCGTCGACGGGATTCGTGCTGGCCAAAGACGCCTGGGGGTGTGGAGTTGCCTCGGAGGCACTCGGCGCGGTGGTCAACATTGCCGCGGCGCTCAGGGTGCAACGGCTGTACGCACTCTGCCACGTCGGGCACGAGGGCTCGCTCCGCGTCCTCGAGCGCTGCGGCTTCGCGCGCGAGGGCGCGCTGCGCAAGTGCGCGGTGTTTCCGAATCTTGGGGTGCCGGAGCCGCAGGACGTATATTGTTACGCGCAGATCCTGTGATCCGGTGAGCCGTCGCGGTTCCGGCTCATGGCCAGAGGTCGCATGCTTCTTCGGGCGGTCGCCGCATTTGTCGCGCTCCCTGGCATGGTTGCCTTCGCTGTACCAATCGCCATCGGCACTGCAGGGGGTCGCCCGGTGCACCACCTGCCGGCGGCGATCGGGGTCCTCGGTGTGGGGACGCTGTGGCTGATCTGGTGTGTGCGCGAATTCCATGTGGTCGGGCAGGGGACGCTGGCGTCGTGGGCTCCGCCCGAGCGGCTGGTGACCACCGGGCCGTATCGGGTGTCGCGCAATCCCATGTACCTCGGCGTGGTCACGATCCTGACCGGCTGGTGTGTGCTGTGGCATTCACGCACACTCCTCATCTATACGCTTGTCGCGCTGTGCGCATTTCATCTGCGGGTGCTGTGGGCAGAGGAGCCTTGGGCGGCGCGCCTCTTCGGAGCAGAATGGGAAGCGTATCGGGCACGGGTGCCGCGATGGCTCCTCTAGCTGCTGCGGCCCGAAGTCGATCCGCGCGACAGCGGATGGCCCGCGCGGAGAGTCCCCTGTCACGATTTCCGTCTGGCGCTCGATCAGCTGCGCAGCCGCGGCGCGGCGCATCTGTTTGTCGCGGGGCATAGAAAGTGGTCAGCGGGGTCCACAACGCTCCGCGGGAGACGCCCGCAGCCGGCCGCCCCTGATGCGCGACCTCCAACGCTGCGCGCGCTGATTCAGGACGGGCAGGTTGCCGAGTGGCAGGTGTACGCTGACAATGAGCCGATTCGGCGACGCATGGCGGGCAACTCTGCCTGAGCCATGTGGAACCCGCGTCCTTGCTGCCTGTGGAAGGAGGCCTGCCCTCGCCAGTGAGCGGCTCTGGGTCCTCGGGAGGCACGATGAGCGACTCGCCAGACTACCCGCTGGGCTACTCCGAGCAGGAGGCGCGGCGCCTGGCTGACCAGGGCGCACTGCTCGAGGACCTGACCGCGGAGGTGCTACGGCGCGCGGGGCTTGAGCCCGGCATGCAGGTGCTCGACATCGGCTGCGGCGTCGGCGATGTCTCGCTGCTTGCCGCCAAGCTGGTGGGCAGCCGCGGCGCAGTGCTCGGCATCGACCGCGCGGCGTCATCGGTGGAGACGGCACGCCGCCGACTCGCATCGCTGCGGGTGCCGAACACACGCTTCGAGCAGGCCGACCTCGCCACATTCGAGAGCGGGCAGCAGTTCGATGCCATCGTGGGTCGCCTGGTGATGCTCTATCTCCCGGAGCCGGCCGCGGTGCTGCGACGCCTCGCGCGGCATCTGCGCAGCGGCGGGATCGTCGCCCTGCAGGAATTCGATATGTCGCAGACTTCGCAGGTACCGGCAGCGGAACTGTTTCTGCAGGCGCGCCGCTGGATTCTCGAGGGTTTCACCGCCGGCGGCGCCGAGCTCGATATGGGGACCAGGCTCTACACGACGTTTCTGCGCGCGGGGCTCCCTCCCCCGACCATGAACGCCGCTACGCTGGTCGTGTGTGGGCCGACCCTGCTCGGGTACGAGTACATGGCGCGGGTGCTGCGCAGCCTCCTGCCGGTGATCGAGCGCAGCGGGGCGGCGAACGTCGCGCAGATCGGCATCGATACTCTGGCGGAACGTCTGCGCGACGACGCCGTCGCCCACCAGCGGGTGAGCTTTCTGCCGAGAGTGGTCGGCGCATGGACGCGCCTGGCGCAGTCGTGGTCAGGCGATACAGCCGTCAGCGGGACGCAGCCGTGACCGTGAAGATCAATCGCCCGGGCGAGATCGGGGAATACGACCAGGGCATGCAGACCATGCTGCAGCTCGTGTGGGGCGCGGGCTTTCTCTCCCCGGGCGGCGCGGAGGAAGTGGCCCGCGTGCTCGAAGGCGTCGACATCCGTGGTCGCCGAGTTCTCGATATCGGCTCGGGCCTCGGGGCGGTCGATGTGCTGCTGGTGCAGCAGCACGGCGCCGGGCGTGTGGTCGGTATCGACCTGGAGCCGGATCTGATCGCCCAGGCACGGGTCCGCGCGGAGCGGCACTCGCTCGGCGACCGGATCGAGTTCCGCCAGGTCAGTCCGGGACCGCTGCCGTTCCCGAGTGCCGGCTTCGATGTCGTATTCTCCAAGGACTCGCTGGTGCAGATTCCTGACAAGCCGGCGCTGTTTGCGGAGATCCGCCGCGTGCTGGTGCCGCGGGGATTATTGGTGGCGGGCGACTGGCTGCGCGGCGGCAGCGGCCCCTACTCCGAAGAAATGCTGGAATACTTTCGGCTCGAAGGCATCACCTACAACCTC
Organism: Steroidobacteraceae bacterium; assembly: GCA_035625615.1. Classification (GTDB taxonomy): domain Bacteria; phylum Pseudomonadota; class Gammaproteobacteria; order Steroidobacterales; family Steroidobacteraceae; genus 13-2-20CM-66-19. The sequence continues at coordinate 33,302 of DASPPI010000085.1, read as the reverse complement.
GCCTCGGCGGACGACACCGCTGCGGCATTGCGCCTGGCCGGCTTCACGGACATCGAGGTCAGGGACCGCACCGACTGGTACCGCGCGCTGGCGGAACGTGAGCTGGCTTCCATCAAGGGTGAGTGGTTTGCGGTCATGGAGAGCCGTCTCGGTCGCGCGCGTGCGCTGCATTTCATTGCGAACTGGCAGCAGCTGGTGCGGGTACTGCAGCGCGGCGAGCTGCGACCGGCACATGTCAGAGCTCGCAGTGCGACGCAGTAGCGGGCGGCACGACCGACTGCGCTACCCCGCCTGTCTCCGGCTCGCCGCGGCAGCCGCGCTCGCTGCTGCGGCAGGTTCTGCGTCCGCGGGGGCGGGTGATAGCCGCGCAGCCTGGACTCCCAACGACATCAGCGTCACCCAGACGCTAGCCGGGCAGGAGAGAGCCGGCACCCGCTTCGAGGTCGGAGACAACGGCGATGCGCGGATCGAAGTCAGCCTCACCGACAGTGGCGACGGCAGCGTGCACACCGCGGGGACGATTCTGCTGATCGGCGGGCGCTGGATGCTGACGCGTGGATTCGCGCCGCCGCCCGGCAAGGCGGTGGCGGCACTCGACGTCGCGGCGCTCAATTCCCAGCTGGTCATCGTGCTGCTGACCGCGTTGCTGCCCGAGGGCCCGCCGGCGCCGGGCGCGCCTGCGCGCGTTCACTTCGCCGAAAAAGCCAAGCGCATACGGATCGCCACCGCGAGCGCGACGGGTGAGTACGGCGCGCCCTGGAGCGTCGAGGGCACGGTGAGCGCCCCGGCCGCGGATGCGCCGACCAGCTACCGGCTGTCGTTCACCTATTCTGATCACGGGCATCCGACCACCGTGGTTTTCGCCGGCAACGTCGGCAATTCGAAGCCGCCGGTTCAATTTCCCGACTCGATGAAGCTCTCCGGATGGTCGATTCGCCGGATCGGCGCCGCATCGGCTTCCGGCGCCGCGTCCGCCTCCGGGGCCGGGCCGCCAGCCCACAAGCCGGCCACGGTCGGGGAGCTGCGCGAGCTGCAGTGAAGGTGCCCGTGCAGGCCGACCGGCGTACAGTCAGTGAACGCACACCGCCGCGGGAGGCAAGCCCCGATGGTCGACGTTGGAGTGATCCTCAAGCGCTTCGAGGCGCCGGACGAGATGCGCCGGCTCGAGCAGGGCACCTTCGAACTGGTGCATATCGGCGGGATCACGGTCGGCCGCGCGACCTATCAGCCGGGCTGGAAATGGTCGCAGCACGTGGGGCCGGCACTCGGCCTCACGCGCTGTTCCGTCGAGCACGTGGGTCTCGTTCTCCGCGGGGTGGCCACCGCAGCGTTCGATGACGGCACGGTCATCGAATTGCGCGCGGGTGAGCTCTTCTATATCCCGCCGGTGCCGCACGACAGCTGGGTGGTCGGCGACGAGCCGTACGTGTCGCTGCATTTTGTCGGAGCGGGCCGGTACGCGAAGTAGTGCGTGGGCGGCCCGATCACTGCAGCCCCGGCGGCTCAGATTGAGCAGCGCTACTGCCTGCCGGCATGTTCGGTGCGCGCGGCTGCGCACGACCCTTCAGCCCCCGGTGCCGACCGCCCGGCGGCTGGGGATTGTCTTGGCGGACCGGTTGTGGTTTCTTGCGCGCCTTTTTTGACAGAGAGAGCTGTCGTGGCATACCAGCTGGCGATCACCGAGAAGCCGACTTATCTGCATATCGTCGTCACCGGGGATAACGACATGGAAACCGTATCCCGCTACATCGACGAAGTGATACACCAATGCGCCGCGCGCAATTACCCGCGAGTGCTGATCGAGGAGCGCCTGCAGGGACCGCGGCTCGGGACGATCGAGGTGTTCAGCCTGGCCTCTGCCGGGAGCATGCGCTACATGGGCGCGCTCAAGTCGATGGCCTACGTCGACGTCAACGCCAGCGGCGACACCATGCAATTTGCCGAGAACGTGGCGGTCAACCGCGCCTTTCCCGTGCGGGTGTTCTCGACCGTCGAAGCCGCCGAGAGATGGCTGCTGGGCGAGCACCAGCGCAGTGCCGCTCCCAGGCTGGAGAGCGCGGCAGACAAGCCCCGCGGCTAGAACCTTCCGGCGCTCAGGACGCGAGCAGCATCCAGGCGAGCAGCGCCGCCCGCTTGCGCAGCCCAGCCTGAGTGCGGCGCGGTCCCCAGGGCGCAGGACGATGCCACCTATTCGGCTTCCGCCTTGATCGGCCGGCTCATCAGGGCGCGCACCGCCTCCTTCGCCGGCAGGCTCTCGTAGAGCACTCGATACACCATTGCGCACAGTGGCATCTCCACCCCGGCGCGCGTCGCCACCGTGTGAACCGTGCCTGCCGCGGCGTAGCCCTCCACCGCCTGGCCGATCTCGGCCAGCGCCGCTTGCGGGCTCGCCCCCGCGGCGAGCAGCAGCCCGAAGCGGCGGTTGCGGGACTGATCATCCGTGCAGGTGAGCACCAGGTCGCCGAGCCCGGCGAGGCCCATGAAGGTCTCGGCCCGCGCGCCGAGCGCCACGCCGAGGCGCGTCATCTCCTTCAGCCCGCGCGTGATGAGCGCCACGCGCGTGTTGGATCCGAAGCCGAGTCCGTCGGACAGACCCGCGCCGACCGCCAGCGCATTCTTCACGGCCCCGCCGATCTCCACGCCCATGATGTCGGTGGAGCTATAGGCACGGAAGTTCGCCGCCGACAGCTCGCGGGCCAGCGCCTGGGCATAGGCCGCGTCCGGGGAGGCGACCGTCATGGCGGTCGGCAGTCCCGCGCCCACCTCGCGCGCGAACGTGGGGCCGGAGAGCACCGCGATGCGGCGCTGCGCTCCGAGGACTTCGCGCGCCACCTCGTGGGGGAGCTTGAGGCTCTCCTGCTCGAAGCCCTTGGTCGCCCACGCCACGTGCATGTCCGGCGCGAGCAGCGGAGCGAGCGCCGTGAGCAGGGCGCGCAGCGCCTGGCTCGGTACGGCCACGAGCACGTCGAGTGCGCCGGCGAGAGCGGCCGGCAGGTCCGCCTCGACCCGCAGCGAGTCCGGGAAGGGCACCTCGGCGAGATAGCGCTCGTTGCGGCGGCTCGCCGCCATGGCGACGAGCCGGGCGCGGTCGCGCCCCCACAGCCGCACGGGACGGCCGCTGCGGGCAAAGTGGACCGCGAGCGCGGTGCCCCAGGAGCCCGCACCGAGCACGGCGATCGGCCGACCCGCGGTCCGTGCGCTCACGACTGCTTCACCCACGACGCCCTGCGGCGGTACGCGCGCGGCCTCAGTTGGTGACGGCCGGCGGCTGCGTCTGGCTTGCGTACAGCGCCTCGAAGTTCACCGGCGGCAGCAGGAACTGCGGGAAGCCCCCCTGGCTCACGAGCTGCGAGATCGCGCAGCGCGCGTACGGAAACAGCACACCCGCGCAGACGGTGTTGACGGCGCGCTTGAGATCCGTCTCGGAGAGGTTACGGATGACGAACAGCCCCGCCTGCTTCACCTCCACCAGGAAGATGGTCGACTCGCCGAGCTTGGCGGACGCCGTCACGGTGAGCACCACCTCGCGGACGTCGGGACCGAGCGCGGTGGAGGCGGTCTGCAGGTCGAGATTGATCTGCGGGTTCCAGGTGCCGTCGAGGCGCGGCCCGTTGGGGGACTCGTACGAGCAGTCCTTCAGATACACGTTCTGCAGCGCGAGCACCGCGCCGGTATCGTCCGCGGTCGTGGAAACCGGCGCGGCGCCGGCTGTTTCGTTCGCCATGATCCAAAGGCTCCGGTTATTTCAACAGGGAATCCAGGCGGCCGGCCTCATCGAGCGCCTGCAGCTCGTCGGAGCCGCCGACGTGCTTCCCGCCGATGAAGACCTGCGGAACGGTGTCGCGGCCGCAGCGCGTCATCATTTCGGCGCGCGCCCCGGCCACCGCCTCGACATCGATCTCCTCGACGGCGACGCCCTTGCTCGCCAGCAGGCTGCGGGCGCGCGCGCAGTACGGACACCAGTCGGTAACGTACATGAGGACCTTCGGCGCGCTCAAAGCGGGCACCCGCACCTTCAGGCGCGTGACACGGGCAGGTTGTCGGCGCGCCAGGCGGCCAGTCCCCCGCGCAGCGCGAACACCCTGGTGAAGCCCTGGGCGGCGAGCTGCCGCACCGCCGCGCCCCCGAGCGAGCCGCTGTCGTCGTACACCACCACCGCCTTTTCCTTATGCTTCCTCAGCGTCTCGGCCGCCTTGAGGATCTGATCGCCGCTCATCTGTCGGGCGCCGGCCACGTGGCCGGCCTGGTACTGCTCCGGCGGGCGCAAGTCGAGCAGCAGCGCTCCCTGGTTCATGAGGCGGATGAGCTCCTGCGGCGATACCGAGGCGAGGCTTTCCGAGCGGGCGCGCATCTCGTATACAACCACGCTGGCCAGCAGCACGGCGGTCGTGGCAGCGAGCCCGGGGTGATGGCTGATGAATTCGAGGATGCGGTCCATGGGCGAGGCGCACAGGCGGGGGGCGAAAAAGGGCGCGCATTATAGCGCCCCGATGCGTCTCGTCGCGCTCACCCTGCTCCTGGCCCTGGTGCGCCCTCACTCCGTCCCGGGCGCGCCGGCGCACCCGGAGGCCGACGCCCGCAAGGCCGAGGAGCAGCTGCAGGCGGTCAAATCGGAGATCGAGCGCGTCACCCGCGAGGTGAGCGCCGAGCAGGTGGAGCGCGACCGCCTGACCCGCGAGCTGCGCAGCGCGGAGCTGTCGGTCGGCAAGGCACGCGACAACCTCGCGGACGTGCGACGCGAGCGTGCGGAAGGCGCGGCGCGCCGCGCCGCGCTCGCGGCCGAGAAGCGCGAGCGCGAGGAGCAGATCGATCAGAACCGCGCGGCGCTCGCCGGGCAACTGCGCGCCGCCTATCTGATCGGCCGCCAGGAGCCGCTGAAGCTGCTGCTCAACCAGGAGGATCCGGCACTCGCCGGGCGCATGTTCGTCTACTACAGCTACTTCGGCCGTGCGCGCGCCGGGCAGATCCGCCTCATCGAGGACGACGTGCGGCGCCTCGGCGAGCTCGACACCGAGCTCGCGGCCGAGGACGAGCGGCTCGCGCAGCTCGAGAGGCAGCAGCGCGCCGAGCTCCTCGACCTCGAGCAGGCGCGCGCGCAGCGCAGCGTCGTGCTCGCGAACCTCGAGGCGCAGTCGCGCGGGCGTGCGCAGAACCTCGAGCGGCTGCGCACCCAGCAGGCCGGGCTCGAGAAACTGGTGCGCGAGCTGCGCGCCGCCATGGAGCGCTTTCCGGTCGAAGGCAACGACGCCTTCACGCGGCTGCGCGGCAAGCTTGCCTGGCCGGTGAGCGGTCATCTGGTGGCTCGCTTCGGCGAGGCGCGCGCCGGCGGGGTGCAGTGGGACGGCATGCTGGTCGCGACCGAGCGCGGCGCGCCGGTGAAGGCCGTCTGCCAGGGGCGGGTCATCTACGCCGACTGGCTGCCGGGCCTGGGCCTGCTCACCATCGTCGACCACGGGGACGGATACCTGAGCCTCTACGGGCACAACGAGCGTCTGTACAAGGCGGCCGGCGAGCACGTCGAGGCGGGCGACACCATTGCGGCGGCCGGCGACAGCGGCGGCAGTCCCCGGCCGGAGCTGTACTTCGAGATCCGCAAGGCCGGCAAGCCGGTCGACCCCCGCCCGTGGTTCAGGGCCCCCGAGCCGTGAGCCGGATTCGCTGAAGCACGCATGGCGGCCGAAGGCGGGCCGCTGGCGACCCCGGGCCGCGCCGGCGCCGAGGCCCCGCTGCGCCGGCGCCGAAGCGGGCTGCGCCGCCCCCGGAGGCCTGCGGCCCCGGCGCGGATGTGATAGCGGTCAATGTTTTGCACAGTGCGCCCGGCCGACCCGCGCGGGTTTGCCAACTTGAGCAAGGACCGCCGGCCTGATTAGCGCAATCGTGTGGGCTGGCACTTAACAGATACCGGGTCCGCGAACTCACCAGCATGAGCGCGCTTCCTGAAAGCGAGTACGTGCCCGGGCAGCCGGGCGCGCGCTTCGATCCGTACGTGCGGCTGACCCGCTCGCTGCTGCCGCGTGCTTCCTGCGTCGCGATGTTCGGGCCATCCGGGGAGCTGCTGTGGTCGACCGACCCCGTGGTGGGGCCGGACCTCACGAATATCGTCGACGATGCGCTGCTCTCCGCGGGAGCCAATCCCGACAGCGCCGGCCAGACGCGCCTGCTCGTCGGCAATCACCCGGTGTACCTGTGTGCGCTGCGCGACGAGGCGCAGCAGCTGCTCGCGCTGGTCGCCATCGTCTGCAAGGCGAGCGACGGGCACGACAAGCGCAACCATGACTTCTCGTTTGCCTATTCGCTGCTCGCGCCCATGCTCGAGTGCCTGCGGCGCGACCTGATCGCGCACGCCACCATCGAGGAGCTGAACGAGACCCTCGGCGGGCTCGACAAGGATCTCAACCTGCTGCTCGCGCAGGGCGCGGCCGAAACGCCGGCCGACGGCGACGGCAACGAGCTGCCGCAGCTGCTGCAGCAGACCATCGAGCACCTGCGCGCCGGAACCGGCGCGCTGCTCGTGCCGGAGAAGAGCGTGACGCTGCTGCGCTCGGCGGGCGGCAGCACTCCGGATACCCAGTTCCTGATGCGCGCGCACCGGCGCCTGCTGTCGCTGGCGCAGGGGCAGCGGGCGCCGCTCATACTCAACGAGACCACCTCGGCAGCCAGCCCGGAAGCCTTTCCTTACCGCGTGCTGTGTTGCTCGCTGCGCTCGCGCGCCGGCCGTCCGATCGGCGTGCTCGCGCTGCTGCGCGAGCCGACCGCGGAAGAGTTCACCGAGCGCGACGCGCACATCGCCGAGATCCTGGCGCGCAAGGCCATCGGCGCCATCGAGAGCAGCTACGACGCGCTGAGCGGCCTGTACACGCGCCCGGCGCTCGAGCGGCGGGTGCGCGCGATCATCGCGGACGTCAAGGCCGCGCAGCCCTGGAGCGCGCTCTATATCAACGTCGATCAGCTGCACGCCATCAACGAGAAGTCCGGCATGCACGTCGGCGATGCGCTGCTGTCGCAGCTCGGGGAGCTCATTCGCCAGCGCCTGCCTCCCGGGGCGTTCGGCGCGCGCATCTCGGGCGACCGCTTCGCGGTCATGCTGCCGGCGCGGGTGCGCGATGCGGAGCGCTTCGCCGAGTCGCTGCGCGAAGGCTGCGGCAAGCTCACGCAAGTGCAGGGCGAGACGCGCCTGCCGGTCTCGATCAGCGTCGGCGTCGCGCCCCTCGATTCGGCCAACCCCGAGCTCGCACACCTGCTGGCAGCCGCCGAGACCGCCTGCAAGGCGGCCAAGGACCGCGGCCGCAACCGCGTCGAGGTCTATCACCCGAACGATGCCAGCATCATGCGCCGCCATGCCGATGTCGGCATCGCCACGCAGCTGCGCGAGGCCATCGACGCCGGGCGGCTGCACCTCGACGCGCAGCTGATCCTGCCGTTCGCCGCCGCCGAGAGCGCGCGACCGCATTACGAGCTGCTGCTGCGCATGACCGACGACGTCGGGCGCACCATAGGCCCGGACACCTTCCTGTCGGCGGCGACCCGCTTCCAGCTGATGCCGGTCATCGACCGCTGGGTGATCAATCACGTCATCGAGGCGCTCAAGCCCCGGGCCGGGATCCTCGAGGGCAAGGCGCTCGGCTTCGCCATCAACTTCTCCGGCCAGTCACTCAACGATGACACGTTCGCCGACATGCTGATCGAGACCATCGCCTCCAGCGGCCTGGATCCCGAGCTGTTCTGCTTCGAGCTGACCGAGAACGCCACCGTGGCGAATCTGCCGCGCGCCGAGGCGCTCATGCGGCGGCTGCGGCGGCTCGGCTGTGGCGTCGCGCTGGATGACTTCGGCACCGGGATGTCCTCGCTTTCCTGCCTGCGCCAGCTGCCGGTCACCATGCTCAAGATCGACGGCAGCTTCGTGCGCGATGTGCTCAAGGATGCGCGCGCGGAGTCGATGGTGCGCGCCATCGCCGAGCTGGCGCGCAGCATGTCGGTCACCACCGTGGCCGAGTACATCGAGACCGAAGCGATCAGCGCGCGCATCGCGGAGCTCGGCGTCGACTACGGTCAGGGCTTCGCGATCGGCAAGCCGATTCCGCTCGATGACCTGCTGACCGAGCTGCCGCTCCCGAGCACACCGGAGGAGATCGCAGCGTCCGGGACGGCGGCCGACGGGTCGCAGGACGATGGCTGGTATGAGGGGGCGCGGCCTTAGCCGGCCGCCAGCGGGGAACAGGGAGTTCTGACATGCTAATGCGCCCACGGACGCTCGCCACCCTCATCACCGGGATGATTCTCGGCTTCGGCGCGGCAGCCACGAGCGGCGTGCTGGCCGACCGTCCGGCCGAAGACCCGCGCCGTGACGGCACGCGCGCCGCCGCCCACGGGTTGCCGTGGGAAGAAGCGAGCCTGTTCGCGGAGGTCTACCAGCGCATCAAGCGCGAGTACGTGGATGAGGTGGACGATCACGCGCTGATGGAGAAAGCGGTACGCGGTATGGTCGCGGCGCTCGATCCGCACTCGGCCTATCTCGACAGCGAGGAGTTCGACGAGATCCGCCTGTCCACCATGGGCTCCTATCCCGGGGTAGGCATCGAGGTGGCCGCCGGCGACGGCGTGGTGAAGATCCTGCGCCCGATCGAGGGCTCGCCGGCCCAGCAGGCGGGGCTGCAGGCGGGCGACGAGATCGTGCGCATCAACGGCGCCGATATCGGCGCGGACCTCGCCGGCGCGATCGCCCACATGCGTGGCACCGCCGGTAGCGTCGTGCGGCTCACCGTCCGCCGCGCCGGCGTAGCGGGCCTCCGCGAGTACACGCTGCGCCGTGCCGAGGTCGAAGTGCACAGCGTCGCGCAACAGACGCTCGAGCCCGGCTACGGGTACCTGCGGATCACGAGCTTCACCGAGACGACGGCCCAGGACGTGAGTCGCGCCATTTCGCGGCTGAAACGCGACAATCCCGCCGGTCTCAGAGGTCTTTTGCTGGATTTGCGAAACAATCCAGGCGGCGTGCTCGAGGCAGGCGTCGCCGTGGCCGACGACTTCCTCGACTCCGGCGTCATCGTGACCGCCGACGGCCGCACGCCCGAGGCACGCTTCCGCATGGACGCGACCCCGGGTGACCTGGTTGACGGGGCCCCGCTCGTGGTGCTCGTGAACGGCGGGTCCGCCTCCGCCTCCGAGATCGTCGCCGCGGCGCTGAAGGACCATGGCCGGGCGCTGCTGGTGGGGCGGCGCACCTACGGCAAGGGCTCGGTGCAGACCGTCATGCCGCTCTCTTACGGGGGAGCGGTGAAGCTCACCACCTCGCGCTACTTCACGCCCTCGGGGGCCTCGATCCACGGCAAGGGGATCGTGCCGGACCTTCTCGAGGACGGACCCGGGGAGGCGCCCGCGGAGCTTCTGGTCCCCAAGGGCTCACCGCCGCTTGCCGCGCGGGATCCGGACGTACGCGTCGCGCTCGAGGCGCTCAGGAGCCGCGTGCGCGAGCCGCGCGGCGCCGATCCGCTCGTCACCCGAGCGCTGGTGCCCTGAGTGCCGCTCATGAGGCCGAACCCTTAGCGCCGGCCGCGCCTTACCGATATCCTGCCGCGCCATGCTGGGCTGGCTCGTCGACCTCATCCTGCATCTCGATCGCCACCTGGTCGAGCTGCTCGCCCGCTACGACCTGTGGATCTACCCGATCCTGTTCGCCGTGATTTTCGCGGAGACCGGCCTGGTGGTCACGCCGTTCCTGCCCGGGGACTCGCTGCTGTTCGCCGTCGGCGCGCTCGCGGCGGTGGACACGAGCGGGACGCTGCGCGCGCCGCTGGCGAGCGTGCTCCTCGGGATCGCCGCAGTGCTCGGCAACACGGTCAATTACAGCATCGGGCGCGCCGTCGGGCCGCGGGCTTTCAGCGGCCGCTACCGCTGGCTCAAGGTCGAGTACCTCCATCGTACCGAGGAGTTCTTTCGCCGCCACGGGGGGCTCGCCATCCTGCTGTCGCGCTTCGTGCCGGTCATCCGCACCTGCGCCCCGTTCGTGGCGGGCATCGGGCGCATGCCCTACGCGCGCTTTTTCGCCTCCAACCTGGCGGGTGGTTTCGCCTGGGTGCTGCTGTTCGTGTGGGGCGGGTATCTCTTCGGCAACCTCCCGCAGGTGAAAGCGCACTTCGGGCTGGTGACACTGCTGATCATCGCGGCGTCGCTGGTGCCGCTGCTGCTGGCGCTGCGGCGGCCCGCGCGCTTCGCGTGATCTCCCGGCGGCCCGCCCTTGCGCGCCTCTTCAGGTGCCGTCAACTGCTCAGCAGAACGCGCAGCACGCCGAGGAGCGCGCCGACGAGAAGCGCGAGATTCGGAAAGGCGGACAGCCCGAACCCGATGTGGCGCTTCTCCGCAGCGCGCACGTAGCCCTGGAAGTACAGCGCCCGGCCGATGATGAACAGTGCCCCGAGCGCGGCTGCGACCGGGGCGCTGACATAGCGGCCGAACAGCAGTATCGCGGGCAGGAACACCACCAGCTGCTCGAGGGTATTCATCTGCACGCGGAAGTAGCGCTCGAACACCTCGTGCCCGCTCACCGCCGGGGCCGGCACGTTGTAGCGGGTGCGGGCGCGCGCCACGGCGAAACCAAACACGACGAACTCGACCAGGGCGAGCAGGATCGCGAGGTGGACATAGAGCATGAGACCTCCGGCTTTCGTGGCCACAATGGCACAATGCCCTCATGGGCGACAGGGAGCGGGGCTATGCGCACCGCGTGGACATCGTAGCCGACGCGCGCCAGGTATGGCGCGCGCTCACCGACGAGGAGCAGCTCAGCCGCTGGTGCTCGCCGGCGGCGGTCATCGCTGCCCGGCCAGGCGGGCTGTTCCGCGCCAGCGTCGACCGGGTCACCGAGTTCGAGGCGCACATCGACGTGTTCGAGCCCGAGCGGCGTCTGCGGCTGATGTACCTGCCGCACCCGGCGCTGCCGCGCGCCGACACGGTGATGGTCGATGATCTCATTCTCGATCGCGTGGCGGGCGGGACGATCGTGCGGCTGCTCGGCTCGGGCGTGCCGGCGACGCCGGAGTGGGACACGCAGTACTGGCGGCTGCGCACCAGTTGGCAGCAGGCCATGACCCGCCTCAAGATCTTCGTGGAGAAGCAGGTTACAACGGGGGCGCCGCCATGAGGGGATTCGTACTGCGCGCGGCCATCACGGCCATTGGACTGTGGCTGGCGAGCAGCTGGGTTGCGGGCGTGCACCTCGACAGCACCGGCACGCTCATCCTCGCCGGGATCCTGCTCGGAGTGGTGAACGCCGTCGTCCGCCCGATCGCCTTCATCCTGACGCTGCCGATCACCATCGTGACGCTCGGACTGTTCCTGCTGGTGCTGAACGCCGGCATGGTGGCACTGGTCGCGTGGATGCTCCCGGGCTTTCACGTCGGCGGCTTCAAGGGGGCGCTCCTCACCGCGATCATCGTGTGGCTCACCGGCTGGGTGGCCTCCGGGTTCATCGGGCCCCGCGGTTTCGAGCGCTACGAGCGGCGCTGAGCCGGTGGCCGCCGTGGCAGGCACGCGGGTTCTGGAAGCGATCGGCAACGCCGCTGGTGGCGCTCCAGCGTCTCGCCCCGGTCCGCGGCGCCCCTGAAGCAATGCCGGCCGCTGCGGTGTACGACTACGTCATCGTCGGGGCCGGGTCGGCCGGCTGCGTGCTCGCCAACCGCCTCGCGGTGCGCGCGGATCTGCGCGTACTGCTGCTCGAGGCCGGCGGGCCCGACCGCAACCCCTTCATTCACATGCCGGCAGGGCTCGCGCGGCTGATGCGCGACCGGCGTATCGACTGGCGTTATCGCACCGAGCCGCAAGCCGAGCTTCTCCACCGCCGGCTGTACTGGCCGCGCGGCCGGGTGCTCGGCGGCAGCAGCTCCATCAACGCCATGTGCTACACCCGCGGACACCCGCGTGACTACGACGAGTGGGCGGCGGCGGCGGGCGAGGAGTGGAGCTACGCGCGCGTGCTGCCGTATTTTCTCAAGGCCGAGGACCAAAGTCGTGGCGCGAACGCCTACCACGCTGTCGGGGGGCCGCTCGCGGTCGAGGACTTGAGGTTCCGCAATCCCCTCTCCGCGGTGTTCGTGGAGGCCGCCGCGGCCTGCGGGCTCGCGCGCAACGCGGACTTCAACGCCGCCGCGCAGGAGGGTGTCGGCTTCTATCAGGTCACGCAGCGCAACGGCCGCCGCTGCAGCTGTGCGACGGCATACCTCGCGCCCGTGCGCCGCCGGGCGAACCTCGTGGTGCAGACGGACTGTCACGCGAGCCGCATCCTGTTTGCCGGACTTCGGGCGGTGGGGGTCGAGTACCGGCACGCGGGCCGGACTCACCAGGCGCGCGCCGAGCGTGAGGTGCTGGTCAGCTGCGGCACCGTCGGCTCGGCGCAGCTGCTGCTGCTGTCCGGGATAGGACCCCCGCGGGACCTCGAAGCCCTCGGCATCGCAGTGACCGCCGCGAGCGCCGAAGTCGGCCGGAACCTGCACGACCATCTCGATTTCTGCACCGTGAACCAGTGCACGCGGCCGATCACCTACGACTTCACACGCCGCCAGATGCTCGTCGTGGCCTTGCGTTACCTGCTGACGCGCTCGGGCCCGGGGGTCAGCAATATCGCCGAGGCCGGCGCCTTCGTGCGCACCGCCCTCGCACGCGACGAGCGCCCCGACGTGCAGCTGCACTTCGTACCGGCGCAGCTCGATGACCATGGCCGCAATCGTCTCCCCGGCCACGGCTTCACCATCCACGCCTGCGCGCTGCGGCCGGCGAGCCGCGGCCTGATCACGCTGCGCTCGGCTGACGCCGCCGATCCGCCGCGCATCGAGCCGGGCTACCTGAGCGAGGCAGGCGACCTCGAGGTGCTGATGGAGGGCATGCGTGTGTCGCGCGCCATCATTGCCGCGGCGCCCTTCACCCCGTTTCGCGGCCGGGAAGTCTTTCCGGGTGAGGGAGTGAACAGCCGCCGCGAGCTCGAGGAGGTGCTGCGGCGCAAGGCCGAGACGATCTATCACCCTGTCGGCACCTGCCGCATGGGCAGCGATGCCGCGGCCGTGGTCGATGGGGAGCTGCGGGTGCGGGGCGTCGAGGGCCTGCGGGTCGTGGACGCCTCCGTCATGCCGCGCCTCATCGGCGGCAACACCAACGCTCCGACCATCATGATCGCCGAGAAGGCCGCCGAGCTCCTCCTGTCGGGCGCACCGCCGCGCAGTCCGCCGTGACGGCAGCCGGGTACGTGAGCGCCGACCGCCGCGGCACCCGGCGCATTGCGCGGCCGTCAGGCGGCCAGCGCCCGACCCACCCGGCGGTAGAGCGCGTAAATCACCGTGACGAAGCCGATGCCGCCGAGCCAGACGGCGGGGCCGCCGGCGAAGGCGTCGCTCACGAGTGAGAGCGGGAAGTCCTGGCCGGAGAACGCGACCAGCGCAGCGACCAGCACCCCGACCAGTCCCTCGCCGACGATCATGCCCGAGGCGAGCAGCACCCCGAGCTGCTTGGTGGCCTCGGGGCGGGCGCGGCGTTCGGCTTGCCGGTCGTAGATCCAGCCGGCCACCGCACCCACCACCACCATGAGCGTGCTCTGCGTCGGCAGATAGATGCCGAGCCCCACCGCCAGCGGCGAGAGATGCGCCCCCGGCTTCACCGAGCGCACCACCGCGTCGGCGGCGATGATGCCGACGCCGATGAGACCCCCGATCTCGATCAGGCTCCAGTCGACGTTGTTCTGGATGACGCCCTGGGCGAGCGCCGATATCAGGCCGGCCTGCGGCGCCGGCAGCGGGTGCTCGTGATGCACTCCCGTCGCCCCGGCGAAGCCGTAGGCCCGGTTCAGGAGATCCAGAATCGGCGGAATGATCACCGCGCCCGCGACGACGCCGATCACCAGCGCCACCTGCTGCTTCCAGGGCGTCGCATCGACCAGCTGTCCGGTCTTGAGATCCTGCAGGTTGTTGTTGGCTATCGCGGCGGCCGCAAAGACCACCGCGGTCACGAACAGTGCGTAAGCAACGAGCGAAGTCCCGTTGCCGGGAGTGATCTCGAGGCCGAACACGAGAATCAGCGCGAAGCCGATCACGGCCAATATGCCGATGCCGGACAACGGGCTGTTGGAGGCTCCGATCAGCCCCGCCATGTAGCCGCAGACGCCGGACACGAGAAAACTCATGATGGCGATGTAGAGCGCACCGCCGATCACCAGGAAGGCGAGGTGTCCGTAGAGCCCGGCACCGCTGACGAATTGCGCCAGCAGCGCCGCGGCGGGCAGGAGGCAGAGGACCGAGGCGATACCAACGATCCCGATCGGGATGTCCTGCTCGGTGATCGGCAGCAGCGCCGCATTGCCGGCCGCGCGCGCGCGCGCGGCGACCATCGCCGAGCTGAGGCCCGCGGCCACCGGCTTGGCGAGCTTCGCCAGCGTCCACACGGCTGCGACCCCGATGGTGCCCGCGCCGACGAAGCGCACCTTGTGACTCCAGGTTTGGCCGGCTAGCGCTCCGAGGGCGGAGTCGGGCAGGTGTGCCGCCACGCCCGCGAGCGCCGAGTAATGCGGCACGCCCCATCCCCAGCCAATCAGCGCTCCCACCAGCATCGCCACGCCGACCCACAGTCCCACGAGATGCCCGACACCGAAGAGCGCGAACGACAGGAAGAAGTCGTAACCCGTGACGCCCTGGCCCACGCGCAACGTGCGCGTGACGTCGCTCGCGAGGATCCGTGTCGCCGTGATGAGCGCGAAGGCACCCGAGACGATCGAGCCCCACAGCAGCGCCGACAGGCCCGCGCGGCTCTCCTCCACACCCCTGCCGTGCTCGCCGCTGCCCACCTTGAGCACCTCGGCGCAGGCGACCCCCTCGGGAAAGGGCAGATCCGGCTGCGCGAGCAGCGCGCGGCGCAGCGGAATCGAATACATGACCCCTAGCGTCCCACCGAAGACGCAGATGCCACATGAGACCCAGTAGGGGAAGCCGGTCCACCACCCGATCATGACCATGCCGGGCAGCACGAAGATGACGGAGGAGAGCGTGCCGGCCGCGGAGGCGACCGTCTGCACGATATTGTTCTCCTGGATGGTCACACCCCGAAAGCCGCGCAGCACGGCCATCGAGATGACGGCGGCCGGTATCGACGTCGCAAACGTCAGCCCCGCCTTGAGCCCGAAGTAGACATTGGCTGCGGTGAACACCAGGGTGATGAGCACACCCAGGATCAGCCCCCGCCCCGTCAGTTCCGCCCGCGACTCCCTCATATTGGTTGTTCTCCGCGTGGCCGGTGACCTCAGGTCAGCCGTGCGCGCCCAGCGCCTCCTCGAGCGCCGTCGTCAGCGGCTTCATGAAGAAGGACTCCTGCGGCATCAGACGCGCGTGGATCCCGTGGCGCGCGAGCGCCTCGGCCACCACGGGTCCCACGGCCGCCACCAGTGTGCGCGCGAGCGCCGCGCTCACCCGAGCGGCGGGCGCGACGGCGAACAGCCGCTCGACCTGCGGCGTGCTGGTGAAGGCGATGGCGTCCACGGAGTCCGCCTCGAGGCGGGCGAGCAGATCGTGCACCGCGGCGGTATCGCTCGCGCCGGCATACACGTAAGGTGCCACGGTGAGCACCGTCGCGCCGGCGCGCTCGAGGAACTCCGTCAGCGGCCGGTTGGGCTCGCTCCCGTAGAGCTGCACGCCCACGCGGCGGCCGCGGAGGTTCTCGCTGCCGAGGCTCGCGATGAGACCTGCGGTAGTGGGCTGTGCGGCGGCGAGGTCGGGCTTGAGTCCGAGCTCGCGCAGCGCCCGGGCGGGCTTGGGGCCGCGGGTGATCTTGCGCACCCGCGAGAGCGCCTGCACGAAGGCCGCTCGCAGGACGGGCTCATGGCGGTCGATGCAGGCGAGGATGCGGCGCAGCCCTTCACCGGTGGTGAGGATCAGGTCATCGCACGCGCCGTGCGCGAAGGCGCGGGCGAAGGCCAGCACCGGCGCCGGGTCGGGCGCATCCAGGATGGCGACCAGCGGGCAGCGCAGCACGCTCGCGCCGCGCCGCTCGAGCAGGGCGGCGAACACCTCGAGCTCGCGGGCCTCGGGCACGGCCACGGTGCGGCCGGCGAGCGGTTGGCTCTCCATAGGCCGGTCATCTTAGCTGCGCCGTGCGCGCCGCGCGCGGTAAGCCGTTTGCCGGCGCGCGCGCTATGCTGCGCGTGCGGAGCACATGACCCATGGCCAAAGTATTCCTCGGTTTTCTCCTCGCGGTCATCCTCGGGGTCGCCGGTTTCACCTGGCTGACGCTGCACTGGGCGTACTCCGAGGGCGAGCGCGCCGGCTTCGTGCAGAAATTCTCCCGCAAGGGGTGGGTGTGCAAGACCTGGGAGGGGGAGCTGGCGATGGTGACGCTCCCCGGCACGGTGGCCGAGCGCTTTCCGTTCACCGTGCGCAATGACGCGCTCGCCGCGATGCTCAATGCCAACATCGGCAGGCGCATGGCCCTGCACTACGAGCAGCACAAGTGGGTGCCGACTTCCTGTTTCGGCGAGACCGAGTACTTCGTGACGAG
The DNA here is from genome assembly GCA_035625615.1 of Steroidobacteraceae bacterium. Classification (GTDB taxonomy): domain Bacteria; phylum Pseudomonadota; class Gammaproteobacteria; order Steroidobacterales; family Steroidobacteraceae; genus 13-2-20CM-66-19. The sequence continues at coordinate 16,781 of DASPPI010000085.1, read as the reverse complement.
CGCGCAGGTTTCCCCGGCGTCGCCGGCGACGCCGTAACGCTCAGCCGCGGCGGCGTCCGGGGGGCGACGGGCGAGTGGCGCCTGGTGCCACGGCGCCAGGCTTACCACCCGCACCGCTGTCCCTTGTTCTGCTCGCTGAGCCAGGCCATGAGCGGCTGGAAATACTCGATGATGGCGCCGGCGTCGATCTCGCGCGTGCCGGTGAGCTTCTCGAGCGCATCCTGCCAGGGCACGGAGGCGCCCGACGTCAGCATGTCGGCGAAGCGCCGCCCCGCCTCCTGGCTGCCGTAGTTCGAGCACTGGTACAGCGGCGCCTTGCTGCCGGAGGCCGCGCACAACGCCCGGTGGAACTGGAACTGCAGGATGTAGGACAGGAAGTAGCGGGTGTAGGGGGTGTTGGTGGGAACGTGGTACTTCGCCCCGGGGTCGAAATCGGCCTCGCTGCGCGGCAGCGGAGGCGCGATGCCCTGATAGCGGCGGCGCAGCTCCCACCACCAGCTGTTGTAGTGCTCAGGCGTGATCTCGCCGGCGAATACCTTCCAGCGCCACTGGTCGATCAGCCGGCCGAAGGGCAGGAACGCGATCTTCTCCAGCGCCACCTTCATCTGCTGGTTAATGAGGGCCTCACGGCTGGCAGCGACCGGATGAATCAGCCCGATGCGCGCGAGGTACGCCGGTGTGACCGAGAGGTTCACCGTGTCGCCGATCGCCTCGTGGAAGCCGTCGTTGGCGCCGTCGCGGAACAGGTACGGCTGCCGCGCGTAGCTCAGGAAGTAATAGACGTGGCCGAGCTCGTGATAGATGGTGTAGAGGTCCTGCTCGGTCGGCATGAGACACGCCTTGATGCGCACGTCCCGGTCGTTGCTCATGTCCCAGGCGCTCGCGTGGCACACGACCTCGCGGTCGCGCGGACGTGAGAGCATCGAGCGCTGCCAGAAGGTCTGCGGCAGCTGCGGGAAGCCGAGCGAGGTGTAGAAGCTCTCCGCCGAGTGCGTCATGCGCAGCGCGTCCCATTTCTGCGCCTTGAGCTGCGCGTCCGCGCTCTCGACGCTCGCGCCGGGGTAGGGCATGAGGATGTCGGGGTAGATCTTGCTCCAGTGCTGCGCCCACATGTTGCCGAGGAGCGGCGCCGGGATCGGCTGGCCCGCGGGCACCTTGTCCTCACCGTAGCGCCTGGCGAGCCGCGCGCGCGCGTAGCAGTGCAGCGCGTCGTACAGCGGCTTCACCTGCTGCCACAGCCGCTCGGCGAGCGCGTCGAATTGCTCCGGCGGCATGTCGTAAGCGGCGCGCCACATGACGCCGAGGTCCCTGAACCCCAGCGTCCGGGCGCCCTCGTTGGCCAGCGCGACGAACTGGCTGTAGTCCTCGCGCATGCCGGCTCCCACGTCGTGCCAGCCCTTCCAGGCCGTGACCAGCTCCGCGTAGTTGCGGCTCGTGGCGAGGATCTCCTCGAGCTGCTCGAGATTCTTGCAGGAGGAGAGGCCGTGCGGACAGTACTTGCCCTCGCCATACTTCGCTGCCAGCGCCGCTTCCAGCTGCGTCATGCGCTCGCGTTTGGCCGGGTCGTCGGGCGCGGGGGCGGCGACGTTGAGCCGCAGCTTCAGGAGCGCGCGCGCCGTGGCCGGGGCGAGCGGCTCGCCGTCGTAGCGCTTCGCTTCCGTCACTGCGCGGCTGAGATACGCCAGGTAGCGCTCGTTGGCGCGCGCGTTGAGCAGCTGCGTGTCGGGCGTGATGAAGGTGTCCTGGGTGAAGCCGGCGGCCTGCGCCTCGCGCGACAGCGCCGTGAGCTCGCGATTGACGCGGGCCACGAACGCCTCGGCGCTCTCTTCGGCTGCGGCGGCGGACGGCTGCGCCCCGGACGGCGCGCCCCCTGCTGCCGGTGCGGGCGACTGCACCGGCGCACAGGCGCTGAGCGCCACCGCCGCCAGGATCGTGGCGCCGGCTACCCGCTTCACGCTCCCCACGGGCGTTACCTCACACCGGCCATCATTTTCCTCACCAGGGGCGTCAGCAGCAGCATCACGGCGCCGCCGATCATCCCGTACCAGAAGATCTTCAGGAACAGCGCCGGGAGCGACTCGAGATGGCTCGCGTCGTACAGGCCGGAAAGCTGGCCCGCGAGGTTGCTGCCGAGCGCCAGCGACAGGAACCAGATGCCCATCACCTGCCCGACGAAGCGCGGCGGTGCGAGCTTGCTCATGTACGAGAGCCCCACGGGCGAGAGGCTCAGCTCGCCGAAGGTGTGCAGCAGGTAGGCGACGATCAACCAGGTCGACAGCACCTGCTCGCCGGCGAGCACGTGCAGCGCGGCGAAGTACATCACCAGGAACCCGAGGCCGAGCAGGATCAGCCCCGCGCCGAATTTGGCGGCGGCGTTCAGGTCGCGCCCGCGCTTGCCGAGCGCAATCCACAGCGCGGCGAACACTGGAGCGAAGCCGATGATGAAGAGCGGGTTCACCGACTGCAGCCAGGGCGTGGGCATCTCCCAGCCGAGAATATGCCGGTCGGTATAGCGGTCGGCGAACAGGTTCATGGACGCGCCGGTCTGCTCGTAGCCCGCCCAGAAGGTGACCGAGGCCGCCACCAGGGCGATCATCACCAGCACGCGGTTGCGCTCGACGCCGCTGAGCCCGGCGAAGAACAGCAGGTACGCGAAATACACCGCACCGAGCAGCACCATCGCCCACGACGCCCCCGTCGCGAGGACCAGCGCGTCGAGCCGGACAACGCCCGTCATGGCGAGCAGCGCCACCACGGCCAGCGCGGCGGCAAGCAGCAGCACGCCCTTCCAGGAGCCCGGCCGCTCGCCGCTCACCGTGACGCCGGCGTTCCCGAGGTATTGGCGCGTCCACACGAACTGCGCGAGCCCCAGCCCCATGCCGAGCGCCGGCAGCGCAAAACCCCAGCGCCATCCCAGGCGCTCGGCGAACCAGCCGACCAGCAGCGGGCCGATCAGTGCGCCGAGATTGATGCCCATGTAGAAGATGGAGAAGCCGGCGTCACGGCGCGCGCCGCCCTCGGGGTAGAGCGTCGCCACCATGACGCTGGCGTTGGGCTTGAGCAGCCCCACGCCGACGGTGATCACCAGGAGTCCCAGGTAGAACAGCGGCGCGCTGCCGGGCGTCAGCATGAGATTGCCGGCGATGATCAACACGCCGCCGGCGATCACGGCGCGCTGCGCGCCGATCAGACGGTCGGCGACCCAGCCGCCGAGGAGCCCGAAGAGGTACGTGCCGCCGATGTACATGCCGTACACGGCGCTCGCGGTCCGGTCGTCGAGACCGAGTCCGCCCCTCGAGACCGCCTCTGCCATGAACAGGATAAGCACCCCGCGCATGCCGTAGTAGGTGAAGCGCTCCCACATCTCCGTGAGGAACAGCGTGGCGAGCCCGCGCGGCTGCCCGAAGATCGTGCGACCGGGCGCTGCGGTGGCGGCGGGGGCAGCGGCGAGCTGACTCATGGGCGGGCTTTCAGGGCTTCTTGGCGGCCGTGCAGAGGATCGCGCGAGTCTGAACCAGCGGCGACCCGCGGCGCAACGCACGCCGCGGCGCCCGGCCGTCAGCGCATCGCGGCCGCCCGGTGCGTCAGCCGTCGCTGACGTCTGCGGGAGCGGCGGCGCTGCGGCTGCGCGACATGAGGCGCGCCATGAGGATGCCGCCCTCGTACAGCAGGTACATCGGGATGGCGAGCGAGCACTGCGAGACCGCATCCGGCGGCGTGAGCAATGCTGCGAGGATGAAGATGCCGATCAGCACGTAGCCGCGATTTCTCTTCAGCTTCTCGAGCGACACGATGCCCATCAGCACCAGCAGCACCACCGCCACCGGCACCTCGAAGGCGACGCCGAAGCAGAAGAACATGGTCACCACGAAATCGAGGTAGTTGTTGATGTCGGTCATCATGGCGACGCCCTTCGGGGTGGTGTGCGCGAAGAACTCGAACATCACCGGGAACACGAAGTAGTAGGCGAAGCCGATGCCGACGTAGAACAGCAGGATCGAGGAGATCAGCAGCGGCACGGCGAAACGCCGCTCGTGGCGGTACAGCCCCGGAGCCACGAACGCCCACAGCTGATAGATGACGTAGGGCATCGCCATCATCAGCGCCGCGAAGAACGACAGCTTGAAGGGCGTGGTGAACGGCGACATGACGCCGGTGGCGATGAGGTTGCTGCCCTGCGGGAGCTTGGCGAGCAGCGGCTGCGCGAGGAAGCTGAAGAGGTCGTTCGAGTAGTACACGCACGGCAGGAACGCGAGCCCGACCGCCATGAGCGCGCGCAGCAGCCGGTCGCGCAGTTCCAGCAGATGCGAGATCAGCGTGCCTTCGGCGAGCTTCTCAGGCTCTTCGCTCATCGGCGCTCGCTACCGGGGCGGCCCGGCCTGCGGTAGGGTCGGCGCCGGTGTCATCGGTGGGACGGGCGTGCGAGACGGTGGATGGCTCGGCGGACGAAGGCGGCGGCGGCGCGGCTGGCGGCGCTGCCTCGGCAGGGGCGGAGGTGGTCGGCGCCGCCGGCGGTGCTGCCGGGACAGGGGCTGAGGTGGCCGGCGCCGCGCGCTGCGTCTTGCGCGCCTGCTCGAGCTGCACCTCCTCCTCGAGCTGCTCGCGAAACTGCCGCGCCATGGCGCGAGCGCGCCCGACCCAGCGGCCGAACTCGGAGACCACGCGGGGCAGCTTCTCCGGTCCCAGCACGATGAGCGCCAGGACGAAGATGATCAGGACTTCGAGGAACCGGCCTTCGAACAGATCACGTGCTCCGTTCGGTCTTGGTGTCGGTCTTCTTTGCGACTTCCGGGAATTCCGCGTCCGCTCCCTCGGAGCGGATCTGCTTCGGTGGGGTGTTCTGCTCTTCCTCGCCCTCGCTCATGGCCTTCTTGAACCCGCGCACCGCGTGCCCGAGATCCGAGCCGACGCTGCGCAGCTTCTTGGCGCCGAACACGACGAGCACCACCAGCAGGATCACCACCAGCTCGCGCATTCCTAAACCCATATTTTCAGCACTCCACGAAATCCGCCTGTGCGGCGGAAAGTAACTCGGATGATAGGTCAAATGAGCCTCCGGAACCCGATAAGTTCGCGCGCGGATCGGGACGCACTTCACGCTCGCGCACCTTCAGCTCTCCAGCCAGAAGGTCACCGGCCCGTCATTGACCAGCGACACCTGCATATGGGCGCCAAATACGCCTGCGGAAACAGGGGCATAGGCGGTCCGTGCGCGCTCGACCAGGAGCGTGAACAGCGCCTGCGCTGCGGCGGGCTCCGCGGCAGTGCTGAAGCCGGCGCGCGTACCCTTTCTGGTGTCGGCCGCGAGCGTGAACTGCGGCACGAGCAGGAGGCCTCCGCCGACCTCGCGCACCGAGAGGTTCATGCGTCCGGCGGCGTCAGGGAAGATCCGGTAGGCCAGCAGCCGCTCGAGCAGCCGCTCGACCGCGGCTTCCCGGTCGCCGGCGCGCACGCCGATCAGGGCGAGCACGCCGCGGCCGATCGCCGCGACGAGCTCCCCGCCGACGCGCACCTGCGCCTCGCTGACACGCTGGATGAGGGCGATCATGGCGGGTGGATTGTGTGGCATTTGCCCCGGCGCCTCACCCTCGCGCTCGGTACAGTCGCGGCCCGGCACGCGCCTGACTGGGGGATCGGGCGGGGAATAGGGCGGCCAGGGCCTTGAAACAGGGGCCCGGGAACCCCAAGGCGAACCCTGCGGGCGCGCCTTAAGACTCCCATAAGGGTCGTTTTCTATCGTTGCGCTACGCCTTCCTTCTCGTGTGACGGAGCACTGCCATGAATCTGTCGAGTCTCTTGAGGAAACCGCTCATTGCGGCCGTGATCGGCGCGGCAACGATTGCCGTGCCGGTCAGCGCGCTGTACGTGCTTGGGGCCGGCCGCGCCGCCGCAACCTCGGCCGCGGCGAGCGCACCGGCACCGGCCGCCGCCCCCGTGACCCCGGTGCCGGCCGCCGCCAATCCGGGCGCGCTGCTGCCCGACTTCAGCTCCATGGTGCAGAAGTACGGCCCGGCGGTGGTCAACATCAGCGTGATCACCAAGGTGTCGACCTCCTTCAACTCGCCGGGGGATGACTCCGGTGACGAGGGTGACGACAGCGGCGGCAACAACCCCTTCGGTCCCAACAGCCCGTTCGCGCCGTTCTTCCGCGGCATGCCGTTCCAGATGCCGCCGCACCAGCCGGTGCACGGGGAGGGCTCGGGCTTCATCATCCGCCCCGACGGGGTGATCATGACCAACGCGCACGTAGTGAACGGTGCGAGCGAGGTCACGGTGCGCATGACCGACCGGCGCGAATACACCGCCAAGGTGGTCGGAGTCGACACCAAGTCGGACATCGCCATCATCAAGATCTCCGCCAAGGACCTGCCGACGGTCAAGATCGGCGACTCGCGCAGTCTCAAGGTCGGTGAATGGGTGCTGGCGATCGGCGCGCCGTTCGGCTTCGAGAACAGCGCCACCGCCGGTATCGTCAGCGCCAAGGGCCGCACGCTCCCGGACTCGGGCTACGTGCCTTTCATCCAGACCGACGTGCCGATCAACCCCGGCAACTCCGGCGGCCCGCTGTTCAACATGCGCGGCGAGGTGGTCGGCATCAACTCGCAGATCTACAGCCGCAGCGGCGGCTACATGGGTGTGTCGTTCTCGATCCCGATCGACGTCGCCATGCAGGTGGGGCAGCAGCTGCAGACCACCGGTCACGTCACGCGCGGCAAGCTCGGCGTGGTGATCCAGAACGTCACCCAGGGGCTGGCGGACTCGTTCGGACTGCCGCAGCCTGAGGGCGCGCTGGTCTCGAGCGTCGAGAAGGGTGGCCCCGCGGAGGCTGCCGGCGTCGAGCCGGGCGATGTGATCCTCAAGCTCAACGGCCAGCCGCTGAAGGATTCCAGCGAGCTGCCGGTGCAGATCGCCGGCATCAGCCCCGGCACGAGCGTGGAGCTCGAGATCTGGCGCAACCACGCCTCGCGCACCATCAGCGTGAAGCTCGGCGCCATGGAGGACAAGCGCACCGCCGCCAGCACGGGTCCGCAGGCGAGCGGCGGCAAGCTGGGGCTCGCCGTGCGCCCGTTGACTCCGCAGGAGCAGCGGCAGGGCAACCTGAAGGGCGGCCTGGTGGTCGAGCGCTCAAGCGGTCCTGCCGCCGAAGCCGGCATCCAGCCGGGCGACGTGGTGCTGGCCGCCAACGGTGCGCCGATCGCCAACGCCGAGGAGCTCAAGAGTGCCGTGGAGAAATCGCACGGTCACATCGCACTCCTTATCCAGCGCGGCGACACGAGGCTGTTCGTGCCGGTGAGAGTCGGGTAACAGCGCGGATGATGTCGGAAGTGCCGGGCGGTCGGCGTAGCGACCGCCCGGCGCTCGTTCATGTGGCCGGTCCGTTGGTGACCAGCGCCGCCATCAGCTCGTTCACCGGCAGGGCATCGAGCTCCTTGGGTCCGGCGAACAGCGCGCGGATGCGCTCGGCCTGCTTCGCGGCGAAGTGAGCCTCCACCGCTGCCTCGAACTTCTTCACCAGCACCGGCATGCCTTCGGCGCGGCGCCGGCGATGGCCGATGGGGAAATCGACCTGTACACGCTCGCTGGCGCTGCCGTCCTTGAAGAACACCTGCACGGCATTGCCGATGTAGCGCTTGTCGGCCTCGTAGTACTCGCGCGTGAACGTTGGGTTCTCGCGCACCTGCATCCTGGCGCGCAGCGCGTCGATGCGCTCATCGGCGGCGACCGCATCTTCGTAGTCCGCCGCGGTGAGGCGCCCGAAGATCAGCGGGATCGCCACCATGTACTGGATGCAGTGATCGCGGTCGGCGGGATTGGCGAGCGGCCCCGTCTTGTCGATGATGCGCATGGCCGGCTCCTGCGTCTCGATCACGATGCGCTCGATGTCCTTGATGCGGCCGCTGACCTCACGGTGCAGCTGCATCGCCGCCTCGACCGCGGTCTGCGCGTGAAACTCCGCCGGATAGGAGATCTTGAACAGCACGTTCTCCATGACGTAGCTGCCGAAGGGCTGCGGCAGGGCGAGCGGCCGGCCGCGGAACAGCACGTCGCAGAAGCCCCAGGTCCTGGCCGACAAAGCCGACGGGTAGCCCATCTCGCCGCTGAGCGCGATGAGCGCGAGCCGCACGGCGCGGCTGGTAGCGTCGCCGGCGGCCCAGCTCTTGCGCGAGCCGGTGTTGGGTGCGTGACGGTAGGTGCGCAGCGCCCCACCGTCGATCCACGCGTTCGACACGGCGTTCACGACCTGGCTCTCGCTGCCGCCGAGCAGGCTGGCGACGACCGCCGTGGAGGCGATCCGCACCAGCAGCACGTGATCGAGCCCGACGCGGTTGAAGCTGTTCTCGAGCGCCAGCACGCCCTGGATCTCGTGCGCCTTGATCATGGCGGTGAGCAGCTCGCGCACTTTGAGCGGCGCGCGCCCCGACATCACCGCCTGACGGGCCAGGTAATCGCTCGCGGCGAGAATGCCGCCGAGATTGTCCGACGGGTGGCCCCACTCCGCGGCGAGCCAGGTGTCGTTGAAGTCGAGCCAGCGGATCATGGCGCCGATGTTGAACGCCGCCTGTACCGGGTCGAGCTCGAAGGAGGTTCCCGGCACGCGCGCCCCGCCCGGCATGACCGCCCCGGGCACCACCGGCCCGAGGAGCCTGCGGCAGGCGGGATACTGCAGCGCCTGGAGGCCGCAGGCGAGGGTATCCATGAGGCAGTAGCGCGCGGTGTCGTAGGCGCTCTCGCTCTGCACGGTGAAGTTGCGCGCGTACGCGGCAATCGCGACGAGGGCGGCATCCGGCGGCGGCCGCTCGGCGGACTTGAGGGGGTGGGTGGCCATACGGTCGGCTATCTGCGCTTTTCGATGGGTACGAACCGGACGTTCTCGGGCCCGGTGTAATTGGCCGTCGGGCGGATGATCTTGCCGTCGGCGCGCTGCTCGAGCACGTGCGCCGCCCAGCCGGTGGTGCGCGAGATGACGAACAGCGGCGTGAACATCTCCGTCGGCACGCCCATCATGTGATACGAGACGGCCGAGAACCAGTCGAGATTGGCGAACAGCTTCTTGGTCTCGTGCATCACCTTCTCGATGCGCGCGGCGATGTCGAACATCTTCATGTCGCCCGCCTCCTTCGACAGCGTGCGCGCCACCTCCTTGATCACCTGATTGCGCGGATCGGCGATGGTGTACACCGGATGCCCGAAGCCGATGATGACCTCGCGGTTCGCCACGCGCGCACGGATGTCGGCCTCGGCGGCATCCGGGTTGTCGTAGCGCTCCTGGATCTCGTAGGCGGCCTCGTTGGCGCCGCCGTGCTTGGGTCCGCGCAGCGCGCCGATCGCGCCGGTGATGCAGGAATACATGTCGGCGCCGGTGCCGGCGATGACGCGCGCCGCGAAGGTCGAGGCGTTGAACTCGTGTTCGGCGTAGAGGATGAGCGAGGTGTGCATGGCGCGCACCCAGGACGCCGGCGGCGGGCGCCGGTGCAGCAGGTGCAGGAAGTGCCCGCCGATGGAGTCGTCGTCGGTCTCGACCGGGATGCGCTCACCTGCGTGGCTGAAGTGGTACCAGTAGACCAGCATCGAGCCGAGCGAGGCGATGAGGCGGTCGGCGATGAGGCGCGCCCCGGGGGCGGCGTGACGGTCCTTCTCCGGCAGCGTGCAGCCGAGCACGGAGGTGCCGGTGCGCAGCACGTCCATCGGGTGGCTCGAGGCCGGCAGCGCCTCGAGCGCGCTGCGCACCGGGCCCGGCAGCCCGCGCAGCGACCGGAGCCTGGTCTTGTAGGCGGCGAGCGCGGCGCGGTTGGGGAGCGTGTCGTGAATGAGCAGATGGGCGATCTCCTCGAACTCGCACACGGTGGCGATCTCGAGGATGTCGTAGCCGCGGTAATGCAGGTCGTTGCCGGTGCGCCCCACGGTGGACAGCGCAGTGTTGCCGGCCGTCACGCCCGACAGGGCGACGGACTTCTTGGGCTTGAAGGTGCTCGTCTCGCTCATGACTTGTCTTTCCCGAACAGCTCATCGAGCTTGCGCTCGTACTGGTGGTAGCCCAGCACCTCGTAGAGCTCGGCGCGCGTCTGCATGTCCGGCAGCGCGCTCCTCTGGGTGCCGAGCCGGCGGATCGCCTCGTAGACCGCCACCTGCGCCCTGGCGGCAGCGCGGAATGCGGACAAGGGGTACAGCACCAGCCGCACGCCCGCCGCGCCGAGCTCGGTCAGTGTGTAGAGCGGCGTCTGCCCGAACTCGGTGATGTTGGCGAGCACCGGCACGCGCAGGGCGGCGGTGAACTGGCGGTATTCATCGAGGGTGGTGAGCGCCTCGGCGAAGACCATGTCGGCGCCGGCGGCGGCGTAGGCCGCGGCGCGCTCGAGCGCGGCTGCCTGTCCCTCCACTGCGTGCGCATCGGTGCGCGCCATGATGACGAACGCCGCATCGCTGCGCGCATCGACCGCCGCCTTGAGGCGGTCGACCATCTCCCCGCCCGGCACCAGCGCCTTGCCCGGCCGGTGACCGCAGCGCTTGGCGGACACCTGGTCCTCGAGGTGCATGCCGGCGGCGCCGGCACGGATCAGCTCACGGCAGGTGCGGGCGATGTTGAAGGCGCCGCCGAAGCCGGTGTCGGCATCGACCAGCAGCGGCAGCGTGCAGGCCGCGCTGATGCGGCGCACGTCCTCGCACACATCGTTGAGCGAGGTGATGCCGAGGTCCGGCAGGCCGAAGGAGGCGTTGGCGACTCCCGCGCCCGACAGGTAGATGGCCCGGAAGCCGGCGCGCCCGGCCAGCAGCGCCGCGTAGGCATTGATCGTGCCGACGACCTGCAGCGGGCGCTCCGCCTCGACCGCGGCCCGCAGGCGCGCCCCTGCGGTGACTGAGGATTCGGGCATGATGAGACCTCGGCAGCGAACGCAGATTCTAACCTACCGACCGGTAGGGAGCGCGCGCCTCATGCGCCTGGTCAGCCGATGCGTACCACGGTGCGCCCGGTGATGCGACCCTCGAGGTAGCCCGGAAAGGCCGCGGGCAGCTCGTCGAAGTCGATGGTGCGTGTGACGATGCGGGCAAGATGTCGGGGCGCGAGGTCGGTCGCGATGCGCTGCCAGACGGCCAGCCGCAACTCGCGCCGCGTGGCCGAGGAGTTGATGCCGAGGAGCGCCACGCCGCGCAGGATGAACGGCATCACCGTGGTCTTCAGCTCGGGCCCCGAGGCGAGGCCGACGCTGGCGATGTTGCCCCAGAAGTCCACGGTGCGCGTGAGCCAGGCGAGGGTGTCGCCGCCCAGGTTGTCGATGGCGCCGGCGAAGCGGGCGTTCTCGAGGGGCCGCGAGCCGAAGTCGATGTCCTGCCGGGCGAGGACCTCGGTCGCGCCGAGCGCGCTGAGGTAGGCCGCCGCGGCCGCCTTGCCGCTGACCGCCACCACGCGGTAGCCGCGCGCACTCAACATGTCGACGGCGATGCTGCCGACGCCGCCGGTGGCGCCGGTTACCGCAATCGGGCCTTGGTGCGGCTGCTGGCCGTTCTGCTCCATGCGGTGGATGGCGAGCGCCGCGGTGAAGCCCGCCGTGCCGAGCGCCATGGCGGTGGAGGCATCGAGCCCGTGCGGCATCGGGATCACACAGTCGCCGGGAACGCGCGCCAGCTGCGCGTAACCGCCGTCGTGGGTCTCCGACAGCCCGCAGCCGGTCACGAGCACCGCCTGGCCCGCGCGGTAGCGATGGTCGGCCGACGACTCGACCACACCGGCGAGATCGATGCCGCCGACCAGCGGATAGCGGCGCAGGATCTTGCCGGCGCCGGTGGCCGCGAGCGCGTCCTTGTAGTTGATGCCGGAGTGCGTGACGCGGATCACCACGTCGCCCGCCGTCAGGTCATCGAGGCCGAGCTGCTCGAAGTGTGCGCTGATCTTGCCGCCGTTCGAGTGGATGCGGAACGCCTTGAACCGGTTCATGACTTCACCGCCTTTGCCCCTGAGCGCGCCAGCCAGGCGATCAGCCCCTGGGTATTGAGGTGGAGGTCGCCTGCGAACACCTGCTCGAGCTCGGCAGCGGACTGCCGGCAGCCGTGGCGGCGCGCGAGGGCGCGCCACAGGGCGAGCATGTCGGCGCGGATGCCTGCGGCGGGGTCGGAATCGCCGGCATGTGCGCGCGCGATGCGCGCGAGCTCCACGATCTGCTCCTTGAGCAGCCTGCCCAGCCGCGGCACGTCGGTGACGCGGCTGAAGTGCATCAGGTAAATCGACTCGGGCCGATAACCGAGCATGCGGTCGACGGAGGCAAGGTGCTGCTCGGGGTCGAACTGGGTCGGCACGGTGGACGGGATGATGAAGGCCCCGTTCTCGGTATCGAGTGAGCGATAGGAGATGCCGAAAGTGTCCCCACTGAAAATGCTGGCGTGGGCCTGATCGACCACGACGTAATGATGCTGGGCGTGACCGGGGGTGTGGATGAGCTCGAGCGTGCGGCCTCCGAGCTGCACGCGCTCCCCGTCCCTGACTACCTGCACGCGCTCGCGCGGGATCGGCACCAGCTCCCCGTACATGCGCGCGAACGGCTCCTCGCCGTACACCGCCTGTGCGCCGGCGATGAGCCGGGCTGGATCGATCATGTGCGGCGCGCCGCGCGGGTGCAGCAGCGCGCGCGCGTTGGGCAGCTCGCGCACCAGCGCACCGGCGCCGCCGGCGTGATCCAGGTGCACGTGGGTGAGCAGCAGGTAGTCGACCGCGGCGCGCGCGATGCCGAGCTCGTCCAGCGCAGCGAGCAGGTAGGGGACTGAAGCGTTGGTGCCGACATCGACGCAGGCCGCGCGCCCGCTGTCCTCGATCACGTGCGCGGCGGCGTGCCCCGGGTAGAGGTATGCGGCATCCACGGCCGTAATGCCGTGTGGGTGACGATAGAGTGTCGGTTTCATGGCGATCGGGGGTCGCGCCGCTACATCCTACCCTGTAGGCTAGCCAAAGACGCATGACCGATCACTACCTGCTCCGGACGCTCATCGCCTGCGCGGCTTTGTCCGTTCTCACCGCCTCCCCCGCCCAGGCTCAGCAGTCGGGCGTGCCTGTCAGCCAACACCGCGAGCGCGGTGAGCTCGTCTACGACGGCATTCCGCCCCCGGAGCCGGACCTCGCCGCGCGCCTGAACCGCTATCAGCAGTCGCGCAGCGCCACCTTTCTCGACTGGCTCGCCGACGGCGGCATGCTGATCGAGACACGCTTCGGCGAGACCGTGCAGGTGCACCGCGTGACCGCGCCGCTCGGCATGCGCGAGCAGCTCACCTTCTATCCCGACCCGATCGAATGGGCGCGGGCGGCCAGGAGCGGCGCGGGATTCGTGTTCCTCAAGGACCAGGGAGGCGATGAGAACGCCCAGGTGTATTACCAGTCCGGCACCGGCACCGCACGCCAGCTCACCAGCGGCGCCTTCATCCACGGCAGCCCGGTGTGGGCGCACGACGGCAAGCGCGTCGCCTTCTACGGCAACGACCGCGACTCGCTCAGCTACGACGTCTACGTCGCCGACGTTACCGCCGCCGGCGCGCCGCAGCTGCTGGTCGGCGGCCGCGACGACACCTGGTACCCGCTCGACTGGTCCGCCGACGACTCGCAGCTGCTGGTGTGGCGCTACTTCTCCAGCAGCGAGAGCTACCTGTATCTGGCGGACACGACCAGCGGCACGCTCAGCCCGCTCGAGGAAAAGCCCCTCAAGGCCGGCATCACCATGGCGAGGTTCGCGCCCTCGGGGCGCGGTGTGTACGTGGTGACCGACGAGGACGGCGAATTCATGCAGCTGAAGTTCAAGGACCCCATTACGCACGAGAGCCGGCGCGTCACGCCGGAGGTGGGCTGGGACGTCGAGGACTTCGATGTCAGCACCGACGGACGCTACCTCGCCTACGTCCTCAACGAGGACGGCCGCAGCCACCTCGCCGTGCTCGATACCCAGACTCACCAGACGCTCGAGCCTGTCGGGCTGCCGGAAGGGCGCGTCGGCAACCCGCGCTTCGATCGCGCCGGACACCGGCTCGCGATGACGGTCGATGGGGCGGCCTCCCCCAGGGACGTGTACGTCTACGACGTCGAGGCGGCCACCGTGACGCGCTGGACGCGGAGCGAGGCCGGTCCGATCGACGTCAGCACGCTGGTGGCGCCCGAGCTGGTGCGCTATCCGACCTGGGACCGCGTGAACGGCCACCCGCGCATGCTGTCCGCCTGGGTCTACCGGCCGCAGCACGCCAGCGGCCCCTCACCCGTGGTGATCGACATTCACGGCGGCCCGGAGTCCCAGTACCGTCCCGAGTGGGATCCGTTCGTGCAGTTTCTCGTCAACGAGCTCGGCTACGCGGTGGTCGCGCCCAACGTGCGCGGCTCGTCCGGTTACGGCAAGAGCTTCCTCGCCCTCGATAACGGCCTGCTGCGCGAGGACGCGCTGCGCGACATCGGGTCGCTGCTGGTGTGGATCGGTGCGCAGCCGACTTTCGACCGCGAGCGCGTGGCGGTGATGGGCGGCTCCTACGGCGGCTACATGGCGCTCGCCTCGCTGATCACCTACGGCGAGCGGCTGCGCGGCGGCATCGACCTCGTCGGCATCAGCAACTTCGTGACCTTCCTGCGCAACACCGCAGGCTACCGCCGCGACTGGCGCCGCTCCGAGTACGGTGACGAGCGCGACACCGCCACGCGGGTATTCCTCGATCGCATCTCTCCGCTCAGCAACGCGAGCCGCATCAAGAAGCCGCTGCTGGTGGTGGCGGGGATGAACGACCCGCGCGTGCCGCTCTCCGAGTCCGAGCAGCTGGTGTGGCGCGTGCGCTCGGCGGGCGGGGAGGTCTGGTATCTCGTCGCCAAGGACGAAGGACACGGCTTCGTCAAGAAGGGCAATCGCGACGCCTACCTGCTGACCGCCGCGAGCTTCCTGCAGAAACTCTCGCGCTGAGGCGCCACACCGAGGCGCCAGCACTCAGGCCGCAGGCCGGTGCCTGCGAACCTCTACGGGAACGACACGGTGACGGTAAGCCCCTTGCCCCCGGGGCCGTCGGCGAGAGTGAGCGTCGCGCCGTGCGCGTCGGCGATCGCTTTCACGATCGCCAGGCCCAGCCCGCTTCCCGGGGGCTCGGTGCCGGCGCGGCGATAGAAGCGGTCGAACACACGCCCACGATCCTCGGGCGGAATGCCCGGGCCCGTGTCGCTCACCGTCAGGCGCGCACCGGATGCTGCGGCGGGCGACGCGCCGGGCGACGCGCCGGGCGCCGCGGCCACCGCCGCCTCGACGGTCACATCGACACGCCCGCCGGCCGGGCTGTAGCGTACGGCGTTGTCCACCAGGTTGCGCAGCAGCGTGCGCAGCTCGTCGGCGTCGCCCTGAACGGTCGCCGGCTGAGCCGCTTCGACCCCCAGGTCGATGCGGCCGGCATCCGCCAGCGGCACGAGCTCCGCGACGACCTCGCGCGCCAGGTCGTCGAGTCGCACCGGCACGCGCCGGCCCTCGGCGCGCGGCTCCTGGCGGGCGAGCGCGAGCAGCTGCTCCACCAGACGGATGGCGCGCTGCACGCCCGCCGACAAAGTGCCCATGGCCGCGGTGCGCTCGCTCTCGCCGCTCGCTCGCGCCAGCATGCCCACCTGCAGGTGCAGCGCGGTGAGCGGGGTGCGCAGCTCGTGCGCGGCATCCGCCATGAAGGCGCGCTCGCGCTCGAGCGCCTTGCGCAGGCGCTCCAGCAGGTCGTTGAGCGCGGTGACCAGGGGCTGCACTTCATCGGGCAGGCCGGCATCGGGCAGCGGATCGAGCGCGTTGACCTGCCGTACCTTCACCAGCGCGGTGAGCCGCTGCAGGGGCTCGAGCGCGTGACCGACCGCGAACCAGATGAGCAGCGCCAGCACCGGCAGCAGTAGCGCGAAGGGCTTGAGCGTCTGCAGGGCGAGCTCTGCGGCGCGCTGCTCGCGCACGCTCATCGGCTGCGCCACCTGGATGACCCGTGTCACGGCCTGGACGCCGAACACTCGCCAGCGCCCCTCGGAAGTAGCGACGGTCGAGAACCCGAGCGTCGTGATCTGCGGCAACACCGCGTGCGGGCGGGACAGGTAGACGCGCACGCCGTCGAGCGACCAGACCTGCACCACGAAGTCGTAGGCGGCATCCGCGGGCTGGAACTGCGGCGCGAGCAGGTAGGTGACCGGCTGGTCGCGCAGGATCAGCGCCGTCTGGCGCAGGTGGTAGTCGAAGAACGCATCCGCCTCGGCGAGCGCGTTGCGATAGACGATCCAGCCGCCCACGGCGCCGACGCACAGCACGCCGGCGAGCAGTGAGGCGAGCAGCCGTGCGCGCAGCGAGCTCAAGAACGCGGCCTCACGCGATAGCCCACGCCGCGCACCGTCAGGATGAACTGCGCGCCGAGCTTGCGCCGCAGGCCATGGATGTGAACCTCCACCGCGTTGCTCTCCACTTCCTCGCCCCAGCCGTAGAGGCGCTGCTCGAGCTGCGCGCGCGACAGGATGGTCCCCGGCCGCTCGAGCAGCAGTTGCAACAGCGCGAACTCGCGCGGCGACAGCGCGACCTCGGTTCCGTCCTGCGTGACACGATGAGTGGCCGGGTCGAGCGCCACGCCCAGGTGCTCGAGCGCGGAGGAGGAGCGTCCGGACTTGCGACGCAGCAGCGCGCGGATGCGCGCGGCCAGCTCGTCCAGGTCGAAGGGCTTGATGAGGTAATCATCGGCTCCGGCATCGAGGCCGGCCACGCGGTCGGACACCGCATCGCGCGCCGTGATGATGAGCACCGGCAGCGCCTCACCGCGCGCGCGCAGCGACTTCA
>DASPPI010000084.1:0-47421 GCA_035625615.1 Steroidobacteraceae bacterium | reverse complement strand
AGCTGGATGGCGACCGCGCGGCGCACGCTCTCCTCGGTGGGCGTGGTGAGCGCCTCGTCGTAGGCGTTGGTATGGAGGCTGTTGCAGTTGTCGAACAGCGCGTACAGCGCCTGCAGCGTGGTGCGAATGTCGTTGAAGGAGATCTCGCGGGCGTGCAGGCTGCGTCCCGAGGTCTGCACGTGGTATTTCAGCATCTGGCTGCGCGGACCCGCCTGGTAGCGCTCGCGCATGGCGCGCGCCCAGATGCGGCGCGCCACGCGCCCGATGACCGTGTACTCGGCATCCATGCCGTTGGAGAAGAAGAACGACAGGTTGGGCGCGAAGTCATCGATCTTCATGCCGCGCGCCAGGTAGTACTCGACGATGGTGAAGCCGTTGGCGAGCGTGAAGGCGAGCTGCGAGATCGGGTTGGCCCCCGCTTCGGCGATGTGGTAGCCGGAGATCGAAACCGAGTAGAAATTGCGCACGCGCCGGTCGATGAAGTACTGCTGCACGTCGCCCATCATGCGCAGCGCGAACTCGGTCGAGAAGATGCAGGTGTTCTGCGCCTGGTCTTCCTTGAGAATGTCGGCCTGCACCGTGCCGCGCACCGCCTGCAGCGCCTGCTCGCGGATGCGCTGGTAGACCTCCGGCTCGAGCAGCTCATCGCCCGTCACCCCGAGCAGGGCCAGGCCGGAGCCGTCGTGATGCGGCGGCAGCGCCCCCTGGTAGGCGGGTGGCGCCACGCCGCGCGCCACGCTCTCCCGCTGCAGCGCGGCGATGCGCTGCTCGGCCGCGGCCCATTGCCCCGCGCTCCTGAGGTGGCGCTCGACCTGCTGGTCGACGGCGGTGTTCATGAACATCGCCAGGATGATCGGCGCCGGCCCGTTGATAGTCATCGACACCGAGGTCGTGGGCTCACACAGGTCGAAGCCCGAATAGAGCTTCTTCATGTCATCGAGCGTTGCGATCGACACGCCCGAGTTGCCGGTGCGCCCGTAGACATCCGGGCGGGTATCCGGGTCCTCGCCGTACAGCGTGGTCGAGTCGAAGGCGGTGGAAAGGCGCGGCCCGTGACCGTGCGCGAGATAGTGGAAGCGGCGGTTGGTGCGCTCGGGTCCCCCCTCGCCAGCGAACATGCGGGTCGGATCCTCCTCCTCGCGCCGGTAGGGGTACACGCCTCCGGTGTACGGATAGGAGCCCGGCAGATTCTCGTTGAGGATGAAGTGCAGCAGCTCCCCCCAGTCCTTGAGCCGCGGCACCGCGAGCTTCGGAATCCT
The DNA here is from genome assembly GCA_035625615.1 of Steroidobacteraceae bacterium. Taxonomy (GTDB): domain Bacteria; phylum Pseudomonadota; class Gammaproteobacteria; order Steroidobacterales; family Steroidobacteraceae; genus 13-2-20CM-66-19. Next base: position 46,162 of record DASPPI010000084.1, on the reverse strand, counting down.
CGAGCGCGCCAGGCTCTCGGTGTAGTTCTCGCCGCTCACCATGCGCCCGCGCACGGTGTAGGAGTAGTTCTCGGCGGTCGCCGCGGCTGCGCGCTCCGGCCAGGCCTTGAGCTCGGCCACCCCATCCGCGCCCACCTGCTCGAGCGCGCGGTTGTAGGCCGCGCGCAGCTCGCGCCGCGTGGCCTCGAGCGAGTCCGGTACCAGCGCTGCAAGCGGATAGCCCTCGAGCGGAGCGGGCAGCTGCGCATCGTGCAGGGCTCGCAGCGACTGGTACAGGCCGAAGGCCTGGCGCGCCGCCTCGACCTGTGCTTCGATGCGCGCGCGCGTGGCGCGCCCGTCCTGGGCGATGTCGGCCAGATAGCGGGTGCGCGCGCCCGGAATGAGCGGCGTGCGCGCCGTGAGCTCGGTGGGGCCCGGGTCAGCGAGCCTCCAGGAGGCGCTGCCGATACGCCGCTGCTCGAGCGTGGCGCAGATCGCGGCGAACAGGCGGTTGACGCCCGGGTCGTTGAAGCGGCTGGCGATGGTGGGAAACACCGGCAGCTCGCCATCGGGCAGCTGGGCGCGCTCGGGGTGGTTGCGCCGCCACTGCTTGCGCACGTCGCGCAGACTGTCCTCGGCGCCGCGCTTCTCGCTCTTGTTGAGCACAATGAAATCGGCGAAATCGAGCATGTCGATCTTCTCGAGCTGGCTCGCCGCCCCGTAATCCCCGGTCATCACGTACAGCGACAGGTCCACCAGTTCCACGATCTCGGTGTCGGACTGCCCCGTACCCGCCGTCTCGACCACAACCAGGTCGAAGCCGGCCGCCTGGTACAGCTCGATCACGTCGCGCAGCACCGCAGAGGTCGCCAGGTGGGCGCGCCGCGTCGCCAGCGAGCGCATGAAGATATTCTCCGCGGCCAGGCTGTTCATGCGGATGCGATCGCCGAGTAGCGCGCCGCCGCTGCGCCGGCGCGTCGGATCCATCGCCACCACCGCGATCTGCTTCTCGGGGAAGTGCCGCACCAGGCGCGCGAGCAGCTCGTCGTTGAGGCTCGACTTGCCCGCCCCGCCGGTGCCGGTGATACCGATGACCGGTACGCGCTGGCGCGAGCGCGCGAGCGCGCGGCGGATCGGCTCCGCCTGCGGGCTGCCGCCAGCGGGACCCTCCCCCTCGAGCACCGAGATGGTGCGGGCGATGAGCCCGTGGTCGCGCGCGTTGAGGGGACGGAATTCGTACGGGGGCCTGCGCACCGCGCCGATGCGCGCGAACACATCGTCGATCATGCCGGCTAACCCTAAGCGCCGGCCGTCCTCGGGCGTATAGATCTTCTCCACGCCGTGACGCTCGAGCGCCTCGATCTCGCTGGGCGCGATGGTGCCGCCCCCGCCGACCACCACCCGCACGTGGCCGTAGCCGCGCTCGCGCAGCATGTCCACCATGTAGGTGAAGTACTCGTTGTGCCCGCCCTGGTAGGAGCTCACCGCGATCGCCGCGACGTCCTCGTCGATGGCGGCGCGCACGATGTCGGCGACGCTGCGGTTGTGGCCGAGGTGCACCACCTCCGCCCCGCGCGCCTGCAGCAGGCGCCGGATCATGTTGATGGCCGCATCGTGGCCGTCGAACAGCGAGGCGGCGGACACGACCCGCAGCGGCGCGCGCGCCGGGGCCTGTTCACTGCCGGGCGCGGTCGCGCTGCGCCTGAGACCGACGTTCATGTGCCTGTTCCTGCCGCGGGTCAGAGCTGTCTACCCGTCGGTAACATATCTACTGGCCAGTATGGCGCCGCCGGCTTCGCGCGGTCAACGCACCCCGCAACGCAGCCGCAGCGGCAGTCACGCTGCCGCCGCCGCGCCGCTATAATACTCTTCACCCGATGAACAGCCGCCGCGCCAGCCCGCCGACCGCGGGCAAACCAGCCCTGACGAGCGCTTCGCCCTGGCGAGCCAGCCGCGAGCGGCTGCGCGACCGCGAGCTCAAGCGCGATGCCGTCATCCGCACCGCCGCACGCGAGTTCAACCGCAAGGGATACCACAACACCTCCCTCGACGACATCGCCGCCCGGCTCGAGGTCACCAAGCCGACGGTGTATTACTACGTCACCAGCAAGGAGCAGCTGCTGTTCGAGTGCTTCGTGGCGGGGGTGGAGCTGATCCGTGCGGCGTTCCGCGAGGTGCGCCACCTCGCCGTGCCGGCGCGCGAGCGGCTCAACGCCGTGCTGCGTCATTACGGCGAGGCGGTCGCCTCGGAATTCGGCTGGTGCATGGTACGGGCGGAGGATCAGGATCTTTCCCCCGCGATGAGCCGTCACATCAAGGCGCTCAAGTCCGAGATCGACCACGGTATCCGCCGCCTGATCCGCGAGGGAATCCAGGACGGCTCCATTCAGCCGTGCGACCCGAAGATGACGGCATTTGCCCTCGCCGGGGCGCTCAACTGGATCGCACACTGGTATCGTGAGGACCAGTCGCTGACGGGCGCCCAGATCGCCGCGGCGTTCGTCACCGTTTTCGAGGGAGGCCTGCGTCCGCGCGGCAGCGCCTCCCAGGCGGCCGCCCGCGTGCGTACGCGGCAGCGGGCCTGAGGTGTCCTTCAGCGCGTTGCTCGAGCAAAGCGAGGCTCTCATGTCCGGTGCAGATGTCGTCATCGTGTCCGCCAAGCGCACCCCCATCGGCGCGTTCCTTGGCGCCCTCTCTCCCCTCACCGCCGTGCAGCTCGGCAGCGCCGCCATCAAGGCCGCGGTCGAGGCCTCCGGCGTCGGCGCCGCTGACGTGCAGGAGGTGCTCATGGGTTGCGTCCTGTCCGCCGGCCTCGGTCAAGCTCCCGCCCGGCAGGCGGCGCTCGGCGCGGGCGTGCCGATCGCAGCTCCGGCTACCACGGTGAACAAGATGTGCGGCTCGGGCCTGAAGGCGGTGATGCTGGCGGCCGATCAGATCCGCGCGGGCAGCGCCGAGATCGTGCTGGCCGGCGGACTGGAATCGATGAGCAACGCTCCGTACCTGCTGCCCAAGGCACGCACCGGCTACCGCATGGGGCCGGGCGAGCTGGTCGATCACATGATGCGCGACGGGCTGCAGAGCCCGTTCGACGGCAAGGCGATGGGTTGCTTCGCGGACGCGACCGCGAGCCGCTACGGCTTCACGCGCGCCCAGCAGGACGCGTTCGCCACCGAGTCGGTGCGGCGCGCCATGGCGGCGCTCGCTGCCGGCGAGTTCGACGGCGAGGTGACACCCATCACGGTGAAGGGCCGCAAGGGCGACACCGTGGTGGCGCGCGACGAGACCCCCGGCACCTGCGATACCAGCAGGATCGCCACGATGAAGCCGGCGTTCAACAAGGACGGCACGGTCACGGCCGCGAGCTCCTCGTCCATCTCCGACGGAGCGGCGGCGCTCGTGGTGATGAACGGCGCGACCGCCAGGAACCGGGGGCTCAAGCCGCTCGCCCGCATCGTGGGCTATGCCAGCCACGCCCAGGAGCCCGAGTGGTTCACGCTCGCACCCGTCGGTGCGATCCGCAGGGTACTGACGCAGCTCGGCTGGAAGCCGCACGACGCCGAGCTGTACGAGATCAACGAGGCCTTCGCGGTGGTCACGATGGCGGCGATGCGCGACATCGACATCGACGCAGCAAGGGTGAACGTCAACGGCGGTGCCTGCGCGCTCGGTCATCCGATCGGCGCGACCGGCGCGCGCATCCTGACGACGCTCGTTCATGCGCTGCGCCGCCGCAGCGGCAAGCGGGGCATCGCTGCACTCTGCATCGGCGGGGGCGAGGCGGTGGCGCTGGCGGTCGAGATGCTTTAGCGCACGCTGACCTGCCGCCAAGGGGACCGAATGAAGATCAAGGACGCGCGCGCCGTCGTCACCGGCGGCGCCTCGGGACTCGGCAACGCCGTCGCCCGACACATCGTCGCGGCGGGCGGCCGCGTCGCGCTGCTCGACGTGCAGGAGGGCCCCGGCCGCGCCGCCGCCGCGGCGCTCGGGCCCGAGACGAGCTTCCTGCGCTGCGACGTGACCTCCGAGGCGGAGGTGAATGCGGCCATGGACGCGGCGCACTCGCACCTCGGGGGGCTGAATCTGCTGGTGAACTGCGCGGGCGTCGTGGGCGCCGGACGCGTGCTCGGCAAGAACGGCCCCATGGCGGGAGAGTTCTTCACCAAGGTGATTCACATCAACCTCATCGGCACTTTCCTGTGCGACAAGGCCGCCGCGGCGCTCATGCAGCGCAACGCCCCCGGGCCCGACGGTGAGCGGGGACTGCTGGTGCACACCTCCTCGGTCGCCGCCTTCGAGGGCCAGATCGGCCAGGCCGCGTACTCCGCCACCAAGGCCGGCGTCTCCGGCATGGCGCTGCCGATCGCGCGCGAGCTCGCGCGCTTCGGCATCCGCTGCGTCGCCATCGCCCCCGGCCTGTTCCACACGCCGATGATGGACGGCATGCCGCAGGAGGTGCAGGAGTCGCTCGCCGCCCAGGTGCCCTTTCCGGCGCGGCTCGGCAAGCCGGAGGAATTTGCGCAGCTCATCGCCACGGTGTTCGAGATCCCGATGCTCAACGGCACGACCATCCGGCTCGACGGGGCCATCCGCATGCAGCCGAAATAGACGGCGGGCTGTGAGCGGCTGAAGGGGGAAGGCCTGTGGCTGAGGGCAGCAGCACGACGGAACCGATCGAGCGCGAGCGTCTCGAGTACGACGTCGTCATCGTCGGGGCGGGGCCCGCGGGACTCGCGTGTGCGATCCGCCTGAAGCAGCTCAAGCCGGCGGTCGGCGTCTGCGTACTCGAGAAGGCCTCCACCGTCGGGGCGCATGCGCTTTCCGGCGCGGTACTCGAGCCCGGGCCGCTCGAGGCGCTGCTGCCCCAGTGGCGCAGCGACTATCCCGGCATGAAAGTGCCGGCCACCGAGGATGACTTCCGCATCCTCACCCGCAAGGGCTCCTTCAAGCCCGTGCCGGACTGGGTGGTCAGGCTCCTGCCGAGCGCACTGACCTACTCCACTCCCTTCAACAATCACGGCAACTACATCATCTCCCTCGGCCAGCTGACACCGTGGCTCGCCTCGAGGGCCGAGACGCTCGGCGTCGAGGTGTTTGCCGGGTTCGCCGCGGCAGCGGCCCGGTTCGATGAGCACGGCGCGGTCGCGGGCGTGCGCATCGGCGACATGGGGCTCGACCGCGACGGCAAGCCCGGGCCCAACTTCACGCCGGGCGTCGAGATCCATGCGCCGCTCACGGTGCTCGCCGAGGGCGCGCGCGGCTCGCTCTCCAAGCAGCTCATCGCCAGGTTCGGGCTCGAGCGCGGGCATTGCCCGCAGACCTTCGCGCTCGGCTACAAGGAGCTGTGGCAGCTGCCGGCCGGGCGCGTGCGCCCGGGGCGCATCGAGCATGGACTCGGGTGGCCGGCGGACTCGCGCACCTACGCCGGCAGCTTCCTCTACCATCTCGATAATGATCGCGTGTACGTCGGCTACATCGTCGGCCTCAACTATCAGGATCCGCGGCTCGCGCCCTTCGAGGCGTTCCAGCAGTACAAGAATCACCCGAGCGTGAAGCCGCTCCTCGAGGGCGGGGAGATCGTCTCGGCGGGCGCCCGCACGATTGCGGCCGGCGGCTGGCAGTCGACGCCGACGCTCGAGATGCCGGGCGCCATCCTCATCGGCGATGCCGGCGGGACGCTGAATTTCGCCAAGATCAAGGGGGTACACCAGGCGATACGCTCGGGCGCGCTCGCCGCCGAGCACATCGCCGCGACCGGGACGGGCACCGGCTTCGACGCCCGCTGGCGCGCCTCGGAGGGCGGCCAGGAGCTGAAGAAGGTGCGCAACTTCAAGCCCGCTTTCAAGCGCGGCATGTGGACCGGCCTCATCAACGCCGGCTGGGAAATGCTCACCGGCGGCAAGTCGCCCTGGACGCTGAAGAACAGCGCCGACTGGTCGCGCTTGGCCAGGCTCGACGAGTTCAGCTCGCCCGAGCGCCACTGGGTCGAGCGCACGCTGCCGCCGCGCGATCGGGTGTCGTTCGTGTTCTTCGCCGGCAACGCGCACGAGGAGAGCCAGCCGGTGCACCTCAAGGTGGCCGACACCAGCATCTGTGCGCAGCGCTGCGCGCGGGAATTCGGCAATCCCTGCGAGCGCTTCTGCCCGGCGGGGGTTTACGAGATGGTCGACGACGCTCACGGCGGGCGGCGGCTGCAGATCAACGCCGCCAACTGCGTGCACTGCAAGGCCTGCGACATCAAGGACCCCTACCAGATCATCACCTGGACGACGCCGGAAGGCGGCTCGGGGCCGAACTATCAGTCGTTGTAGCGTTCGCGCTGCGCCTCCGTATGTCCGAGCTCTGGCGTCCCTCTCCCGCTCGCATCGCCGACGCGAACCTGACACGCTTCATGCGCTGCGTGAATGCGCGCCGCGGCACGCGGCTCAGCGACTACGGCGGGCTGTACGCCTGGTCGCTTGCCTCCCCGGAGCTGTTCTGGCCGGAGCTGGCGCGCTTTGCCGACGTGCGCGCCGACTGGGGCACCGGGCCGGTGATCGAGGAGGCGCAGCGCATGCCGGGTGCGCGCTTCTTCCCGGCGGCGCGCCTGAATTTCGCCGCCAACCTGCTCAAGTACGACGACGACCAGCCGGCGCTGGTGTTTCGCAACGAGCGCAGTGCGCGCCGTACCCTCTCGTACCGCGAGCTGCGCGCAGAAGTTCAGCGCGTGGCGGCCGGCCTGACGAGCGCGGGCGTGGTCGCCGGCGACCGGGTCGCGGGGTTCCTGCCGAATCTTCCCGAGACGACCATCGCCATGCTCGCCGCCGCCAGCATCGGTGCAATCTGGTCGTCGTGCTCACCCGACTTCGGCGTGCCGGGGGTGCTCGACCGCTTCGGGCAGATCACGCCCAAAGTGCTGTTCACCGCCGACGGCTATTTCTACGCGGGCAAGAGAATCGATTCGCTGCCGGCCATGGCCGAGCTGCTCGCCCGGCTCTCCTCGATCGAGCACGTCGTGGTCATTCCCTATGTCGAGCGGCAGCCGCGGCTCGGTGAGCTCGGGCCGGCGGCCGCGCGCGCGCGCCTGTGGGAGCAGCTCGCCGGGCCCGCGCCCGCCTTCGCGCAGCTGCCGTTCAACCACCCGCTCTACATCCTCTACTCGTCCGGCACTACCGGAGCGCCCAAGTGCATCGTGCACGGCGCCGGCGGCACGCTGCTGCAGCACCAGAAGGAGCACCTGCTGCACACCGACCTGAGGCGCGGTGACCGCCTGTTCTACTTCACCACCTGCGGCTGGATGATGTGGAACTGGCTGATGAGCGGCCTCGCCTCAGGTGCGACACTGCTGCTCTACGACGGCAGTCCCTTCCATCCCGATCCCGGGGTGCTGTGGCGGATGGCGCAGGAGGAGCGCATCACGGTGTTCGGCACGAGCGCCAAGTACCTTTCCTCGCTGCAGAAGAGCGGCTACCTGCCGGCGAACGCGGTGGACCTCACGGCGCTGCGGACGCTGTTGTCCACCGGCTCGCCGCTGCTGCCGGAAGGGTTCGACTATGTCTACCGGGACGTGAAGGCCGACCTGCAGCTCGCCTCGATCTCCGGCGGCACCGACATCGTCTCCTGCTTCGCCCTCGGCTGCCCCATCCGGCCGGTGTATCGCGGTGAGATCCAGTGCCGCGGACTCGGCATGGCGGTCGATATCTTCGACGATGCCGGCCACCCGCTGCGCGGCGAGCGCGGCGAGCTGGTGTGCACTGCACCCTTCCCCTCGATGCCGGTGGGATTCTGGAACGACCCGACGGGCGAGAAGTACCGTGCGGCCTACTACCAGCGCTTTCCCGGCGTGTGGCACCACGGCGATTACGCCGCGATCACCGCCCACGACGGCCTGGTGATCTACGGGCGTTCGGACGCCGTGCTCAACCCCGGCGGCGTGCGCATCGGCACCGCGGAGATCTACGCCGCGGTGGAGCGGCTACCGCAGATCGCCGAGGCGCTGGCGATCGGCCAGGACTGGCAGGGCGACGTGCGCGTCGTGCTGTTCGTGCGGCTGCAGGCGGGCGTCGAGCTCGATGAGGCCCTGGAAAAAGACATCCGCAGCACCATCCGCGCCAATGCCACGGCGAGGCACGTACCGGCCAGGATCATCGCCGTGCCCGACCTGCCGCGCACGCGCTCGGGCAAGATCACCGAGCTCGCGGTGCGCAATGTCGTGCACGGGCTGCCGGTGAAGAACCTCGACGCGCTGGCGAACCCGGAGGCGCTCGAGCATTTCCGCGACCTGCCCGAGCTCAAGACCTGAAGCGGCGGTGAGCGAGCAGTCGCCGCGTGCCCTGCCGGACCCGCCCGCGTCTGCTGCCGCGCCGCAGGGGGTGCGCGCGCGCTATGAGTGCGAGCTGCGCGAGCGCCACCTGCAGAGCGACTCGGCACAGCTCGAAGTGATCGCCCGACTCGACCACCTGCGCAGCCGCTTGATCGCCGCTCCCAGCTCATCAAGCGCACGACTGACGCGGTGGCTCGCTGCCTTCACGCGCCGTGCGCGACGCACGCCCGTGCGCGGGCTGTACCTGTGGGGCGGCGTCGGGCGCGGCAAGACCTGGCTCATGGACCTGTTGTGCGCCAGCCTGCCGTCCGGCGCGGTACGCCGCCGCCACTTTCATCGCTTCATGCACGAGCTGCACCAGCAGCTCGCGCAGCTGCAGCGGCGGCGTGCGCCGCTGCAAGAGATCGCGCGATCAATCGCGCGCGACACCCGCGTGTTGTGCTGCGACGAGCTCTACGTAGCGGACATCGCCGACGCCATGATCCTCGGCGGCCTGTTCGCGGAGCTGTTCCGGCACGGCGTCACATTGGTGGCGACCTCCAACGTGGCCCCAAGGGATCAGTATCGCGACGGCCTGCAGCGCCAGCGCTTCTTGCCCGCGATCGCTCTCCTCGAGCACCACCTCGAAGTGCTGCGGCTCGCCGGCAGCACCGACTACCGGCTGCGCCAGCTCACCCAGGCAGGCGTCTACCTGGCGCTCGACAGCGCCGAGACGCCCGCAGGTCTCGAGGCGCTGTTCAGCGAGCTCGCCCCGCATGGCGGCCGCACCGGGGGCGCGGTCGAGATCGAGGACCGCCCGATCGCCGTGATCCGCGAGGCGATGAGCGTCGTGTGGTTCGACTTCGCGGCGCTGTGTTCGGCGCCGCGCAGCCAGAACGACTACATCGAGATCGCCCGCGAGTACCAGGCGGTCATCGTGTCCGGTGTGCCGGTGCTCGAGGCCGCGCACGAAGACGAGGCGCGGCGCTTCATCGCGCTGGTCGATGAGTTCTACGACCGCAATGTCAAGCTCATCGTCTCGGCGGCGGCTCTGCCCGCCGAGCTCTATCGCGGCGAGCGCCTGCAGGCATTGTTTGCGCGCACCGCGAGCCGGCTGACGGAGATGCAGAGCGCCGAGTACCTCGCGCGCGAACACCGCCCGTAGCCAGACCGGCGGGTTCTCCGAAAAGCGCGCCGTTCCACGGAGCGCGGGTCGCCGTGCAACGGGATCAGCAGCGACTGCACTGTCACGTTGGGGTCAGGAAATGTCGGCGATCGGATCCGTGTGCGCCGGTGACCATCCGAGCTCGCGTCGCGCCTTCGCGCCGCTCATGCGCTGGTCGATCGCGTAGCCGCGCGCCCAGTCGCCGAGCTCGGCTACCGCCTCCTCGATCGGCCGGACCAGCGGCTCGGCGGGCGCGCCGGCGCGCCGCGCCATTGCCCGGGCCAGTGCGCCGACGGTGATCGAATCGACCGCGGCACCGTTATACGAGGCGCCGGGCCGGCCGCGCTCCAGCGCCAGCGCGTAGAGATCGCCGATGTCCGACCGGTGAACCATGGGCCAGCGAACGCGCGCGTCGCCGAAGATCCTGACGCGGCCGAGCGTGAGCAGATCCTGGTGAAACTGCGCCAGCACTCCTCCATCGCGCGCGTAGACCATTGCCGGGTGGATCACGATGCCGCGTACCTGAGAGGCGCCGAGGACCATCCTCAGCTGCTCGATGCTCCAGCGCCACTCGGCCGGGGCGTCGAGCGGCGACTCTTCGGTCGCCACACGATCTCCCGTGGCTCCATAGAGCCAACACCCGCCGGTATAGACGTAGGCCGGTAAGGGCGCGCGGCGGCCGGCAGTGAGCCGATGCAGCAGGGTCGTGATCAGCTTGCGGCCGATTGTTGCGGCATCAGTCGTGAAGTCCCCGGCGACCTGGATGATCGCATCGACCGATGCAGCGGCATGAGCCCAGACTTCGGGCGCGCGCAGGTCCCCGGGCAGCGGCTGGGCGCCCTGGGCTGTGAGGCGCTCCGCTGCCGACCCCGAGCGCGCCAGTGCCACGACCTCGTGGCGTCGCGACACGAGCGCACTGACGACCGAGCTGCCGATGGAACCTGTTCCGCCGAGGACCAGAGCTCTCAATCAGATGACGCCGCGGCGGATCTGGTCCTGCTCGATCGACTCGAACAGCGCGCGGAAGTTGCCCTCGCCGAAGCCCTCGTTGCCCTTGCGCTGAATGATCTCGAAGAAGATCGGGCCGATGACGTTGCGGGTAAAGATCTGCAGCAGCACGCCTTCGCCCTTCGCCGGATTGCCGTCGATCAGGATGCCCCGCGTGCGCAGCTCCTCGAGCGACTCGCGATGCCCCGGCACCCGCGCAGCGACGCCGTCGTAGTAGCTGTCGGGCGTGTCCTGAAAGGCGACGCCGTGCCGGCGCAGCGCATCCACCGTACGATATATGTCGCTGCTGGCGAGCGCGATGTGCTGAATGCCCTCGCCGTGATACTCGCGCAGGTATTCCTCGATCTGACTCTTGTCGTCCTGCGACTCGTTGATCGGGATGCGGATCTTGCCGCAGGGGCTGGTCATGGCGCGCGACAGCAGTCCGGTGAGCCTGCCCTCGATGTCGAAGTAGCGGATCTCGCGGAAGTTGAACAGTTTCTGGTAGAAGCCCGCCCACACGTCCATGCGGCCGCGGCCGACGTTGTGCGTCAGGTGATCGATCAGTGTCAGGCCCGCCCCTTCGGCCGGTGCGGCGTGCCCCAGCGGGCGAAAATCGACGTCATAGATCGAGCGGTCGCCGTAGCGGTCGACCAGATAGATCAGTGAGCCGCCGATCCCCTCGATGCAGGGAATGTTGAGCTCCATGGGACCGGCGCTTTGCGGCCCGGGCCTGGCACCGAGAGAGAGTGCGCGCGCGTACGCCTGGGCGGCATCGCGCACGCGAAACGCCATGGCGCAGGCCGACGGGCCGTGTTCGCGCGCGAACGACTGCCCGAAGGAGTCGGGCTCGGCGTTGATGATGAAATTGATCCCGCCCTGACGGTGCAGGGTGACGTTCTTGGAGCGATGGCTTGCCACCACCGGGAAGCCGAACCGCTCGAACAGCGAGCGCAGCAGCTGCGGATCCGGGGCGGTGTACTCGACGAATTCGAAACCGTCCGTCCCCATGGGGTTGTCAGGTGTAGGCGTGGGGTCGCTCATGAGCTTCACCTCGGGAGCATCGGGGGCCAGGTCGTCGAGCGGGCCGTCATTATAGCCGCCCCGAGGGGCCGGCCCCGCGGCCGCGACAAGGTATAATCGCGCGCCGCACCACTACCGGCCGGCGACCGCGCCGTCATTGCACAATATGCGCCACGCGCACGCGACGCGGCCGCGTACCCGACCAGGATGATTGGCCATGCACGCGCCAGTTGCTCTCGAAGATAGCCGGCTGCTCCGCAGCATCCCCGCCGAACGGGTCGCGCTCATCGAGCGCATCGCACGCGCCGCCGCGCCCGGCGGCCGCAACGAGCTGCGGCAGCGCTTTCTGCGCGCCTACTTCCACGGCGTCGCCGAAGAGGACCTCGCCGAGCGCTCGCCCCGGCAGCTCGCCCGGGCGGCCCTCGCCCACCTCGCGTTCGCCGCGCGGCGCAGCGCGGGACGCTCGCTGATACGAGTGTTCAACCCCACCGAGAGCAGCGACGGCTTCGAGTCGCCGCACACGCTGGTGCTCATGGTCACCGACGACATGCCGTTCCTGGTCGACTCGCTCGGAATGGCCTTCGGCCGTGCCGAGCTGGCCGTGCACCTGATCGTGCATCCGGTCCTGCAGGTGCGCCGCGACCGGCGCGGGCAGCTCGTCGATATCGGCGCCAACGGCGCCCACGCCGCCCACCCGGAATCCTGGCAGCTGTACGAGATCGACCGCGTCACCGATGCGGCGCAGCTCGAGCGGCTGCAGCGGGAGCTGGAGGGCACGCTCGCCGACGTGCGCGCCGCGGTGAGCGACTGGCGCGCGATGCGCGAGCGCGTGCGCGAGATCATTACCCGCCTGGAAAGCGACCCGCCGCCACTGCCGCCGTCGGACGTGAGCGAGGCGGCTCACCTGCTCGACTGGATGGAAGGCCAGCATTTCGTCTTCCTCGGCTATCGCCACTACCGTCTGCAGCGCGGTCGCAGCGAAGACCAGCTGGTGCCGGACGCCAACTCGGGCCTCGGGATCCTGAGCCCCGCGCGCCGGCCCGGCCGCCGTCCCGCCCCCAGCGTCCTGCGCGGCGACGTGCGCGCGCGGGCGCGCGAGCCGGAGCTGCTGGTACTCACCAAGGCGAATTCCACCGCGACCGTGCATCGCGGCGAGCGGCTCGATTACGTCGGCATCAAGACCTTCGACGGCCGCGGCCGTGTCGACGGCGAGCACCGCTTCCTCGGGCTCTGGACCTCGACCGCGTACCACGGCAGCCCGCGGGATATTCCGGTGCTGCGTCGTAAGGTCGAGCAGGTCATCGAGCACTTCGGCCTCGATCCCGCCGGGCACGACGGCAAGGCGGTGCTCAACGTGCTCGAGACCTATCCGCGTGATGAGCTGTTCCAGGCGGGCGTGCCGGATCTCATCCGTATCGTGCGCGGCGTGGTGAACCTCTACGAGCGGCGCACCGTGCGGCTGCTGGTGCGGCGCGATCCTTACCACCGCTTCTACTCCTGCCTGGTGTACGTGCCGCGCGACCGCTACAACACCGAAGTGCGCCAGCAGATCGAGCGCATCGCGCTCGCGGGCTTCGCCGGCACCAGCGTGGAGAGCCAGGCACAGATCTCCGGTGCGAGTCACGCGCGGCTGCACGTGGTGGTGCGCACCGACCCGACGCGGCACCACCGGCCCGATCTCGCGCACCTCGAGCAACGCATCGGCGCAGCCGCCCTCACCTGGGCCGACCGGCTGCGCGAGGTGCTCATCGAGCGGCGCGGCGAGGCCGTGGGACTGGCGCTCGCCGCCCGTTACCGGCACGCCTTTCCCCTCTCCTATCAGGATGACGTCACGCCCGACGAGGCGCTCGAGGACCTGCGGGACCTCGAGTCCCTGCGCCAGCAGCCGCGCACGCCGCAGCTGAGTCTGCACCGCCCGCCGGGACAGACGCCGCAGCGCGTGCACCTGCGAATCGTCCGGCTCGGCGACCCGGTGCCGATCTCCGACGTGCTGCCGATGCTGGAGAACTTCGGCCTGCGGGTGATCTCCGAGCGTCCTTATGAGATTGCCTGGCCGGACGGCGGCTCCGCCTGGATCCAGGATTTCGAGCTCGAGCACCGCGACGGTCTGATCGTCGACATCGCCCACGTCGAGGCGAACTTCTGCGAGGCTTTCGCGGCCGCCTGGGGCGGCGCGGTCGAGAACGACGGCTTCAACCGGCTGCTACTGGCCGCGGACCTCACCGCGCGCCAGATCGTGGTGGTGCGCGCCTATTGCCGCTACCTGCTGCAGACCGGCGTGCCCTTCAGCCAGGCGTACATGGAGCGGGCGCTCAGCGCCAACGGCGCCATCGCCCGCAATCTGGTGCGTCTGTTCGAGACGCGCTTCGACCCCGGGACCGGCCGCGCCGCCCGCAGCAAGGAACGCAGCGGCGAGCCGATCGCGGCGCAGATCCGCTCCGGTCTCGATGCCGTCACCAGCCTCGATGACGACCGCATCCTGCGCGCCTACCTGACGCTGGTGCAGGCGACGCTGCGCACCAACTTCTACCAGCCGGCCGCGAACGGTGAGCCCAAGGGCTACGTGTGCTTCAAGTTCGACCCGGCCCGGATCCCGGATCTGCCGCTGCCGCGACCGAAGTACGAGATCTTCGTCTACAGTCCGCGGGTCGAGGGCGTGCACCTGCGCATGGGTGACGTCGCGCGCGGCGGCATCCGCTGGTCGGACCGGCGCGAGGACTTCCGCACCGAGATCCTCGGCCTGATGAAGGCGCAGAACGTCAAGAACACTCTCATCGTGCCGGTCGGCGCCAAGGGCGGCTTCGTGCCGAAGCGCCTGCCCGTCACCGGCACGCGCGACGAGGTGCAGGCGGAGGTCGTGGCCTGCTACCAGACCCTCATCCGGGGGCTCCTCGATCTCACCGACAACATCGTCGCCGCGCGCATCGTGCCGCCCGCGCGGGTCGTGCGTCGCGACGGCGACGACCCCTACCTCGTGGTGGCGGCCGACAAGGGCACGGCCACCTTCTCCGACATCGCCAACGCCATCTCGGCGGAGTACGGCTTCTGGCTGGGGGATGCGTTCGCCTCGGGCGGCTCCGCCGGCTACGACCACAAGAAGATGGGCATCACCGCGCGCGGGGCGTGGGAGTGTGTCAAGCGGCACTTCCGCGAGATGGGCATCGACACGCAGAAAATGGACTTCAGCGTCGCCGGCATCGGCGACATGTCGGGCGATGTGTTCGGCAATGGCATGCTGCTGTCGCGCCACATTCGCCTGCAGGCCGCCTTCGATCACCGCCATATCTTCCTCGACCCGCACCCGGATCCGGGGGTGAGCTTCGCCGAACGCGCGCGCCTGTTCGCCCTGCCCCGCTCCAGCTGGGACGACTACGACCGCAAGAAGCTCGGGCGCGGCGGCGGAGTTTTCGCCCGCTCCGCCAAGTCGATCGCGCTGTCGCCGGAGGCGCGCGCGCTGCTCGGGCTCGAAGGCGCAGGCGCCGCGCCGAACGACATCATCCGCGCGATCCTGCGCCTGCCGGTCGACCTGCTGTGGAACGGCGGCATCGGCACCTACGTGAAGGCCGGCGAGGAGCGCAACGCCGAGGTCGGCGACCGCACCAACGACGCGCTGCGCATCAACGGGCGCGAGCTGCGGGCCAAAGTCGTGGGCGAAGGCGGGAATCTCGGGCTCACGCAACGCGGACGCATCGAGTACGCGCTCGCCGGCGGGCGTCTCAACACCGATTTCATCGACAACTCCGCCGGCGTCAACACCTCCGACGTCGAGGTGAACATCAAGATCCTGCTCAATCCGCTGGTGCGCGAAGGGAAGCTGTCGCGTGGCGAGCGCAACCGCCTGCTGGCGCGGCAGACCTCCGAGGTCGCCGCGCTGGTACTGCGCAACAACTACCTGCAGAGCCAGGCGATCAGCACCCTCGAGCTGCAGGGCGCGGCGCGCCTGCCCGAGTTCCAGCACCTCATCCGCTCGCTCGAGCGTTCCGGCGACCTGAACCGTGCGCTCGAGTTCCTGCCGAGCGACGATGAGCTGTCCGACCGGCGCAAGAGCGGCGCGGGACTGACGCGGCCGGAGCTCGCGATTCTGCTCGCCTACAGCAAAATCTGGCTCAACAATCACCTGCTCGCTTCCGACGTGCCCGAGGACCCGTACCTGTCGGCCGAGCTCGCGCGCTACTTCCCCGCCGCCGTGCAGCAGCGCTTCCCGCGCGCCATCAGCCGTCACCGCCTGCGCCGCGAGATCATCGCCACGGCGACCACCAACAGTGTGGTGAACCGCATGGGACCGACGTTCGTGCCGCGTATGCAGGAGGATGTCGGCGCCGAGCCCGCCCAGGTCGCGCGCGCCTACACCGCGGCGCGCGAGATCTTCGCGATGCGCGGGGTATGGGAGCAGATCGAATCCCTCGACAACCGGGTGCCGGCGAAGCTGCAGTACGAGGCTGCCTTCCAGACCAGCCGCCTGCTGCGACACGCCACCTACTGGCTGCTCACCTCGCGCAGCCGCAACCTGCAGGTCGATGCCGCGGTCGCGGAGTTCCGCGACGGCGTAGGCCAGCTCGAGGCTGCGACGCCCGAGGTGCTGACCGGAACGGAACTGGCGCGCTTCGATGAGGGACGCGCGCACTGCATCGCGGCGGGACTGCCCGCGCCGCTGGCGGCACGCCTCGCGAGCCTGGAGGCGCTCAACGCGGCGCTCGATATCGTCGAGATCGCTGCCAGCTACCGCGTGAGCGTGCCCGAGACCGCGCGGATCTATTTCGAGGTCGGCACACGCATCGGCTTCGACTGGCTGCGGGCGCGCATCGAGAAGCTCATGGTCGAAGGCCCGTGGCAGGCGATTGCGCGTACCGGGCTGCGCGATGCGGCGCTGCGTGTACACCGGCGGCTCACCGAGCGGGTACTGGCCCGCAAGGACCGCGGCAGCGCGCAAGCGCGCGTCACGGCGTGGGTAGATGGCGCCGGCAAGGAGCTCGCACACTGGCAGCGCACCCTCGCGGACATGCGCGCCGCGGGCGCCGCCGACTTCGCCACGCTGACCGTAGGCGTCGAGTCGGTGCGCAAGCTGGCGAACTAGCGGGGGACTGACCGTGCCCGGCAAGCTCATCCTGGTGCGTCACGGCCAGAGCACCTGGAACCTCGAGAACCTGTTCACCGGCTGGACGGATGTCGACCTGTCTGCTGAAGGGCGGCTCGAGGCGCTGCAGGGCGGGCGCGAGCTGCTGCGGGAGCATCTGCGCGTCGACATCGCCTTCACCTCGGTGTTGAAGCGCGCCATCCGCACGCTGTGGATCATGCTCGACGAGATGGACCTCATGTGGATCCCGGTCGAGCGCTCCTGGCGGCTGAACGAGCGTCACTACGGTGCGCTGCAGGGACTCGACAAGGCGCGCACCGCCGCCGCGCATGGCGAGGCGCAGGTGAAGATCTGGCGTCGCAGCTACGACATCGCGCCGCCGCCACTCGCCGCCGACGATCCGCGCCACCCGCGCTTCGACCCGCGCTACACCGGGATCAACGCCCGGGATCTGCCCGCCAGCGAGTCGCTGAAGGACACGCTGGTGCGCGTCCTGCCGCTCTGGCACACGCGCCTCGCACCGGAGCTACGCTCCGGTCGCAACGTCATGGTGGTGGCGCACGGCAACAGCCTGCGCGCCATGGTGAAGATGCTCGACCACATCCCCGACGGCGAGATTGCCGCGCTCAACATCCCGACCGGCGTGCCGTTGCTGTACGAGCTCGACGCCGAGCTCAGGCCGCGCAGCCACCGCTATCTCGGCAACCCGGCCGCCGTCGCGGCCGCCGTCGAAGCGGTGAAGCACCAGGCCGACAAGCGCTGACCTGACTCAGGCGTGCGCGGAGCCGGGACTCCTTCCGCCAATCGTCACGCCGCCCAGCCGTCGTAGCGCCCGCGCAGCTCCGTAGCGATCGCCGTCAGACGCCGGCTGATGTCCTGCACGTCCGGCACGACCAGGCGCATGGTCTTGCTGGCGTGCAGGCTGTAACTGAGCTCTGGGTCGTTCTCGAGTGGCTTGACGTCGACGCTGAACTCCGGCTCGAGCCGCGCGCGGGCGCCCTGGCAGGCCGCCTCGTCCGGCAGCGCCAGAAAGAAGTCGATGCGGTAATCGTTGAACGGGGCGTAGCCCTGGGAGCGCAGCCGGCCGATGACCTGCTCGTCCCAGGTCTCGGCACGGGACTTGCTCGCCTCACGGAGCTTGAAATAGAGGCGCAGCACCACCACGCCCAGCGCCGCCAGCATCGCCAGGAAGAACCAGCTCATGACCGCGACCGGCCTTCAGCGCGAGCCGGGAAACTGCGGCCTGCGCTTCTCGAGAAACGCGCTGACGCCTTCGCCGGCTTCGGGCCCGACCGCGTGGGCGGCAATGGTCTCGCTCTCGAGCACCATCTGTGACTCGAGGGCGCCGAGGGAATGGGCGATCAGCCGCTTGGTGGCGCCGAATGCGCCCCGGGCGCCCTGCGCCAGTGTTTCCGCGATCTCCACCGCGCGCGCGAGCAGCTGCTCGTCCGCCACCACCTCGTTGACCAGCCCCCAGCTGAGCGCCTCGGCAGCCGGCAGCGTGCGATTGAGCAGCAGCAGCTCCATGGTGCGCTTGACGCCCAGGGTACGCGGCAGCAGGAACGAGGTGCCGGCATCGGGAGTCAGTCCGGCGTTGGTGTAGGCGAGGTTGAAGCGGGAGCTGCGTGCGCACAAGGCAAGATCCGCCATGGCGGCGAGCCCCACGCCGGCGCCCGCGGCAGTGCCGTTGACGGCGGCCACCACCGGAGCATCCATGCGGACGAAGTGCGCGATCGCCGCGTGCAGATAGGTGGTGAGCTCGCGGATATAGTCATCGGCTGCCGTGTCGCGCGCGGCCATGACGCGCAGGTCGCCGCCGAAGCAGAAGTGCCGTCCCGCGCCCGTGAGCACCACCGCGCGCACCGCCGTATTGCGAGCGCAGATCATGGCGGCCGCCAGCAGGTCCATCGCCATCTGCAGGTTGAGCGCGTTGCCGCTGTCGGGACGGTTCAGCGTCACGAGCGCCACCGCGCCACGTGTCTCGACCTGGACTGCCGCCGTGGACATGGTCTACTCGTCGGGCGCGATCCTGACGCGCAGGCCGGCAAGCTCCGGGGTGAACTCCAGCTGGCAGGAGAGACGCGAGTCCTCGCGGTAGTGCGACAGCTCCGTGAGCAGCTCCCGCTCGTCCGACATCATCGGCGGCAAGCGCGCCAGCCACTCCGGATCGACAAAGATGTGACAGGTCGCGCACGAGCACATGCCGCCGCAGATGGCCGCGATACCGTAGTCGAGCTCGCGCAGATTCTCCATCAGCTTCAGTCCCGTCCGGGCCTCGACTTCGTGTTCGACTCCGTCGCGATCCACCACACGCAAAAGCGCCATGCGTCCTACCCCGTAAGCCTCGGAACAATTTTTGCGGCGATCGTGCCCGGGACTGGCTAGTTTGCCGGTTCGCCCTGCGCGCCGCCAGAGGAGCGGGCAGCGCGCCTCTCAGGTCGGCGGCAGCGGCCCGAGCACCTTCAGCACGAAGACGGCCCGGGCGGAAGCGTTCGCCACGGTCTCGAAAGTCGGACGCAGCTCGCGGCGCAACGCCTCCATGACCTGCTCGTACGGCCCGAAGACCTGCGTGCTCATGCTGTTCGTGACCACCTTGAGGTGGGCATCGCCGTGCAGGCGCCCGAGGAACTCGCGGATGGCCGGAACGAAATCCGCCCTGAGCGGATACAGGCTGATCTCCACCCCGATGTCCATGGGCAGCGCCTCCGGCAGCGGCTTTAGTGTCAGTATTGCACGCGCCGCCGCCGCCGCCGGCGGGCGCGGGCTTTTGATCGTGCCGAGGGACTAGAATAGCCAATAAGGGCCGCCACGGGACGAGCAGATGACGCGGAAGATCCAGGTCCATCAGGTCGATGCATTCACCCGCGAGCCCTTCACCGGCAACCCGACCGGCGTGGTGCTCAACGCTGATGCGCTCTCGGAGGCGCAGATGCTCGCCATCGCGCGCGAGCTCAACAATGCCGAGACCGCCTTCATCCTCGCACCCGACGCCGACGACCACACCGTGCGTGCGCGCTTCTTCACTCCACGCAGCGAAGCCGGCTTCGTCGGCCACGCCACGGTCGCGGCGCAGTACGTGCTGTCCCGCCGCCACGATGCGCCGCGCTGGCAGCGCCAGAAGTCCAAGGCGGGGATCGTCGATGTCGAGGTGCGCGGCAGCGACGAGGACCGGCGCATCGCCATCCGCCGCACCCCGCCGCCGCTCGGGCGTGAGCTCAACGACCGCGAGCGCCTGGCGGTGCTCGATGCGCTGGCGCTCGCCTCCGAGAGCCTCGACCCACGCATCCCGCTGCGCATCGTCGGGGCGGCCGGAACCCGTCTGCTCGTCGGTGTGCGCGGTCCCGAGCCGCTCAAGCACCTCAAGCCCGATCTGACCCGGCTCACCACGCTCTCGGCGCAGCTCGGCGCGGCCGGCTACTTCGTCTTCGCCCTCACCCCCGACGCCGCCGATCACCTCACCGAGTCGCGCATGTTCTGTCCGGCGCTCGGCATCGCCGAGGATCCGGTGAGCGGCAACGCCCACGGGCTGCTCGGGGCCTATCTGGCGCGCCTCGGGCTGCTCGCTCGCAGTGGCGAGCGCGCGCGTTTCTGCGGCGTTCAGGGACAGTCGCTCCACCGGCCCGGCCGTGTCGAGGTCGAGCTCGAATTCACCGGTCCCGACCTCGCCTGCGTGTGGATCAGCGGCCAGGCGGTATCGATTTTTCAGACCGAGATCGTGTTGTAGAGATCTGTTCTAGACATCAGCCGCGCGCCGGTACGCGACGCAGCAGCCATACTGCCGGCAGCGTGACGCAGGCGCCGATGAGAAAGGGCGCCGCCGGACCCAACAGCGCGTAGAGCGGACCGGAGGTGAACGGCCCGAGCACGCGCGCGAGGCTGCCGCTCGCCACGTAGGCGCCCATCACTGCGCCGCGATCGTGGCCGCGCGACTGCTTCGAGGCGAGCGCGGAGGCGCTCGGGTTGTAGCCGCCCAGGCCGAGCCCGCAGAGCACCAGCCCGATGACCGTGACCGCGAGCGTCGGCGCCTGCGACAGCGTCACGAGCCCCGCCACGTACGCCAGCACGCCCCAGGTCGCGAGCCGCACCTCGCCGAGCCGCGGCACGAGCAGCCGCACCATGCCCCCCTGCATGATCAGTGCCGGCAGCGCGATGCCGAACAGCAGCAGCCCCACGGTGCGGGGGCCGAAGCCGTAGCGGTGCAGCGCGAAGATGGCGAAGATCGACTCGAGGATCGACTGCGAGTAGGTCACGACCAGCGTCGCGGCCGCGAGCACCGCCAGCCCGGGACGCTCGCGCAGCAGCCGCCAGGAACCGCGCGGGCGCTCGTCCGGGTGCGCGGCACGATGTGCCGCCGTATGACTCTCGGGCAGCACCAGCCTCACGAGCAGGATGGCCACGAGGCTGGTGCCGGCGGAGACCGCGGCGGGCACCACGAAATTCGCCGTGCGCACATCCGCGCCCGCCAGCAGCCCTCCCACGGGTGGCCCGAGGGTGAAGCCGATGCCGATGGCCGCGCCGATCAGCCCGAGCGAGGCCGCGCGCTTCTCGGGTGCGCTCACGTCCGAGGCGTAGGCGAAGGCGGCGGCGATGTTGCCCGCCATCACACCGGCGAGCATGCGCGAGGCGAGCAGCCACCAGACGTCGCGCGCGGCGCCGAGCAGCAGGTACGAGGCACACGCGCCGGCGAGACTGCTCATCAGCACCGGGCGCCGTCCGTACCGATCGCTCAAACGCCCCCACCACGGCGCGGCCAGCAGCTGGCACAGCGAGTAGCTGCCCAGCAGTGGTGTGATGAGCTGCGGTGCCACGCCGAAGCGGTCGGCCATGTAGGGCACCAGCGGCACGAGAATCCCGAACCCCAGCGTGTCGATGATGCAGAAGAGGAACAGCGCTCCGAGTTGGCGGCGCAACGTCTGACCCGCGAGGCTAGTGACCGGGGACCAGCGACGGGATGTCCGCGGCCTGCGCGCCGGGCGGGCGGAAGTCGCGCGCGGCACGCACGATCAGGTTCGGGACGCGGCTGTCGTCCCAGGCCGGGTCGCGACCGCTTGGGGCGCCGGTGCAGAGGATGGCGAGCTGCAACGACGGCACGAGCCACAGCCGGTTGCCGCCCGCGCCCTGCACCACGTACAGATCGCGCGCGGCGTATGGCTCCTGACCCGCCGGCGTGCTGGTGGCGAGCCGCAGGTAGGCGCCGTAGGCCGGATCGGCCTTGGCGGGCTGGCGCATGAGGGAAACCCAGCCCGGCCGGATCACCTCGTCGCCGAGGTAGTTGCCGTCCCGCACCAGCAGCTGGCCGATGCGGATCCAGTCGCCCTGACGCGCGAGCATGCAGCAGTCGGCATGCGCGCTGCCTCCCGGCCGGTCGAGCCATAGCCAGGCATCCGCCGCCCCGACGCGCCGCCACAGTGCCTGCGACAGGTAGCTCGCATAGCGCTGCCGCGTCGCGCGCTCCACCACGAGCGCCAGCAGCTGCGGGTCGGCCGCCTGCTCCGCGCGAGTGAGTCCGGGCGTCGCCGCGAGCGGCGTGCTCAAGACGGCCGTCAGCAGGTCGGAGGGGACAGCGGCCGGCTGCGGGCGCCGCAGCCCGCTCGACATCTGCATGAGATTGCGCACCGTGATGGCCCCGCGCGGGTCGTGGCTCCACTCGCCGATGAAGGCGCTCACCGGCTCGTCCGGCCAGCCGATGAAGCGATGCGAGATCGCGACGCCGGCGGCCAGCGCCGCCAGCAGCGGCGTGAACGACTGCGCGTCGGCGAGCGTGTCGAAGCTCGTGCCCCGCCAGTAGCGCTCGAAGACGATGTAATCGTGGCGGCTGACGATGAGTGCCTGCGAGTGGTGCGCTCCCGCGTAGGCGGCGGCAGCCTCGAGACCCGCCGGATCGAGCAGCTCGAGCTCCGCGGCCACCCGGGGCGCGAGCGGTTGGTTTCCGCCGGGCACGGGCTCGCGCGGCTGGTAGGACGAGAACGCGCCCGCTCCCTCACCGCGCGCCGCCTGATGCCACTTCCACAGAGGCGGCGCGCTCACCAGCACGGCGAGCGCCAGCGCCGCCAGCACGAGCATCAGGATCGGGCGCTGCCGCCACGACCTCACGACGCGCCGCTCCGGCCGCTGTGCGCCCGCGCCGCAGCATCCCGCAGGACGTCGCGGCCGCCGCGCGTGAGAGTGGCGTCCGCCAGGCGCACCTCGAGGTAGTGCGGATCGGCACTGTTCATTGGCCGCATTGGATCACAGTTGTCGTCCGGGAATGGGTTATTCTCGCCGGCCGGAAAGGGCCCTGCACGCCGACCTGAGGGAGTCACAATGCAATCGCGCCTGCTCGCCCCGCGTTATTGGCTGACGTGGGCTGGCCTCGGCTTGTTGCGCCTGGTGGCGTTGCTGCCGTTCGCGGGCGTGGTGTGCCTCGGGCGGTGCCTCGGGGCGGGGCTGCGCCGGCTGCCGACGGGCCTGGTGCCGACCGCCCGACGCAATATCGAGCTGTGCCTGCCGGAGCTGTCGCAGCAGCAACGCGAGCGGCTGCTCGATGAGCACTTCGCGAATCTCGGCATCGGGCTGCTGGAGATTCCGTTCGCCTGGTGGTGCACGCCGCAGCGGCTCGGCAGGATCCTGCACTTCGAGGGCGTCGAGCACCTGCACGCGGCGCTCGCGCGCAAGCGCGGTGTCATTCTCCTCACGGCCCATTTCACCTCGCTGGAGATCTCGGGCCGCTCGTTGCACGCCCTCGCGGAACACGTCGGCTTTCTCTACCGGCCGCCCAAGAACGAGGTGCTGGCGTACGCGCTCAAGCGCTTCCGCGGCAACTTCGGCGGGCGTCCCATCCCGAGAAACGACATGCGCGGCCTGATCTCGGCGCTCAGGCACAACGAGTGTGTCTGGTACGCGCCCGACCAGAGCTATCGCAACAAGGGTGCGCAGATGGTGCCGATGTTCGGCATCCCGGCAGCCACCAACACGTTCACGCCGCGCCTGGCGCGCATGACCGGCGCCACCGTGTTGCCCTACTTCCTGCACCGCCTGCCCGGGACTCAAGGGTACAGTGCGGTCATCCATCCCCCGCTCGAGCACTTTCCGAGCGAGTGCCCGGTGAGCGACACCGCGCGCTTCAATCGCATGATCGAGGCGCAGATACGCCGCGTGCCCGAGCAGTACTGGTGGATCCACCGTCGCTTCAAGGGTCTCTCGCCGGACTATCCCGACTACTACGGACGGCAGGCGCCGCGCCGGGCGTGAGCGGCGCGACGCCGGCAAGCTGCGACCTGCTGGTCGTTGGCGGGGGCGTCAACGGTACCGGGATCGCCCGCGACGCCGCCGGCCGGGGGCTGTCGGTGCTGCTGTGCGAGCAGGACGACCTGGCCGCGCACACCTCATCGGCCAGCACCAAGCTGATCCACGGCGGGCTGCGCTACCTGGAGGAACTGCATTTCGCTCTGGTGCGCAAGGCCCTCAGGGAGCGCGAGGTGCTGCTCGGCGCGGCGCCGCATATCATGCGGCCGCTGCACTTCGTCATGCCGCACGCCGCGCACCTGCGGCCGGCATGGATGATCCGCGCCGGCCTGTTCCTCTACGACCACCTCGCTCCGCGCGCGCACCTGGCGGCCTCCGCCGCCATCGACCTGCGCACCCATGTCGCCGGTGCGCCGCTGAAGGCGGGCTACACGCGCGGCTTCGTCTATTCCGACGGCCAGACGGATGATGCGCGGCTGGTGGTGCTCAATGCGCTCGACGCCCGCGAGCGCGGCGCGACCATCCTCACCCGCACGCGCTGCGTGCGGCTCGCGCCGCACGGCGCTGCCTGGGACGCGACGCTGTGCGACGCCGGCGGGGAGCGGGTGGTGCGGGCCCGCGCGGTCGTCAACGCCAGTGGGCCATGGGTCAGCGATTTCCTCGCGACCGCCACGCCGGTGCGCGCGCAGCGCGAGGTGCGCCTCGTCAAGGGCAGCCATGTGGTCGTGCGGCGGCTGTTTGCACACCGCTTCGCCTACATCTTCCAGAACGAAGACCGGCGCATCGTGTTCGCCATCCCCTACCAGCACGACTTCACGCTCCTCGGCACCACCGACGTCGACTATCGCGGTGACCCGGCCGCAGTCGGCATCGAGCCGGCCGAGGTGACTTACCTGTGCGCGCTCGCCAACCGCTACTTCCGCCAGCAGATCGCCCCGGCGGACGTCGTGTGGAGCTACTCGGGCGTGCGGCCATTGCTCGCCGATGAGTCGAGCGATCCGACGCGCGTCACGCGCGACTACGCGCTCGAGCTCGACCGCGATCCGGCGCCGCTGCTTTCGGTGTTCGGCGGCAAGATCACCACCTACCGCCGCCTCGCCGAGCAGGCCGTGGATGTGCTCGCCGCCCTGCTCGGCTCGAACGCAGCGCCGTGGACGGCGGACGCACGGCTGCCCGGCGGTGATCTGCCGCAGGGCAGCTTCGGGGTGTTCCTGCGCACCGTCGAGCGACGTTACCCGTGGCTGCCGGCGCGCCTGCGCCGGCGCTACGCGCACGCCTACGGCACGCGCATCGAGCGCTTGCTCGGCGCAGCCGCCACGCTCACCGACCTCGGGCCCGAGCTGCTACCGCAGCTCTACGAGCGTGAGGTCGAGTACCTGTGCCGCGAGGAGTTCGCCCGCAGCGCGCAGGACATACTGTGGCGGCGCTCCAAGCTCGGGCTGCATCTGGCGCAGACCGACCCCGCCCCGCTCGAGCGCTGGCTGGCGGCCAACCCCGGTGCGCCGCGCACGCGCGGCGACCCGCGGCGGCTGTGATCCGCATCGCGTTTTTCGCACTTCGGCGGCGTCCCCGCCGTTGACGCGCGGCACGGCGTGCTAGCGTGGGCGCTGGAGTCGCTGCGCCCATGCTCGTGTCCGATTCGATCCTGGCCGCCGTCATCGCGGGAACCGCGACGCTGTCGGCATCGTTCCTGCAGTTGCGCTCGGCCTTGCTCCGGGAAGGGGCAAGCCGCAGCGCTGCGGCGGCGTCACGCCGCAAGAACCGTCTGCAGCTGGTGATCCTGCTGGTCGTCATCGGCGCGGCGGCGGTCGGGGGCTTCGCGGCTTCGCAATGGCTCACCAACGGCGAGCGGGCCGCGCAAGCTGTGATGCAACGCGAGCTGCAGGCGCGCGTCGCCGAGATCAGCCGGACGACCAGTCAACTCGAGCTCACCCGCAGCAGCGAGCGTGCCGAGATCGAGAGCGGCGTGCTGCGCCGGATCGGCGCCGAGGGCGTGGTCGTGACGGCGACTGTGGCGGCGTGCCGGTCCGCGCTCACCACGGCGCCCGCCGCCGCGGCCGCGGCGGATGCCGCGCCGGCGGCAGCCCGCGCCTGCACCGAGGCCGAGGCGAGCCCCGTGACGCTCTGCGCCACGATTCCGGACAACGCGACCGTTACGGAGGTCGCTCTCTTCAGCCGGCCCGCCGACTCGGATATCTCCTGGAGCACCAGCCGCTTCCTGCCCGGACAGGAGTCCGGCCAGGCGCGCTTCGCGGAGAAGTACTCGGAAACGGCTCCCGAAGCGGGCGTGCGACAGGTGTGTCAGGGCTTCGCCCACTGGTCGGCGGATCACGCTCGCGTGGTGCGCGTGATGGTGCGCTACTCTCTGCCGGTGTGACCCCGCATAATCGAATCACCGTAGGCCGAGCCCCGAGGGCAGCTGTTGATCTCACCGCCGCGTCCGTCCGCGCCCGTGCGCTCAACGGGCGTGCTGATCGTGCTGGCGCTCGCGCCGCTGTGGCTCATCGGGATCTTCGGACGCGGGCTGTGGACGCCGGACGAGCCGCGTGAAGCGGATATCGCCTGGCGGATGAGCCTGCAGAGTAATCGCACGCTGCCCGAGCTCGCCGGCACGCCGTTCCTCGAGAAACCGCCGCTGTCGTACTGGCTGTCGGCCGGCGCGCTGTCGCTGCTCGGTGATTCTGCAGCAAGTGCCCGCGCTCCCAACCTCATCTACGCCCTGGGCGGTGCGCTCGCCCTCGGCGCACTGGCGCTCGCCATGCAGGCAGACGTGGCTGCCGCTGTCATCGCCGCGCTCGTCGCCATGAGCGCGCTCACGGCCTATCGCGTGATCGTCTGGCTGGCTCCCGATGCGTGCCTGCTGGCCGGGAGTGCGCTGGCGCTGCTCGGCGCCTGGTGCGGCTATCGCGGGCGCGCGGGTGCGCCCAAGGCAGCCGGCTACGCACTGATGCACCTCGGGGCGGCGATCGGCTTCATGGCCAAGAGCGCTCCGGGATGGCTGGTGCCGGCACTGGCACTGCTCACGCTCATCGCCTGGGAGCGACGCTGGTCGGAGCTGCGGCGCTGGGAGCTGTACGCGGGATTCACGCTGCAGTTGCTGATCATCGGTCCGTGGCTGCTGGCGGTGACGCATACGGCGGGCGGCGCCGATGCGCTGCGCACGCTGTTCTGGCACAACATCGTCGGGCGCTTCACCCGGGTCGCCTCCCCAGCGGCGCTCGACTACACCACCGGACATCGCAACTTTCCCGGCAAGTACTTCATCGAGCTGCCGCTGTACCTGCTGCCGTGGACGCCGGTGGCGGCGGCAGCGCTGGTGCGGGGGTGGCAGCGCGCCCGCGCAGCGGACGCCAGCAGCACGCCGTGGCGGTTCGCGCTCGCGGCCAGCCTGCCCTGGCTCGTCGTGCTGTCGCTCTCGGCGACCGCGCGCGATATCTATGTAGCCCCGGCGCTGCTCGGATTCGGCCTGCTCGCCGGTCTCTGGGCGCACGCTGCGCAGCAGGGAGCGACGCGCCTCGACCGCCTGGCGGTACGCGGCACGCGCTGGCTGGTCGGCGCCATCGCCTGGGCGCTCGCCGCTGCGCTCGCGCTCCTCGCCGCCGCCGGTGCCGGCGCGCGCCCCGCGTGCCTGGCCGCAGCCCTCGGGGTGATCGCCAGCGCGCAGCTCGCGCTGCGGGTCGGCGCGCGCGCCGAGCGGGCCGGCGCGCTGCAGCGGAGCCTGTTCTGGCTCTACAGCGGCTACGCCGCCGCGCTGTGCGTGGCGGGGCTCGCGGCGTTCCCGATCATCGATCGCTGGCAGGATCTTCCCGGCCTGGCGCGCCGGATCCGCGCGGACACCCTGCAGCAACCGCTCGCCCTGCTCAATCCGGATGAGACCACGGTTGCGATGCTCGATCACGGATCCCACACGCCGTTCACGATCGTGACCAGCCGCACCGGCCAGGCGCAGCGGGCCGTGGGCGACTGGCTCGGCACTCACGGTCCGGAGGCGCGGGTGCTGGTGCTGCTGCCCGGTCACGCGCCGGGTGAGCTCACCGGCTTCCTGGCGTCCGTGCACCACAGCGCGCCCCCCGGCGACGGCGTCGCCGGTGAGCTGGTCGCCGCGGGCACGGCCGTGCTGCTCGAGCGTTACGAGTTGCCACAGGGCCGGCGCTACGCGCTGCTCGGCGCGCCACCGCGCTGACACGCCGCAGCGCCTCTCACGAGCCAGTGGGGACACCCATGTCGCAGTCATCTCCCAGCCTGTCGCGCAACCTGCACAACCGCCATATCCAGCTCATCGCCATCGGTGGAACGATCGGCGTCGGCCTGTTCCTCGGCTCGGCCAAGGCGATCCACCACGCCGGCCCCGGGCTGCTGCTCGCTTACGCGCTCGGCGGTGTGGCCATCTTCTTCATCATGCGGGCGCTCGGGGAGCTGCTCACCTATCGCCCGGTGGCCGGGTCGTTCGCCACTTATGCCGAGGAATTCTGCGGCCCGTTTCCCGGTTTCGTAACCGGCTGGTCCTACTGGTTCGCCTGGGTCGTCACGGTGATGGCGGAGATCACCGCCATCGGCATCTACGTGCGCTACTGGCTGCCCGGGGTAGCGCAGTGGCTTCCGCCGCTCATCGCGCTGCTCGTGCTCTACGGCACGAACCTGCTCGCGGTGCGGGTGTTCGGCGAGCTCGAGTTCTGGTTCGCACTCATCAAGGTCGTCACCATCGTCGCACTGATCGCGGCCGGTGTGTTCGTGATCGTGTTCCACGCCGGGGCGCTGGGCGCCACCGCGAGCTTCGCCAACCTGTGGTCGCACGGCGGGTTCCTGCCCGGCGGCATCGTCGCGGTACTCCTCACGCTGCAGATCGTGATGTTCGCCTACGAGGGCGTCGAGCTCATCGGCGTCACCGCGGGCGAAGCGCGCAACCCCGCTGTGGTCCTGCCCCGGGCCACCAACGGCATCATTGCCCGCATCCTCATCTTCTACATCGGCGCACTGCTCATCATCATGTCGCTCGTGCCCTGGACCGAGCTCGACCCCAAGGTGAGCCCGTTCGTGTTCGTGTTCGGCAAGCTGGGACTGCCCGGCGCGGCCAGCGTCATCAATCTCGTGGTCATCACGGCGGCCGCCTCCTCGTGTAACAGCGGCCTGTTCAGCACCGGCCGCATGCTGTGGACGCTCGCGCAGCGCGGCCAGGGGCCGCGGGCGCTCGCCGCGCTGAACAGCCACCACGTGCCCGCCGCCGGCATCCACGCGTCCGCTGCGGTGATGCTGATCGGCGTAGCGCTCAACTACCTGGTGCCCGAGCGGGTCTTCACCATGGTGACCAGCGTCGCGCTCATCGGCACGCTGTGGACCTGGGGAATCATCCTGGTGGCGCACGCCAACTATCGGCGCGCGGTGGCGACCGGGCGGGCGGCAGCGGCGCCGTTTCGCATGCCGGGCGCGCCGCTCGCGAACTGGCTGGTGCTCGCGTTTCTGGTGCTGGTGACCGTAATGCTGGCGCGCGATCCGGACACGCGCGTCGCGCTGTACGTGGCGCCCGTGTGGTTCGCGCTGCTCGGCGTCGGTTACGCCTGGCGGCGACCGGCGCCGTCGCCGCAAGCGGGGAGCGGCGCTACAGCAGCCGCTCGCCTGCGCCGATGAGGCCGCCGCCGTCGATGACGATCGTCTGCCCGGTGATGAAGTTGCCGGCGCGCGAGGCGAGCAGCAGCGCCGCCCCGGCCACATCGTCCGGCTCGCCCAGCCGGCGCAGCGGGTAGCCACGCGCGATCGCGGCGGCGCGGGCAGGATCCGCCCACAGCGCCTGCGAGAAATGCGTCTTGATCACCCCGGGCGCGATGCAGTTGACGCGAACGTTGTGCGGTCCCCATTCGACCGCAAGGTTGCGCATCAGTTGCATGTCGGCGGCCTTGGAGATCCCATAGGCGCCCAGCATGGCGCTGCCCATGAATCCGCTCACCGAGGACACGATGATCACCGCGCCATCCCTGCGCTCGGCCATCGCCGGTATCGTCATGTTGCACAGCCACAGGACGCTGACCAGGTTGGTGCGCAGGATCTTATCGAACGCCTCGTCGGGCATTTTCGCCAACGGCCCGAAGTGCGGGTTGGCGGCGGCGTTGCACACCACGATGTCGATGCGGCCCCACTGCGCGATGGTCGCATCGACGAGCGCCTGCAGCTCCTCCTTGCGCCCGATATGACAGGCGCGCGCCATCGCGATGCCGCCCGCGGCGGCGATCTCGCTGGCCACGGCTGCGCAGCTCTCGGCCTTGCGGCTCGAGATCACGACGCGCGCCCCGTGCGCCGCCAGCTGCACCGCGATCGCCTTGCCGATGCCGCGGCTCGAGCCGGTGACCAGGGCGACCTTGCCCGACAGGTCGAACAGCGTCATGTGCGCACCTCCGCTGCGATCCGTGCGCATTGTGCCGCGCGCGCGCCGGGGAAGGAAACGTCGGGATCTGAGCCGGTACCCGACCGGCACGGATACTCAGTAAGATCTGCCCGCCGCGCCCGTAGCTCAGTTGGATAGAGCATCAGGCTTCGAACCTGAGGGTCGGGAGTTCGAATCTCTCCGGGCGCGCAGTATTTCATGGGTCCGTCCCGCTGGTCTGAGCCTGGGACCAAGGTCCAATAGGCCTTGGTCCGCGAATTGGGGTACGCCCCGGGGGCGCCAGGGGAGGCGCGCGGGCGTTCAGCGAGCCTTTATCGAGGGTCGCTGCTAAGATGTTCACCTGGCCCGCGGCGTCGCCGGGACGCGGCGGGCGGGTAAGCGGGTGAAGCCTGCGGCATCGCGGCAAAGCCCCTCTCGACAGAAGAACCAACAAGCCCGACGGGCGAACGGACCTCACATGCGGTCATTGGAACGGGTCGGCGCTCTTCGCCACGCGTTTCGGTCAGCCATTCTTGCGGCGCGAAGCAGGCGTGGACTGCGGCCTGCCGCCACCGCGCGCAGACTTATGGCGTGCGCACTGACCCTTGCGGTCAGCGGTGCCGCGACGGCGTCGGATGCGAACAGCCCCGTCGAGTATCTGGACGAGGAAACCGGCGTGACGGTAACCGTCGTCGGCCGGCCGCTCGTTTTTGCACGTGAGCGTGCAACGTTCAATGTGTCGGCATGGTCCGTCCCCGCCCGCGATTACGTCACGCTCGCCGCCGCCGCCGTGGATCGCGGCGGCAAGATGAGCTATCTGTTGATCGGTTATTTCTGGTCCGTGGGCGGCGCCTCCGAGCCCTGGGAGAATGCCCGCCGTGCCCGCGAGCCGCTCGTCTTGCAACTCAAGAATCGACGCATCGAGCTGGTCCCGCAGGGCGGTTCGGCACGCGAAGCCGGCATCAGCGCCCCGCCGCACCGTCCACCGATCGGCGCGGCGCTGCCGTCTCTTTATGCCATCGACCTGCCGACCATGGAGCTCATTGCCGGATCCGCCCAACCCGCGCTGAACCTCGCAGACGCGAGCGCGCCGCTGAAGTACCAACTGTTCGAGGATCGACTCCCGGCGCTCAGGGAGCTCGTGCGCCGCTTGAGCGACACCCCCTGAGCGCCTCACCCGAGTCTCGCTGAGCCCCGCAGCGATTGTCAGGGGCCAGGTGACGCCGGCGCGAGCCCCGGAAGAGTTGCGAGCTACTTAACCGCTGCTCAGGGCTCGCCGCCCAGCTTGCGCCCGTAATCGCTGAGCAGGATCTGCACGCCGAAGTAGCCCATGAGCTGCACCTGGCCGGGCGCGTTGCCGCTGATGCTGCGGCCCGTCATGAAGAGCAGGATGAGCGAGCGCTGCAGCCGGTAACGGCCGCCGACATCGAGCGTGACGACATCGGGCGAGGTGCCCATCTGGTGATCGTTATAGAGCTCGGTATCGAGCTCGAGCTGCGGTGTCAGCGCGTGCCCGACTACGAAACCCAGAATGCGCTCCTCCGGGCCGTGCCACGACGGGTAGTAGCCGGCTTCGAAGTTGAGACTGAGGGCCCCGACTTTGCGCGCCACCTCGACCGGCAGCAGCAGCCGTGGACCGGGTACGGAGATCCCGGCGCGCTCGGCGGCGTTGGAGCCTTCGGTCTCGAGCTGCGGGAAGGTCGACAGCTGCCAGCCCTCTTCCCCCCGGTCGAAAAACCGCCACTTGAGCCCCGGGTAGCCGTTGCCCCAGCCGCTCGCCGTGGGCTCGCCGGCGCGCATCTCGCGCACGTAAGGGATCTCATAGGTCAGCTGGATGCGATCGCCCACCCCGAAATTCAGGTCGAACTGCGGGATCTGGTACGAGGAGACGCCGCGCTCGATCGTCGGCACCGCGCCGAGGTTGATCTCCCAGTTGCCGTCGCCGGGCGTGCCCGGGTCGTTGGTGAGGTACGGGGGACCTGCGTCCGCGCGCACGAGGCGCGGGCCGCAGGGAGCCGCAAGCAGGCACCCGATGACAACGGGCGCGATGCTGCTGGCGGACGGCTCTCTCATGTGGCGGCCGGAGTTTAGCAACACGCGCTATGCCATGATCATGGGCCGCAGCGGCGCAGGCAGGAGAGCGACGGTGGCCGGCGAGAAAAGGCGAGTTGCCGCGCAGCCGGCGGCGCGCGGGCACAGCGCGCGCCGCCGCTGCCGTTGGGCCGAGGTCACCGACCCGGACTACGTGCGCTACCACGATGAGGAGTGGGGACGGCCGGTGCACGACGATCGCCTGCTGTTCGAGATGCTCACTCTCGAAGGCGCCCAGGCGGGACTGTCGTGGGCGATCGTGCTGCGCAAGCGCGCCGGCTACCGCCGGGCGTTCGTCAACTTCGAGCCGCAGCGCGTGGCGCGCTTCGACGCGCGCCGCCGCGCCGCGCTGCGCCATGACCAGGGCATCGTGCGCAACCGCCTGAAGATCGATGCCACCGTCACCAACGCGCGCGCCTTGCTCGCCGTGCAGCGGGAGTTCGGCTCCTTCGAGCGCTACCTGTGGGCCTTCGTGAGCGGCCGCCCGATCGTCAACCGCCCGCGCCACGGCTTGGTCGCGGCGCGCACGCCGCTCAGCGACCGCATTGCACGCGACCTGAAACGGCGGGGATTCCGCTTCGTCGGCACGACGATCGTCTATGCGTTCCTGCAGGCCGTCGGGGTGGTGAACGACCATGCCCGGGAGTGTTTCCTGTGCCCGCGTGGGCGGTCCGGCGCGGCACCGGGCGCTCGCCCGCCGGTCGAACCGGCATGAAGTGGCGCTCGGCTGCGAGCGCCTCTTAAGATAGCGGTCCGACTCATGCATACATCAGGATTCCGGCTATGAAGGTATTGCTCGCGCTGGCGTTCACGGCGGCTCTGGGTACGGAGGCGGCGTTCGCGGACTGCGTCTATCCGGCTGCGCCGGACAAGATCCCGGATGGCGCGACGGCCACCCTCGAAGAGATGCTCGCGGGACAGAAGACCGTAAAGGCCTACCAGCAGGCGATCAACGACTACACCGCCTGCATCGACAAGGAGCTCGACGAGAAGATTGCCAAGGCCGGCGACAAGCTCAAGCCCGAGCAGAAGACGGACATGGAGCGTATCGAGGCGCAGAAGCATAACGCCGCTGTCGATCAGGCTCAGTCGGTTGCCGACCGTTTCAACGAGCAGGTAAAAGTCTTCAAGGCCAAGACGGCCGACAAGAAGGGCTGAGTGCTGACCCCGGCCGAGGCTGACCTGCTGATCGAGCAGCATCTGCAGTGCCTGCCCATCGAGTCGCTGCCGTTGGCGCAATGCGCCGGCGCCGTGCTGCGCGAGAACATCTACGCCGAGCGCGACCAGCCGCCCTACGACCGCGTGGCGATGGACGGCATTGCACTCGACAGCCGCGCGGTGAGCGCGGCGACGCGCTCGTTCCGCATTCAGGCGAGCGAGGCGGCCGGCGATGTGCCGCTCACCTTGAGCGCGCCCGCGCACTGCATCGAGGTGATGACCGGCGCGGTGCTGCCGGCGGGTTGTGACAGCGTGGTACCGGTCGAGCAGCTGGCCGTCGCGCACGGCCACGCCGAGCTTGCCGCGCATGCGCGGGTCGAGCCCTGGCAGCACGTGCACCGCCGCGGCAGCGATACCCGTCAGGGAACGCTGCTCTTGTGCGCCGGCCAGCGGCTCGGGGCCCCGGAGATCGCCATTGCCGCCTCCGCCGGCATGGCGCGCATCCGCGTGAGCAGCCAGCCCATGCTGGCCGTGATCTCGACCGGCAATGAGCTGGTCGAGCCCGGAGAGCCGGTGCTGGCACATCAGGTGCGGCGCTCCAACGCCTACGCCATCGTGAGCGCCTTGCGCGAGCAGGGCTTTCAGCGCATCGCCGACGATCACATCCGCGACGACGCCGGGCAGCTGCGCAGGCGGCTGCGCTTCCACCTCGAGACCCATGACGTGGTGGTGCTCTCGGGGGGCGTCTCCATGGGGCGCTACGATCTCGTGCCCGGTGCGCTGGAAGAGCTCGGCGTGCGCGCGATCTTCCACAAGGTGGCGCAACGCCCCGGCAAGCCGCTGTGGTTCGGCATGGCCCCCTCGGGTGCGGCCGTGTTCGGGCTGCCGGGCAACCCGGTGTCGACACTGGTGTGTCTGGCGCGCTACGTACTGCCCGCCCTGCGCGCCAGCCTGGGCCAGATTCGTGCGCCCGCGCGGCGCATGGCGCTCGCCGCGCCGCTCACCGTGACGCCGCCGCTGACGCACTTCATCCCCGTGCGTCTCGAGCAGGACGACTGGGGGCGGGACTGGGCCGTGCCCGCTCCCACCAACGGTTCGGGAGATTTCACGGCGCTCGCCGGCACCGACGGCTTCGTCGAGCTGCCACCGGGGCCGAATACCTACGCCAAGGGCTTCGTGACGCCGCTGTACCGCTGGTCGTGAGACTGCATCATGCCGGTTCGTGACGTGATCGTGCCGCTGCACGCGCTGCCCGCCCCGCGGGATACCCTGGCCCGCCCGATGCGCGACCTGCGCATCTCGGTCATGGACCGCTGCAACTTCCGCTGTCCGTACTGCATGCCGCGCGAGACCTACCACGAGCGCTATCGGTTCCTCGGATCGCACGAGCGGCTGTCGTTCGACGAGATCGTGCGTCTCACGCGGCTGTTCGTGGCGCTCGGCGTCCGCAAGCTGCGCCTGACCGGCGGTGAACCGCTGCTACGGGCGAACCTGCCCGACCTGATCGGCGATCTGACCGACATCCCGGGCGTCGAGGACGTGGCGCTCACCACCAACGGCATCCTGCTGGCGCGTTACGTGAGCGAGCTCAAGGCTGCGGGCCTGAGGCGCGTCACCGTCAGCCTCGACAGCCTCGACAGCGAGGTGTTCGCCCGCATGAGCGGCGGCTTCGGCGGGCTCGAGGAGGTGCTGGACGGCATCGAGCACGCGCGCCGCGCCGAGCTCACTCCGGTGAAGATCAACGCGGTCGTGCAGCGCGGCGTGAACGACCACACCGCGCTCGCGCTGCTGGAGCACTTCCGCGGCAGCGGCGTCATCGTACGCTTCATCGAGTACATGGATGTCGGCAACCGCAACCACTGGCGCTCGGAGCTGGTGGTGCCGTCGCGGGAGCTGCTCGAGCGGATCGGCGCGCGCTGGCCGCTGACGGCGCTCGAGCCGCAGTATCGCGGCGAAGTCGCGCGCCGCTACGCCTTCGCCGACGGCCAGGGCGAGGTGGGCTTCATCTCCTCGGTGTCGCAGCCGTTCTGCGGCGACTGCTCGCGCGCGCGGCTCTCTTCCGACGGTGTGCTGTACACCTGCCTGTTCGCCGGCCACGGCACCAGCCTGCGTGATGCGCTGCGCGGCGGGGCGAGCGATGATCAGCTGCTCGAGCTGATCCGCGCCGTGTGGCTGAAGCGCGCCGACCGCTATAGCGAGCAGCGCGCCAGCCTGCGCCGTGCCGCAGCGGAAGAGCGCAAGGTCGAGATGTTCTACATCGGTGGCTGATGGCACGCCACGGACTCACGCACCTCGACGTGCAGCAGCGGCCCGCCATGGTGGACGTCGGCGCCAAGGCCGTGACGCAGCGCATCGCAGTCGCCGAGGCGCGCATCCGCCTGCCGCGTACCGTGGCGCGCGCGCTGCGTGCCAGCGGTCACCGAACCAGCAAGGGGCCGGTGTTCGACACCGCCATCATCGCCGGCGTGATGGCCGCGAAGCGCACCTACCAGCTCATTCCGTTCTGTCACCCGCTCGCTCTGGAGAACTGCCAGCTGCACATCGAGCAGCGGGCCACCGAGATCGTGGTGCGCTGCGAGGTTTCCGTCCATCACCGCACCGGCGTGGAGATGGAGGCGCTGACCGGCGCGGCGGTGGCGGCGCTGACGATCTACGACATGTGCAAGGCGCTGTCGCACGACATCGAGATCGCCAGTGTCCGCCTGCAGTCGAAGTCCGGCGGCCGGCGGCGCTTCGAGCGTGCCGCGAGGCCGGTGCGATGAGCGCCGTCGCGCCGCTCTACGGCCTGGTGCTCGCCGGCGGACGCAGCACCCGCATGCGCCGGGACAAGGCGGCGCTCACCTACGGCGGCCGCACTCAGCTCGAGCGCGCCATGGCGCTGCTCGCGCCCCTCGTGGCGCGCGCCTACGTGTCGGTGCGCGCGGATCAGAGCGCCGATCCCCTGCGCGCGCGTTTCCCGCAGATCCGCGACACGCAGGCGAACCTCGGCCCCATCGCCGGGCTGCTCGCGGCCCAGGCCCGCCATCCCGATGCCGCGTGGCTGGTGCTCGCCTGCGACCTGCCGCTGCTCGATGAGGGAACGCTCGCGCAGCTGCTGCGCTCGCGCGCCCCGGCGCGCGCGGCGACCGCCTATCGCTCCAGTTACGACGGCTTGCCCGAGCCGCTGTGCGCCATCTGGGAGCCGCGCAGCCGCGAGTCCCTGGCCGCCTACGTCGCCGCTGGTGGACAGTGCCCGCGCAGGTTCCTGCAGGCGGCCGATACCGAGCTCCTCGACGAGCCCGATCCCCGGGCACTCGACAACGTCAATACGCCCGAGGAATATGGCTCGGCCATGGCTCGACTCACGCCCGCAGCTGCCGCGCTGTCCAAGCGCATCACCGTCCAGTACTACGCGCTGCTGCGCGAGCAGGCCGGGCGGCGGGACGAGGCGCTCGTCACCACGGCACGCACCGCCGCGGAGCTGTACGCCGAGCTCGCGCGCCGCTATCCGTTCTCGCTGGCCCCCGAGGTGCTGCGGGTCGCCATCAACACCGAGTTCCACGAGTGGACGGCGCCGCTCGCGGATGGCGATGCCGTGGTGTTCATCCCGCCGGTCGCGGGCGGCTGAGCCGTCGGGAGGCACCATGGGCGCGTTCCAGTTCAGCCGTACGCCGCTCGCCACCGCGGGCCTGCGCGCGCAGCTCGCTGATCCGGCGTGCGGCGGCTACGCGGCGTTCGAAGGCTGGGTGCGCGATTCGAACGGGGGGCGGCAGGTGCGCGGCCTCGAGTACGAGGCCTTCGAGGCGCTGGCGGTTCGCGAAGGCGAGCGCATCGTCGGCGAGGCGATCGCGCGTTTCGGCGTCACCCGCGCGGCCTGCCTACACCGCCTCGGCGAGCTGTCGATCGGCGAGCTGGCGGTCTGGGTGGGCGTGAGCGCGCCGCACCGTGATGAGGCCTTCCGGGCCTGCCGTTACATCATCGACGAGGTCAAGCACCGCCTGCCGATCTGGAAGAAAGAGCACTACCTGAGCGGTGACTCCGGCTGGGTGAACTGCGAGCGCTGTGCTGCCGCGGCCGCGCTCGCCGGGACTGAGCGCGCGCACGCCGGGCACGCCCACGACCAGGCGCGCTGACGCGCCCTCAGGGCCGCACCTGTCCCGTGCCGCGCACGACGTATTTGTAACTGGTGAGCTGCTCCACCCCGACCGGGCCGCGCGCATGGAAGCGGTCCGTGGAAATGCCGATTTCCGCCCCCATGCCGAACTCGCCGCCGTCGGCGAACTGCGTCGAAGCATTGTGCAGCACAATCGCGCTGTCGACGCGCTGCAGGAAGCGCTCGGCGGTCGCCTGATTCTCGGTCACGATCGACTCGGTATGCGCCGAGCCGTAGCGCGCGATGTGTGCGATTGCCGCATCGACCCCGTCGACCAGGCGCGCGGCGATGATCGCATCGAGGTACTCGGTGTACCAGTCGTCTTCGCTCGCCGGGCGCACACGCGCATCGACGCCCTGCACCGCGGCGTCGCCGCGCACTTCGCAACCGGCATCGAGCAGTGTGCGCACCACCGGCGCGAGGTGCGTGCTGGCGCAGGCGCTGTCGATGAGCAGCGTCTCGGCGGCACCGCAGATGCCGGTGCGGCGCATCTTGGCGTTCAGCGCAATGGTGCACGCCATGCGCACGTCGGCGTCGCGGTCGACGTAGACATGACAGTTGCCCTCCAGGTGCCCGATCACCGGCACGCGCGACTCCTGCTGCACGCGCTCGACCAGGCTGCGGCCGCCCCGCGGCACGATGACGTCGAGATACTCGCTCATGCCCGCCAGCATGTAGCCGACGGCCGCACGATCCGTGGTCGGCACGAGCTGGATGCACCCCGCCGGCAGTCCCGCCGCCGCCAGACCGCTCAGCAGGCACGCGTGCAGAGCGCCGTTCGAGTGCACGCATTCCGAGCCGCCGCGCAGGATGACGGCATTGCCGGATTTCAGGCACAGCGCCCCGGCGTCCGTGGTGACGTTGGGGCGGCTCTCGTAGATGATGCCGATGACGCCGAGCGGCACGGCGACGCGCTGAATCCGCAGCCCGTTCGGCCGCTGCCATTCCGCCGTCGTGCGGCCGATCGGATCGGGCAGCGCCACCACCTCATCGATGCTCTGAGCGATCGCTGCGATGCGCCGCTCATCGAGCCGCAGCCGCTCGAGCCTTGGAGCGCTTAAGCGCCGGGCACCCGCCGCCGCCAGGTCGCGCTCGTTGGCGGCGAGGATGTCGGCTCGCCGCGCGTGCACCGCCGCCGCCGCCGCGGCGAGCGCGGCGTTCTTCTCGCCGGTGGTGGCGAGCGCCAGGACGGCGGCCGCCGCGGTAGCGGCCTGGCCGAGCCCTTCCATCAACTGAGCCGTGTGGTCGGCGTGCATCGGCGCTACGGGGCCGACGGCGCCAGCGGCGCCGCTTCCGCCTCGGGGGTGGCGCCCTGGCGCAGCAGGACCAGATCGTCGCGATGGATCATCTCGTCGCGCCCGCGAAACCCGAGCAGCGCCGCGATCTCCGAGGACTTGCGACCCATGATGCGGGCGGCATCGGCATCGGAATAGGCGATGATGCCGCGGGCGACCTCCGCGCCGTCCGTGGCGAGCACGCTGACCGTATCGCCGCGGTCGAAGCGGCCGCGGGCCGCGGTCACGCCCGCCGGCAGGAGACTGCGGCCCTCGAGCAGTGCGCGCAGCGCACCGGCATCGATGGTGATCGCCCCGAGCGGGCGCAGCGTGCCGGCGATCCACTGCTTGCGAGCCGCGGCCGGGGTCGCCGTCGGCACGAACCAGGTGCAGTCCGCCCCCTCCTCGATGCGCCGCAGCGGGTGGCGCTGGGCGCCGGCGGCGATGCACATATGGCAACCGGCGCTGACCGCGATCTTCGCCGCGACGATCTTCGCGGTCATCCCGCCCGAGCCGACCTGCGAGAGCGAGCGCCCCGCCATGGCCTCGATCTCCGGGGTGATCTGGCGCACCTCGTGTATGAAGCGTGCACTGCGCTCCTTGTTCGGGTCGGCACTGTAGAGGCCGTCGACATCCGACAGCAGCACCAGGCAGTCCGCTCCGGTCATCTGCGCCACGCGGGCCGCGAGGCGATCGTTGTCGCCGTAACGGATCTCCGCGGTCGCCACCGTGTCGTTCTCGTTGATGACCGGCAGCGCACCGAGCTCCAGCA
Source organism: Steroidobacteraceae bacterium (assembly GCA_035625615.1). Classification (GTDB taxonomy): domain Bacteria; phylum Pseudomonadota; class Gammaproteobacteria; order Steroidobacterales; family Steroidobacteraceae; genus 13-2-20CM-66-19. The sequence continues at coordinate 6,650 of DASPPI010000084.1, read as the reverse complement.
GCGCCTCGAGCGTGGCGCGCGCGTTCAGGTAGCGGCGGCGGCGCTCGCTGTCCTCGAGGGTCAGCAGCACCTGGGCCACGGTCACGTCATGGCTCTCGAGCAGCTCCTTGTACGCGTGCGCCAGGCGGATCTGGCCGACGGCTGCCGCCGCCTGGCTCTCCTCCAGCCGCAGTGTTCCGTGCTTGAGCCCGAGCCGCCGGCGCCCCAGGGCGATCGCGCCCGATGACACCAGCACGACACGCTGGCCGCGCTTGCGCAGGCGCAGCAGATCTTCGACGAGGGTCTCGAGCCAGGCGCGGTTGATGCGCCCGCTGTCGGCATCCACCAGCAGCGCAGAGCCCACCTTCACGACAATTCGCCGTGCCTGCGTGAGGGGCGCCGCTGCATCGGGACGTCGGCCGGTCATCAAGGAAAACTATACGCAAACTTCAGCCGCGTTGCCCAAGGCGACCGCAGCCCCTACACTTGTGCGCGGCGAGAAGACGACGGGGTGGCGTTCGCGGTGAGCAGAGATTACGAGCCGGTGCCCGGCCAGTGGTACGAGAACCTCGAAGAAGAAGAATCCTTTCGCGTGCTGTCGGTGGACGAGGATTCGGAGCTCCTGGAGATCGAGTACCTCGACGGTGACATCGAGGAGATCGACCTGGAGACCTGGCACGAGATGGACCTCGAGCGCATCGAGGAGCCCGAGGGCTGGTCCGAGTCCGACGACGAGGACGAAGCCGAGGACGATGAGGACTGGGACGAGGAAGACGACGAGGAAGAGGACGACTGGGACGAAGACGAGGACGACGGCGACCAGGAGCGGGATGAGTATTGACCGCCTCCGGCGTCGATAGCTGGTATCACGAGAAGGAATCGGCCTGGCTGTACCGGCGGGTCGCGGCCGCCGAGACCGATCCGCGCAAGTGCGAGCTGTTCCTGAAGCTCGCCGCCACCGCCGAGGAACAGGCCACCAAGTGGCAGCTCGCCGCCGGGCGCAGCGGCGGCGGCGAGCGCAGCTTCACTCCTTCCCTGCGGGCGCGCATCGTGGCGCGACTGCTGTCGCGCTTCGACCCGCGGTCGCTGCGCCCGGTGCTCGCGGCGATGAAGCTGCGCGGCCTGTCGATCTACAGCGCCCCGCCGGGCGTGGCCGGGCACGCGATGCCGACCTCCCTCGCCGAGGTGGGTGCGCGCCATCGCAGCGCGCTCGGCGGCGGCCTGCGCGCCGGCGTGTTCGGCGTGAACGACGGCCTGGTGTCGAACGTCAGCCTGGTGCTCGGGGTCGCCGGTGCCGGTGCCGGCGCCGGCTATGTCCTGACGGCGGGCGTCGCGGGACTGCTGGCCGGCGCCTTGTCGATGGCCGCCGGCGAATACGTCTCGGTGCGTTCGCAGCGCGAGATGTATGAATATCAGATGGCCCTCGAGCGCGAGGAGCTCGCCGAGTATCCGCAGGAGGAGGCCGAGGAGCTGGCGCTGATCTACCAGGCGCGCGGCGTCGAGCTCGCGCAGGCGCGCGCGGTGAGCCGGGCGCTGCTCGCCAACCCCCGGCAGGCACTCGATGTGCTGGCGCGCGAGGAGCTGGGCCTCAATCCCGATGACCTCGGCTCGCCCTGGCAGGCCGCCGTGACCTCGTTCGTCGCTTTCGCCGTCGGTGCCGCCGTCCCGCTGGTTCCGTTCCTCGCGCGGCTGCGCGGTCCGCAGGCCACGCTGAGCGCAGTGCTGATCACGCTCGCCGCGCTGTTCACCGTCGGGCTGTGCCTGTCGCTGTTCACGGGGCGGCGCGCGATCCGCGGCGCTGTGCGCATGGTGCTGATCGGCGGCGGGGCGTGCGCGGTGAGTTTCCTGGTCGGGCGCGCCCTGGGCGTGGCGATCGGCTGAGCGGCACGCGGCGGGGCGTGCGCCTGCGCCGCCCGCCGTGCACCCTTGAAAATCCCGGCGCCAGCCCCATGGTGGCGAGGCCGGGGCGGTAACGGTAGAGTGCCCGCAGGACGCGCGGCCGCCGCTGCCGCCCGTTGTCCTCAAGACAGGTTTTGCCTCCAATGAAACGCATTTTCTTGTTCCTGGTTACCAACCTGGCCGTGCTGCTGGTGCTGTCGATCGTGGCGCACGTGCTGGGGCTCGACGCCTACCTCGCCGTGCATGGCGGCAGCCTCGGCGGGCTGCTCGTGTGGGCGGCGCTGTTCGGCTTCGGCGGATCCTTCATCTCGCTCGCCATGTCGAAGAGCATGGCCAAGATGTCCATGGGCGTGCACGTCATCGGCCAGTCGCCGGATCCGACCGAGCAGTGGCTGCTGTCCGTAGTGGAGCATCATGCCCGCAACGTTGGCGTCGGCATGCCGGAGGTCGGCATCTTCGAGTCCCCCGAGCCCAACGCCTTCGCCACCGGCGCGAACCGCAACTCCGCCCTGGTGGCGGTCAGCACCGGGCTGCTGCAGCGTATGAACCGCCAGGAAATCGAGGCGGTGCTCGGGCACGAGATGACCCACGTCGCCAACGGCGACATGGTGACGCTGACGCTGGTGCAGGGCGTGGTCAACACCTTCGTGATCTTCCTGTCGCGCGTCATCGGCAACATCATCGACCGTGCGGTGTTCCGCTCCGAGGACGGTCGCGGCATCGCCTCCTTCGTCACGATCATCGTCCTGCAGCTGGTGCTCGGGATTCTGGCCAACATGATCGTCATGTGGTTCTCGCGGCGACGCGAGTTCCGCGCCGATCGCGGCGGTGCGCAGCTGGCCGGCACCGGCAACATGATCGCCGCGCTCGAGAGCCTCAAGCGCGTGCACGAGCCGCTGCCCTCGCAGCAGTTCGCGGCCTTCGGCATCGCCGACGGCAGCGTGGCCGGCGGACTGCGCCGGCTGTTCATGAGCCACCCGCCGCTCGATGAGCGCATCGCCGCCCTGCGCTCGCTCGGCAGCCATTGACGACGGCCGCGTTGGCCCCGTTGGCCCGGCTGCGCGAGCTCCTGGGCGCGGACGGGGTGCTGACGGAGCCCGCCGACTGCGCCCCGTTCCAGGTCGATCACCTCGGGCGCTGCCAGGGTCGCGCGCTCGCCGTCGTGCAGCCGGGCTCGGTGGCGCAGGTTGCGCAGATCCTCTCGCTGTGCCAGGCCGAGCGCATCGGCGTGGTGCCGCACGGGGGCAACACCAGCTACTGTGGCGGCGCCATCCCCGATGAGTCCGGCCGGCAGCTGGTGCTGTCGTTGCGCCGCCTCAATCGCATCCGCAGCATCGATCCAGTCAACGATTCGCTCACCGCGGAAGCGGGCTGCATCCTGACGCAGGTGCAGCAGGCGGCGGAGGCCGCCGGGCGCTTCTTCCCGCTGAGCATCGGCTCACAGGGCAGCTGCCAGATCGGCGGCAATCTCTCCACCAACGCTGGCGGCGTGAACGTGCTGCGCTACGGGATGATGCGCGACCTGGTGCTCGGGCTCGAGGTGGTGCTGCCCGGCGGACGCGTGCTCGACGGCCTCACCGTGCTGCGCAAGGACAACACCGGCTACGACATCAAGTCGCTGTTCCTCGGCGCCGAGGGCACTCTCGGGGTCATCACCGCCGCGAGCTTCAAGCTGTTCCCGCAGATTCACGTTCACGCCACCGCGCTGGCCGCAATCCCCGACGTGCGCGCAGCGGTGACGCTGCTCGGGCAGCTGCGCGCGGCAAGCGGTGACCGCGTCAGTTCCTTCGAGCTCATCCCGCGGTCCGGGATCGAGCTCACCACGCGCCATATCCCCGGGGTGAGCGATCCGCTCGCCGGCGCCTACCCGTGGTATGTGCTGTGCGAGCTGTCTTCGGCGCGCGCCGCCGAGCCGCTCGATGCGGTGCTGGAAGAGTCGCTCGGCGCGGCACTGGCGCACGGCACGGTGCTCGATGCAGCCCTGGTGCGCAGCGAGCGCGAGCGTGCCGCGCTGTGGAAGCTGCGTGAGAGCATCCCCGAGGCTCAGCGGCACGAAGGCGCGAGCCTCAAGCACGACATCTCCCTGCCCGTGGCGGCGCTGGCGGACTTCGTCGCCCGCGCGGCGCCGTGGATCGGCAGCAATGTGCCCGACGGGCGCCTGGTGGCGTACGGCCACGTGGGCGACGGCAACCTGCACTTCAACGTCAGTCAGCTTCCCGGCAGCGATCGCGGGCGCTTCCTGGCGCGCACCGAGAGCGTGCGGCGCGCCGTGCACGACCTGGTGCACGAGTTCGGCGGCAGCTTCAGCGCCGAGCACGGCATCGGCCGGACCAAGGTGGGCGAGCTCGAGCGCTATGCCTCCCCGGTCGAGCTCGAGCTGATGCGCGCGGTGAAGCGCGCCTTCGATCCGCACGGCATCATGAATCCCGGCAAGATCCTGCGCGAGCCGTAAAGGAGCAGCGGATGGCGCCTGGACGGACCGTGCTGTCGTGTCTGCTGGCAGTCGGCCTCGCCGCCTGCGGTCAGCGCCAGCCGGCCGCCGGACCGGCCGCAGCCCCGCCGGCCGCCGCGGCCGGAGCGGTCGCCGCCGGCAGTGCCACCCCGGCGAGCGCCCGGGCGGGCGGACCGTTCATCACGCTCTCGCCTGACAACGTGCACATCGAGTACCACCTCTACGGACAGGGCGAGCCTGCGGTGATCCTGGTGCACGGCTGGGCGTGCGACGCCAACTACTGGCAGGCGCAGATCGCCGCGCTCGGCGCGCACTACACCGTGGTCGCGGTCAATCTCGCCGGTCACGGCGCCTCGGGCGCCAACCGCAGCGACTGGTCGATCGCCAACTACGCGCAGGACGTTGCCGCGGTGGCGCGGCAGATTCCCAACAAGCAGCTGGTGCTGGTGGGGCATTCGATGGGCGCGGCGGTCGTGCTGGCGGCGACGCCGCTCCTCGGCGATCGCGTCATCGGCATCATCGCCGTCGAGGCACTGCGCTCGGTCGGCGAGCCGCCGCTCGCCGCGCGCGAGATCGAGCGGCGGGTGGCACCGTTCAGCGCCGACTTCATCGGCGCCACGCGCCGGCTGGTGAGCGACTCGCTGTTCGAGCAAGGCGCCGATCGGGTGCTGGTGCAGAAGGTGGCTTACGACATGTCGCTCGAGCCACAGGCGGTGGCCGTTGCCAGCCTGCGGGCGCTGCTGTCGACCGATCTCACGGCGCTGGCGCCGGCCGTCCACGTGCCCGTATACGCCATCAACTCGGATCTGCTGCCCACCGACGCCGCGCGCATCCGCAAGTCACTGCCGGACTTCACCCTCGACGTGCTCGATCACAGCGGCCATTTCCTCATGCTGGAAGCCCCGGCGCGCTTCAATCCGCTGCTGCTGCGCGACGTCGCCGCCATCGTGCAGCGCGCGTCTCACTGAGCGAGCTCGTCCGAGTCGGGCGCGATCGACCCGCAGCGCACCTCGAGCCAGCCGAGCTCGAGGCTGATGCGCTGCGTGTCCATCTGCGCCCAGGCAGTCGCCACGGGGCTGTCGGGATCCTGCTCCTGCAGCAGCAGCAGCAGCGCGTCACGGTCCACGGCGTACGGCCAGTCGCGCCCGTGCAGCGTCAGCTCGAGCGCGCGGCCGTCGGGGGTCACGAAGTGCGCGTGTCCGCCGGCCTCGTACAGATCGAGCTGGAGCAGCGGCCGCAGGTCGCGGCGGCGGCCGCTCGCGGACCAGGCGATGCGGCAGGTGTACAGGCGCGCCTCGTTCGGCTCGAAGCGGTTGAAGCCGATCACCTCCTCCTCGAGCTCGCCGTCGCTTTGGCGCAGCACGCGCCGGCGATACCAGTACAGGTCCTCGCTGATCACCAGCTGGTAATCGAGATAGCGCGCCACGCGCGCGCTGACATCCAGGCAACGGCGCCCGGTCGTGCCGCCGTGAAACTGGTCGCCGGCGCGCGTCAACAGCAGCTCGCAGCCCGGCGACGACGCGATGTCCTTCCACTCGAGGCCGGCGGCCAGTGCCGGCCGGTAGTTGAGGTGCCGCCAGCGCCCCGGGCTGCCGAAGGTGTAGAGCCGGGCGCGCACCGTGTGCGCCCGCTCGGCCAGCGGCTCGAGCTGCAGCAGCAGCTGGCGGCGCGGCTCCTGCGGATCGTCCTCGAGAAACTCCTCGAGGTACAGCACGTGGGCGCCGAGGAACGGCACGCTCACGGGCGCGACGATGGTGCGTACGCGCAGGTCGCTCACCTGCGGCCACAGTGTCGGGCTGCGGTCGAGACGCACCACCACCTGCTCGCTCGAGTCGCGCACCCGCGACCACGTTCGCTCGAGCGCGGCCACGTCGCCGGCGTCTGCCGCTGCGGCGGCCGCCATCCACATTGCCAGCAGTGCGACCATGGTGCGGCGGGACGGGCGCGCAGCTGTCAGGGATCCTTCCGCAGGCGGACCAGCCCCTCCTGCGCGGCGCTCGCCACCAGACGGCCGTCGCGCGCGAACACACTGGCGCGAGCGAAGCCACGTGCCCCGGAAGCGCTCGGGCTGTCGATGGCGTAGAGCAACCAGTCGTCCACGCGCAGCGAGCGGTGGAACCACATGGCGTGATCGATGCTCGCCATGACGACGGAGGGGTTGAGGAGCGAGGTACCGTGAGGCAGCGTCGCCGTATCGAGCAGGAAGAAGTCCGACACGTACGCCAGCAGGCGTCGGTGCAGCATCTCGTCGTCGGCGAGCGCGGCCACGGCGCGGAACCAGATCTCGCGCACCGGCGCCTCGTGGCGCGGATGCAGGTAG
>DASPPI010000083.1:0-11243 GCA_035625615.1 Steroidobacteraceae bacterium | reverse complement strand
GCCGATGCTCTGCTCCAGATACTGGGTCAGCATCTGCTGTATGGGGTTGCCGTAGAAGCGGATGATCGCCTCGAGCAGCTGGGTGCTCAGCACCGGCGTGCCGAACTGCTCCTGACCGGCGATGATCTGCAGCAGGATGCTACGCGTAAGATCCTCGCCGCTCTTGTCGTCCACCACCTTGATGTGCTGGCCGCCGGCGACGAGCTTGCGCAGGTCATCGAGGGTCACATGGCGGCTGTCGTGCGCGTCGTACAGGCGCCGGTTGGCGTATTTGCGTATCAGGCGTTCTTCGGCCATGTTAGTCGCTCTTTCAGCCGGCGCGGTCGCACCCCCGCGCGCCAGGCTATGCGATACTAACCGTAGTGTATGCAATGCACAATGACCGTGTTCACGCTTTTTCAACAGTTGTTGATGGGATGTGCCCCAAGGCTTTTCAAGGCTCTTTCTGCACTGCACCTAATGCCGGCTTAACCGAACGCTCCCCGATTTCTGCAACGCATACAACCATGGAAACGCCCTTCTCGAGTGCCGGATTCAAGCCCGATGTGGCATTTGCGAGCGCCGCCGAGCGGTTCTTCGAGCTGCTGAGAAGCTTCGGCCCGCCGGCCGGCGCAAACACCGCTGACTGGTCCTCGCTGGCCGCCCCGCTCGCCAGACAGTTCGAGCAGTGGTTGCGCCTGTCGCAGTCGGCCGGCCCCTGGTTCGCCGCCGCCGGCGCGGCCCTGCCGGCGGGATTGACGGTCCCGTCCGGATGGCCCTTCGGAACGTTGCCGCTCGGTCCGGCCGCGCTGCACCCTCACGAGGCGGAACGCCCGTTCGAGCTGCTCGGGCGCCTGGCGCAGGTTCAGGGGCAGCTCGCCGCGCACTGGAGTGAGATCGCCAATAGCGCGGCGCAGCGTTTCCTCGCACGCCTCGGCGGCGCCGCGGCGACGCCTGCGGGCATCGACGGCGCACTGAAGCTGTACGAGCTGTGGGTGAATTGCGCCGAAGAGGCGTACGCCGCCACGGCGCACAGGGAAGACTTCGCGCAGCTGCAGGCGGAGCTCACCAACATCGGGGCGGCGCTGCTGCTCGAGCAACGGCGTCACGCCGAGACGGTCGTGCGCGCTTTCGGTCTGCCGACGCGCAGCGAAGTCGATGCGCTGACCGCGGAGCTCGAGGATTTGCGCCGCCGGCTCGAGGAGCCGGCGGCACGGCGTCCGACGCCCGCGTTGCGCGGCGCGCAGCCGCAGCCGGCCTCAGGCGCAGAGGCGCCGCCGCCGCCGCGCCGCCCGCGGGCGCGCCCGCATCAGGCCCCCGCGCGAGGGGGCAGTCGGCGCAAGCGCCAGCGCGGGTCGCGTCGTTGAGTGCACCGGGCGCAGAGGACGCTGCGGCGGCGCTGGTTGAGCTAACGCAGCGCATCGCGGAGACCACTGCGCGACTGCGGCAGGCGCGCGACGTCGCCGTCGGCTGCTCCGCGAAACGCGCGGTGTGGTGCTGCGGCAAGACCACGCTCTATCGCTATCTGCCGCTCGAGCCCCGCGCAGTGGCGCCGCGGGCGTCACGGCCGGTGCTCATCTGCTTTGCGCTCGTCAATCGCCCGTACGTGCTCGATCTGCAGCCGGATCGCTCGCTCGTGCGCCGGCTGCTGGAGGCGGGCCTCGACGTCTATCTCATCGACTGGGGGGACCCGGACGAGACCGATCGCCGCATCACTCTCGAGGAATACATCGAGCGGCACCTGGGCGGCAGCGTGCGTCAGGTTCTCGCGAGCGCGGACCTCGACGCGCTCGACCTGCTCGGTGTGTGCCAGGGTGGCGTGCTGAGCCTGTGTTACTCGGCGCTGCACCCCGAGCACGTGGCACGGCTGGTGACGCTCACCGCGCCGGTCGACTTTCACACGCCCGACAATCTCCTGTCCAAGTGGGTGCGTCACCTCGACACGCAGCTGCTCGAAGCCTGCGGCAACGTGCCCGGCGAGATGCTCAACGCGCTGTTTCTCGCGCTCATGCCGTTTCGGCTGATGCAGGAGAAGTACGTCCGGCTGCTCACCAGCCGCCCCGACCAGCGGGCCATCGAGGACTTCGTGCGCATGGAGAAGTGGATCTTCGATAGCCCGGCGCAGGCGGGCACGGCGCTCGCGCAGTTCGTCCGCTGGTTCTACCAGGAGAACCGCCTGGTGCGCGGTGCGCTCGAGATCGCCGGCCGGCCGGTGCTGCTGCGCGAGATCCGCCAGCCGCTGCTGAATCTGTACGCTCTTGGGGACCACATCATCCCGGCGGCCGCCTGCGCCGCGCTGCGCCACCACGTGGGGAGTGAGGACTACAGCGAGCGCGGCGTCGCCACCGGACACATCGGCATGTACGTGAGCCGTGCGGCGCGCACCGAGATTGCCGAGCGGATCATCGCCTGGCTCGGGCAGCGATCCGCATCGCCCCGCAAACGCCAATCGCGCTAAGGCCCGCGAGCTGCCGGTTCAGGCCGCCCCGCTCACGAATCTCAGTAGCCCCGCTCGATGTCCACTACAGCGAGCATCGGCTCGCCGGCGGTGAAGCGCCTGAGGTTCTCGCGCAGCAAAGCGGCGCGCACCTCATCGGATATCGCGGTATCGGCCGAAACGTGCGGCGTGATGATCACGTTCGGCAGCCGCCACAGCGGACTGTCGGCCGGCAGGGGCTCGGGATCCACCACATCGAGGCCGGCACCGGCGATCTTGCCGCTGCTGAGTGCGGCGATGAGGTCTGCCGTGACGGTGCTGCGCCCGCGCCCCACACTCAGGAAGTAGGCGCTCGGCTTCATCGCGGCGAAGAATTCCCGGTTGAAAATGTCGGTGGTCTGGGGGGTAAGCGGCGTGCAGTTGACGACGAAATCCGCATCCTTCGTGAGCTTGAGCAGCTCCTCCGGCAGCCCGACGTAGCTCACGTAGTCGGGACCCTCATGACCGCTCGCACGGGTGGCGGTGACGCGCATCCCGAGCGCGTGCGCACGGCGCGCCACCTCGGTGCCGATACCGCCGAGGCCCACCACCAGCACCGTCCTGCCCTCGAGGTCGGCGAGCTGCGGGGTGTCCTGCGCCCAGTGGGCCTGCTGCTGCTCGTGCATGAAGTAATTCAGGTGGCGGCTGAGGGCCAGCATGAGGGCAATTACGTGCTCGGCCATGCTCGGTCCGGAGACACGCTGCATGTTGGTGAGCAGCACGCCGTGCTGGTGCAGCAGGGGTTGGTGCACGCACCCCTCGACGCCGGCACCCATCCACTGGATCCACTGGAGTCGCGTGGCCTGCGCCAGCACCTCGGGGCCGCACACGCCGATCGTCGCATCGGCGGCGGCGATGTCGCGCGGCATCGCGGCCGACAGCACGATCAGCTTCACGCCCGGCGGCACCGCCGTCTGCAGTTGCGGCACCATATCCTTGAGACGCTCGGCAACGAGGATCACGTGCGGCGGATGCCAGCCGGGCCGCTCGCGCACCGGTTGCGCCGCCGGCTGCAGGCCGAAGGTCTCGCCAGGATGCGAAACGGAGACGGAGTCAGGAGTTGAGGCGGCGTCGGCCGTCGCACCCGGCGCAAGGCGCGCGCACAGGACCAGGCCCGCGCACAGGCCGAGGCTCGCATACCGAGCGAAGCGCGCGCGCAGGGCGGGGGCCGCGGCCGGAGCATTCGGCAGGTGATGGGTTCTCATGCCGCGCAGTCTACGCCATGCCACCGCTCACCGAGATCACCTGTCCGGTGACGTACGAGGCCTCCTCCGAGGCGAGGAACGCGACGACCGCGGCGACCTCCTCGGGCAGTCCCGCGCGGTTCATGGGCACGAGCCGCTCGATGGCGCGGGCGTCGAACAGCTCCGCCGTCATCGGGGTGGCGATGATGCCCGGAGCCACCGCATTCACGGTGATGCCGCGGGTCGCGAGTTCCAGCGCGAGCGCCTTGGTGGCCGAGTTCAGCGCCCCCTTGGCTGCGGCATAGTTGACCTGACCCTTGTTGCCGATCAGCGCGGCGACCGACGATACGTTCACGATCCGCCCCCAGCGGGTGCGGATCATCGGCAGCAGCAGCGGCTGCGTGGCGTTGAAGAAGCCGTTCACCGATACGTCGATGACGCGATGCCACTGCGCTGCGCTCATGCCGGGCAGCACCGCATCGTCGTGGACGCCCGCGTTGTTGACCACGATCTGGATGGGACCGCATTCCAGCACCGACTCGAGCGCGGCGCGGGTGGCCGCCGCGTCGGTGATGTCGAAGGTGATCGCCGTCGCCTCACCGCCCGCGGCGCGGATCGCGAGCACCAGTGCCTCGGCGACCGCGGTACCGCGGTGGGAGTGCACGTACACCCGGTGACCGTCGCGCGCCAGGCGCCGGCACAGCGCCGCGCCGATTCCGCCGCTGCCGCCCGTGACCAGAGCGCGCTTGCCGCTCGTGCTCATGCGTTCCGGCCGCGGCCGCCGGGGCCGAAGCGGGCGTCGAACACGATGCTGGCGCGGCCGCGCAGCAGCGGCTGCACCGCGTTCCACACCGAGAACTCGTACAGCACCGTGCGGCCATCCCCGGTGATGCGCTCGGCGCAGGCGATGAGATCGGCCTCGAGGTCATCGAGCCGTGCGACATAGAGGGTGACGTTGCGTACGCTGGCGAGGTAGCCGAGCGCGGCGCCGATGCTGCTGCGCACGCTGCGGGCCACGGTGCTGGCGAGCGGCGCGCTGGCGGCCACCAGGGCGCCGTGCACCGCCATGGCCTGCGCGGCGTACTCGATGCCGCAGGCGGCGCCGAGCCGCCCGTGGGCGCGCAGCGGATTATCCGCGGCGCGGTGCGAGGCGCTGCGGCAGCGGATGCGCGTCGCGTCCCAGGACAACACCTCATCGAGCAGGCACATGCGTCCCTTGTGCGCGATGTGCTGCTCGATCCACTGGTGGTCTAGCGGCACGGGCTCACCTGCACGGCGAGCCGCGTGCCGTCGAGATAGTCGACCAGGACCCGGCCGGTGCGTTGCCGCGCGAGCAGCGCCAGCAGCGGGAGGCTGCGGGCCGCCGGGATCGCGGCGCGCAGCCTCTCGAGGGCATCATCCTCCATGCGATCGGCGCACTCGGCGCTCCACGAGGCTTCCAGGCGCGCGAGCGATGCGGCTCCAGCCGCCGGGCGCAGCACCAGGGCGACGCCGCAGGCATCGGGGATGGGGCGCGCGCTGTGCATGGGCTCGGGGTAGCTCGTGTCATAGGTGACGAGTATCACGCCGGTGCGCTCCACGGCCACTTGGCAGAGCGCCTCGAGCAGTCCCGCGGCAAAGCTCGCATCATGCGCGCACAGCGCGTTGGCGGCGGTGGTCGCCCCGGTCGCGATGCCCCAATAGCCGGCGGCGGCATTGTGCACCGAGTTGTGAAAGCGCGTCGGGGACAGCTGCCGGTCGCCGGAGGCGAGCACCTGGCAGATCTCGTGACAGTTCTCACCGTCGCCACCGGAGGAGCTGAACACCGCCGCCAGCGAGGCGGGATCGGCGCCGGCGCGCGCGCTGGCCTCGAGCCCCACGGCGAGGGTCAGGCGGACGGGTGCGCCGGTGCGGCGGCGCTCGGCGCTCGGCAGGCACTGCGGCGGCGGCAGCGCGGTGGGAGCACGCTCCCAGCGCGCCTCCCCGCTCAGCACGCGCGCGGCCGCGGGCCAGTCGGCGAGCCCCGGCCCGAGGAACCCGACTCCATCGACATAGGCGGCGAGTGTGCTCACGGCGCTCACCCGGCCCGCGCGAAGATCAGGCTGCAATTCGCGCCGCCGAACCCGAACGAGTTGCTCATCACGCGCGACAGGCGCCCGAGGCGGTTCTCGCGCAGGTAACGGACCGGCAGCGCCGGGTCGACCTCGCGCGTGTTGATGCCGGCCGGCATCAACTGCGCCTGCAGCGCCACGGCGCAGATCACCGCCTCCAGTGCCCCGGCCGCCCCCAGGGTGTGACCGGTGGCGCCCTTGGTCGAGCTGCCCGGGATCTCGCTGCCGAGCACGCCGGCCACGGCGCGTGCCTCGGCCGCGTCGTTGCCCGCTGTGCCGGTGCCGTGGAAATTGATGTACTCGATGTCCTCGGGCGCCAGCGCGGCCGCCGCGAGGGCCTGCTGCATCGCCGCGCGCGCGCCGCGCCCATCGGGCGGCGGCGAGGACATGTGATAGGCATCGCTCGATTCCCCGGTCCCTGTCAGCAGCACCGTGTGCGCATCGAGGCTGCCGCCGGGACGCTCGAGCAGGGCGAACGCCGCGGCTTCGCCGATCGAGATGCCGTCGCGTGCGGTGTCGAACGGCCGGCACGGCGTGCGCGACACGAGCTGCAGCGAGTGGAAGCCGTAGAGCGTGGTGAGGCACAGCGAGTCGACGCCACCGACCACCGCCGCGTCGATCACGCCGGCCTCGATGGCGCGGCGGGCCGAGGCGAATGCCTTGGCGCTCGAGGAGCAGGCCGTGGAGATCACCACCGCCGGCCCCGACAGCTCGAGGGCCTGCTGCGCGAAGGCGGCGAGCGAGAAGGTGTTGTGCGCACCGCGGTAACGAAACTCACGCGGCAGCGCGCCGCTCGAGGGGTCGCGGTGACGATAAGCCATCTCGGTCTCGAGGATCCCGGAGGTGCTGGTCCCGAGGAACACGCCGATGCGCTTGCGCCCATGGCGGGCGGCACACTCGGCCACTGCGGCGCTGAAGCCATCCTGCGTGAGCCCGAGCCAGGCGAGGCGATTGTTGCGGCACTGGAATTCGCCGAGCGCGCGCGGCAGCTGCACCTCATCGACGCCGGCGACTTCACCGACACAGGTAGCGAGCGTCACGGTCTCGAAGCGGCAGGGCGCGAGGCCCGAGCGCTGCGCGCGCAGACTCGCGAGCGTCGCGGCAAGCCCGCGGCCGATGGCACTGGTTGCGGTGAAGCTCGTCAGCGCCAGCGCTGTCACGCCAGCTCCGCGCGCAGCAGCACGTTGACGAAGGGTGTGCCGGCGCTCATCGGCAGGGCCTGGGCGCGGAAGCCGCAACGCCCGAGCAGCGCCTGCCAGGCGGCGAGCGCCCGGCAATGCAGCCGCACCCAGCGCCGCCGCCGCAGCAGCGCGACCGTGCCATCGACCGCCTGGCTGAGCAGGAATCCGGCGCCGCCGGCGGCATCCCCGATGCGCAGCAGCAGCACACCCTGCGGCACGAGCGCGCGGCGCACGCGCTGCAGTACTTTCTCCTGCGCGGGGTAGTCGAGGTAGTGGAGCACGTCGAGGAGGACCACGGCGTCGGCTGCCGCGTAGTCTACGTCACGGATGTCGCCGTGCACGATCTGCACCCGCGCCCCGGGGTCGAGGGCAAACGCCCGCCGCGCGCGCGCGACCTCGCGGGGGTTGATCTCGACCCCGCGGTAGGACTCGACCTTTGGGGGTGCCGGCCAGCCCGCCGGCCAGACCCCCGGCGCCGCGCCCGCATGGCAGGCGTGCGCCGCGAGCAGCCACGCCGCCAGGAGCCCCTGGCCGCAACCCAGGTCGAGAATGCGCGCGCGCCCGGCGAGCAGGCCGTGCGCCAGGATGGCGCTGAACACCGGATCGAGGGCGAGCTTGGCACGCGCAAAGCGCCAGGCGAAAGGTCCCGCGGCGCGATAGCAGGCGCTGGCCGCATCGGTCAGCTGCGCCGGTGCCCCGCCGCGACGGCTCATGCCGGCGGCGCGGCCGGCGGGTCCGCGCCGGGGTGGGCGAGCGCGCTGCCGAGCGTGACCGGGGTCAGCCGCGCGGCGCCGAGGGCGGAGAGCAGTCGCGGCAACACCTCGAGGATCACCGGCACGCCGGCCGGCGTGCGCGCGGCGTGTCCGTCGTGCAGCAGCAGGATGTCGCCGGCGCGCAGGCGGCGCGTGAGGCTGCCGAGCACGCGGTCCGCACTGGCGTTCACGGTGTCGAATCCGCGCCGCGTCCAGCTCACCAGCTGCAGGTTGGCGCGCACCAGTAGCGGCTCGAGGAACGGATTGCGCAGTCCAGCGGGTGCGCGAAAGAAGCGGGCGACGACACCGGTCGCGGCAGCGATCGCCTCCTGCGCCCGCGCGATCTCCTCACCGATCGCACGCGGGCCGAGCAGTGCGAAACGCATGAGGTGCCGGTGGGTGTGGTTGCCGATTTCGTGGCCGGCCGCGACGATCGCGCGGGCGAGCGCCGCGTGCCGCGCCACGCGCTCGCCGATGCAGAAGAACGTCGCCCGGGCACCGTGCGCCGCGAGCAGGTCGAGCACGCCGGCGGTGACCTCGGGATCGGGTCCGTCATCGATGGTGAGGGCGACGGCATTGGCGCCCGGCGGCAGCGGCAGCCGTGTCCAGTTGGGTCCGAGCAGGCGGCTCCTCGGCCACAATCCGGCGCCGCTCAGCAGCAGCTGATCGGCCAACACCGCGCCGGCTCCCCACGGCCAGAGCGCCGGATGTGCGAGCACCACCCCCGCCGCGCCGAGGTGCAGCGCCACCGAGCCGCGGATGAGCGCCGTGGGCCGCCAGGGCCGGGGGCGCCCGTCGGGCGCGGCGCGAACAGGTGGCAAGCTCCCCATACGGAAATTCTCTCCCGAAGCGTGCGCTCCCGGCGAGCGTTAGCGCTCCCGGCGAGTCTCAGGCGCTCCCCACGCGGGAGTGGCCGGCAAAGCGCGTGTCGAGGAATCTTTCCCACAGCGTGCGCCACGTGGCCCAGTCGTGACCGCCGGGCACGGTGTCGACACTCGCCGGCGCCAGCGCCGCGGTCATCAGCCGATGACGTCGGCCGAAGCGATCGTGGCTCCCCAGGCCGAGGTGCACGGGCAGGCGGCTACCGCGCAGCGTCTTGACGAAGCGCCACACGCGCCGCTCATCGTCATCGTCGGCCACGGCGCTCGCGTCCCAGCCGGCAAGGCCCCCGGCGCGCTCGATCTCGCCCGTGACCAGATGAGTGCCGAGATAGGGCGCGAACAGGCACAGCCCCGCGAGCTCCCCCGCGTGCCGCTCGGCGCAGCAGAGCGCCAGGAAACCGCCGAGGGAGATGCCGCCGAGCCACACTGCGCTCCCTGCGGCGCGCGAGGGCAGGATGAGCTCGGTCCGCAGGCGCGCCAGCCCGATGCGGTCGGTCACGTGCTCCTGCGCGAGGGCGGCGAACGCCAGATCGAGGTCGAGGCGGCGCTCGCGCACTGCGCTCACGAAGCCCGCCCGGACGAAGTCATCCGGCCGCGCGTAGGCGGCGGGCAGCATCACGAGGCGCGTCGGTGCGCTGCGGCCCGGGCGTGCGGCATCGAAGATCACCCGCCTCATGCACTCCCCGAGGCCGCCCGCGCGGGCGCCAGCAACGCGGCAAACAGCAGCGCGAGCAGCGCGCCGGGCGCCACGGTCGAGCCGAGATCCCGGAGCACCGGGACGCTGGAGCACGCCAGCACGCCGAAGGCTGTCACGGTGGCGAGATTGGCGATGAGGAGCGAGGCCAGGGTCAGCGGTACCGAGCCCTGGGGCGGGGCCTGGCTGATCCGATCGAAGAACAGCGCGTAGTTCGAGCCCACTGCGGCGATCAGCAGCATGCCGACGACGTGCAGGATCGTGAGCACGTGCCCGGTAGCGACCAGGAGTCCGGCGACCGTGACCACCGCGAGCAACAGCGGCGCCACGACCCGCGCGACCCGCAGCATCGACCGCAGGGTGAGCAGCAACAGCAGCACGATGGCGATGATACCCACGAGCGCCAGCTGCAGCGCCTCGGTGAGGTAACCCGTGTAGAGCCGGTCGGCCTCACCCTCGAGGTCGAGCAGCACGGCGCGCGGCCCCTCCTGCGCCAGGGCCGCACGCACCTGCGCCACGGCACCCGCCGCCAGCGCGCCCGGCCCCGCGGCCGACAGCGGCAAGAGCGCTGACCAGCCCGCCGCCCCGCGCACCAGCAGCGCATCGACGGCGCGCGCGAAGGAGGTCCCCGCGAGATCGGCGCGGGTGAGCAGCGGCGCGCGGCGGGCGTGCTCGACATCGGCGACGAACGGCTGCAGCCGCGCGGCGCGCACGGGCAGTTCCACGAGTGCTTGTCCGAGGCGCGCCTGCAGCTCGGGCGCCGGCGGCAGACTTCCCTGGCGTGCCCGCTGGGTCACGAGCGCCGGCAGATACTCACTCGGCGACTCGACGGCGCCGATCACTCCGGCATCCACCAGCGGCGCGAGGCGCGCCGTGACGGCCTGCGCCGCGCTGAGCGCGCCTTCCTGATCCTGCGCGGATGCGACGACGACGTAACGCATGTCCGAAACGCCGGCGTCGGCGTGCAGGCGATCGTCGAGCGAGCGGAGCGCGGCCGGAATGGGACTGAGCGCGGACAGCTCGCGGCTCCAGAGCGCGCCGCGGTGCGCCAAGAGCAGCGCGAGCGCCAGCAGCGGCGGGAGCAGCAGCGCGGCGCGCATCGGCCGCAGTGCGGTGAGCAGCCGCAGCAGCGATTCGCCGAGCGGCGTGAGATCACGGATCGCCCCGACCCGCGGCAGCCACGCGGGCAGCACGAAGCGCGTGACCAGAGCCGCCGCCGCGAGTCCGGCGATGGAGTAGAGCCCGAGCTGCGCGAGCCCGGGGAAAGCCGACGGCAGCAGTGCGGCAAAGCCGCAAATCGAGGTGAGCACGCCTAAGCGGATGGTGGGCCACACGCTGCGCCGGAAGTCCGCCGCAGCCTGGATGAAGAGGTAGAGGGAGTAGTCCACGGCCTCGCCGATCAGCGTGACGCCGAAGCCGAGCGTGATGCCGTGCACCGCGTGAAAGCCGAGCGCGACGGCCGCGACGCCGGCCAGCGCACCCGAGGCTACCGGGACGAACGTGAGCGCGAGCGCCGGCGGCGAGCGATACACCGCCAGCAGCAGCGCCGCGATGAGCAGCGCGCTGATCGACGACAACCGCAGCACCTCGCCCCTGATGGTGGCGCGGGCGACGACCGCGAACACCGGCGGACCGCTCATCCGCAGCCGCAGCTCGGCCCGTGCGGCCGGCGGCAGCGCCGCCAGTGCCGCCGTGAAGGCGCGCTCGAGCGCCCGGCACGCCGCCTGCTGCCCATCGGTATCCGAGCCCGCGGCGCGCGTCTGCACGAGCAGCAGCGCCCGCGCACCGTCAGCGGAGCTCCACACGCCCGCGCTGGTGTGCGGCGCCTGACCGGCGCCGAGCGACTCGACGATGGCGAACAGCTCGCCGGTCGGATCGCGCGTGAACAGCGGTTTCAGCGACAGTCCCTCGGGAGAGGCGAGGAGGGCGAGGGAGTCGCCGATCGCCGAGCGCAGGCCGTCCGCGGTGAAACGCTGCGGCGTGACCGCGGCGCTCAGGAGGTAGCG
>DASPPI010000082.1:0-11021 GCA_035625615.1 Steroidobacteraceae bacterium | reverse complement strand
CGAATCCCACGCCGTCCCAGGTGAAGACCAACAGCGGCCCTGCCTGCGGATGCTCGGCGACCAGCGCCGAAGCATGGGCGTGATGATGCCAGACCTTCCTCGCGGCGAGCCCCGAGCGCAGCGCCCAGCGCGTGCTCTCGTAGCCCGGGTGGGCATCGCACGCCACCGCGCTCGCGCGCACGCCATGCAGGGCCTGCAGGTCGGCGATCACCTGCGCGAATACCGCGAGCGTTCGCGGCGCGCCGAGCGTTCCGATGTGCGGCGAGAGCACCAGGCGCCGCCCGCTCGCGATCGCTATGCAGTTCTTCAGGTGCGCGCCGACCGCGAGCACCGGTTCCGGCACCGCCCGCGACAGCTCGAGCTCCAGTGGCGCGAGGCCGCGGCCGACGCGGATGGCGCGCAGGGCGCCGCGCGAGCGGCGCAGCACCGGATCGTCAGCGGGGCGCGTGATCCTGCGGTCGTGATCGAGAAAGGCATCGGCAATGCCACCGAGCCGCGCGTGGGCGGCCGCCTGCTCGGTGAGCACCGGCTCCCCGCTCAGGTTTCCTGAAGTCGCCACCAGAGGTGCGGCAAACTGCTCGAGCAGCAGGTGGTGGACTGGACTGTAGGGGAGGAAGGCGCCGACTTCCTTCAGGCCCGGCGCAATCTCCGGCGCGAGCGTGTGATCTGCACGCAGCTCGACCAGCACGATCGGCCGTTCCGGGGAGCACAGCGCCGCGCAGTCGGTGCTCTCGAGGCGGGCGTCGCGCCGCAGCCGCCCGAGTCCGTCTGCACCTTCGCGCGGATACATGACGGCGAGAGGCTTCGCCGGCCGGTGCTTGCGCAGTCGCAGCCGCTGCACGGCTGCGCGGCTGGTGGCATCGGCCATCAGGTGATAGCCGCCGATACCCTTCACGGCGACGATGGCGCCGCGGCGCAGATAGCCGACGGCGGCGGTGAGCGCCGCCTCGCCGACCTCGATCGGCTGCCCCGCCGCGGTGTGCAGCGTGAGATGCGGTCCGCAGTCGGGGCAGGCGATGGGCTCGGCGTGGTAGCGGCGGTCGGCCGGATCGAGATATTCGGCACGGCACGCATCGCACATCCCGAATTCCGCCATCGTGGTGTTGGGGCGGTCGTAGGGCATGCGCTCGATGAGCGTGTAGCGCGGGCCGCACTGAGTGCAGTTGATGAACGGATAGCGGAAGCGCCGGTCGGCCGGGTTGCCGAGCTCGGCGCGGCAGTCCTCGCACATGAACTCGTCCGGGGGCACGTGGATTTCGGCGGGCCCTGCGGCCTCGCTCGCGAGGATGCGGAAATCGCCGAAGCGGTGCTCGACGGTGAGCTCGTCGTGGGCGGCGAGATGCGCCCGGGCAAGCGGCGGCGCATCCGCGATCACCTCGCTCGCGAATGCACGGACCGCCGGGTCCGGTCCCTGGATGAGAATCTCGACCTGCCCGAGGGCGTTGCGCACGGTGCCGTGCAGGCCGTGGCGCCGGGCGAGGCGGTAGACGAACGGTCGGAAGCCTACGCCCTGCACACGGCCGGTGAGCAGCAGCCGGTGAGCGAGCACGTTGCGTCCTTCAGGCGCTCGCCGCGCGCCGCTGCGGTCGCTCGGGCGCGCGCACGCCATTTGCCCACCAGATCCGGCAGGCGCCTTCGTCCGAAACCATGCACGGGCCGATGGGATGGCGCGGGTGGCAGGCCGCTCCGTACAACGGACACTCGTTCGGATAGAACTTGCCGAGCACGACACGCGCGCACTCGCAGCCCGGCGGCATCTCACCGGCGCGCTTGCGCGAGGCCTCCGCGTAGCTGCGAAACCGTCGCCGGGCGTCGTGCGTGGCGTAGGCCTCGCGCAACGCATAGCCGGAGGCCGGCACCACACCGATGCCGCGCCAGTTCGCATCGACGACCTCCATGACCTCGGCCAGCAGTCGCTGGGCTACCCGGTTGCCGCCCGGGTGCACGGCGCTCGGGTAGCAGTTGTCGAGAAACGGGCGGCCTTCGAGCAGCTGTCTGAGGACCGAGTACGTTGCGGCCAGGAGCGTATCGGGCGTGAAGCCCGCGACCGCGGCCGGGAAGCCGTACTGGTCGACGACGAACTGCCACTCTTCCGGCCCCATGACGGTCGCGACGTGTCCCGGGGCAACGATGGCGTCGAAGCCCGGCCGTCCTGAGGCGAACAGCTGCGCGACGATCGGCCAGGTTCGCCGTCCCGAGAGCAGCACATAGAGATTCGCGGGCGCGCCGGCCGCCAGCATCGCGGCCACCGGCGCGGTCGTGGTCTCGAACCCCGCGGCGAGAAAGACGACCGGCCGCGGTGCGAGCCTCGCCGCCAGGCGCGCGGCCTCGTCGGGGCTTGCGATCGGGCGCACGTCCGCACCGGCCGCTTTCGCCTGCTCGAGCGAGCGTGGCTCGGCCTTCGGTCCGTTGATCGGCACGCGCAGCATGTCACCGAACGCCACCAGCGTGAGTGCCTCGTGCCGCGCGAGCTGGATCGCCTCGTAGATGTCCTCCTCGGGGCAGATGCACACCGGGCAGCCGGGCCCTGGAATGATCTCGACCTGCGCGGGGAGTGCCGCCCTCAGGCCCGCGTTGCTGATCGAGCGCTCGTGCCCGCCGCAGACGTTGAGAATCTTCACCTGCCGCTCGAGCGGCAGCGAGCGGATCCGTTCCAGCCACTCGGCCGCGGTGGTCATGGCAGCTCTGCCAGCGTCGTTGCGTCCGCGACGGCCGGTCCGGCGGCACCCCGCCGGTGTGCGCGCCGGGTGGCGACCTCTTCTGCCAGCCACCCGATCCACGCGCCGATGCCGAGCCCGGTCTTGCTCGACACCGCCAACACCGGTGCCGGATTGGCGAGTGCACGGACCTGCGCCGTCACGCTCGCTACGCTGAACTCCTCGAATACGGGCAGCAGGTCCACCTTGCTGACCAGCACCAGCGCAGCGCCGCGGAACATCACCGGGTATTTCGCCGGCTTGTCGTCGCCCTCCGGCACGGAGACGAGCGCCACATCGGCGTGCGTACCGAGCGCGAAGCTCGCCGGGCATACGAGGTTGCCGACGTTCTCGACGAACAGCACGTCGAGACCCTCGAGCGGCAGGCGATGGAGCGCGTCATGGACCATCGCCGCATCGAGGTGGCAGGTGGAGCCGGTGGTGATCTGGATGGCGGGCACACCATGGCGGCGGATGCGCCGTGCATCATTATCGGTTTCCAGGTCACCCTCGATCACCGCACACTTGAAGCGACCTGCGAGCTCATCGATCGTGCGCTCGAGCAGCGCAGTCTTGCCGGAGCCGGGCGCCGACATCAGGTTGACGGCGAGCACGCCGTGCGCGTCGAAGTGCGCGCGATTGTGGCTCGCCTGGTGCACGTTCTGCTCGAGAATATCCCGCATGACGCTGATCGTGTGCGTCGTGGCCGGCGCCTGGGCCGTCACCCCACAACCGCAGGTCTCGCACATTAGCCGTTCCCTCCCAGTCAGTGCGTGGCGTCCACCAGCTCGACGCTCTGCAATGTGAGCTCCGCGCCGCTGACGACGCGCGTCTGCCAGCTGCCGCAGGCGCGGCATAGCAGGCGCTGCGCCCCGACCTCGCTGGTCGCGCCACACTGCTCGCAGCGTACCGCGATCGGCGTTGCCGACCACTCCAGTGTGGCCTCGGCGGTGAGCGTGCCGGCACGGGCTATCGTATAGCTGCGCGCCAGCTGCTCGCCGTCGACACCCGACAGCGGACCGATCAGCACGCGCAGATGAGCGATGCGACGCGCGCCATGCGCGCGCGCTACGCGCTCGGCCTCGTCGATCAGTGCCAGACTGACCGCGAGCTCATGCATTTCCGGCCGCCAGCATCTCATCGAGCAGCTGCCACATGGAGCTGGCTTCCTGGGGTTCGATCTTCTGGATGGCGTAGCCGACGTGGACGAGCACGAAATCCCCCGGGGCGATCGGCTCACCCTGGAGCATGAACAGGCTGACCTCCCGTTCGATGCCCTTGGCCTGGCAGCGCGCGCGAAAGCCCGCAACCGAGCACACCTGCATGGGAACGGCGAGACACATAAGTCGATTTCTATCGAGCTGACCCCGAGCTGATCATAGGGCGCGACCGTCGCGAGCGTCCATGCGAAAAGCACGTATGTCCGGGCCCTTGCGCCGGGCGTAACCTCGCCGAGCGTTGCCGGGGCCGTGCTGTCACGGGGGATGGCCCGGTGGCAGCGCCGCGGCTGCACAGCGGCGCTGAATGGCGGAGGGAGTGTGCACGAGCTGCCGAGCCAGTGGATTGGATTGTGTGTCCTCGTGTGCCTGCTCGGCTTGCGCCATGGCTTCGATGCCGACCATCTCGCGGCCATCGACGGGCTCACCCGCATCAATCAGCGGCGCGGCCGCGCCTTCGCGCCGCGCTGCGGCATGCTGTTCTCCCTTGGGCACGGCGTCGTCGTCATGGCGATCGCGCTCGCGGTCGGTCTTGCGGATAGCAGCCAGTGCATACCCGGCTGGCTCGAGCTGAGTGGCGCCTGGATCTCGATTGCCTTTCTGACGCTGATCGGCGGGGTGAATCTGCGCGCGGTTCTGACGGCCGCGCCGCAGGCGGTCGTAGCGCCCGTCGGGGTCAAGGGCACGTTCCTGCGGCGGGCGATGCAGGCCGGCCACCCCCTCACCGTGGCGCTCGTCGGGATGCTCTACGCCGTTTCCTTCGACACCGTCTCGCAGAGCGTCTTGTTTGCGCTGACGGCGACGCGCTTCGGCGGGCTCGCGGCTTCGCTCTTCATCGGGAGCCTGTTCGTGCTCGGCATGTTCGGCACCGACGGCCTCAACGGGCTGTGGATCTCACGCCTGATCGCCCGCAGCGACCGGATCGGGGTGATCGCCTCGCGGGTGATGGGCCTCGGCATCGCGACCGTCAGCCTGCTCACGGCCACCTACGGGGCCACCAGGCTCGCCGCCCCGGCACTCGATGACTGGAGCCATGCGCACGAATGGACCGTCGGAGTGACGGTAACGGGAATCGTGCTGCTGAGCTATTTACTCGCGCGCCGGCTCGCGCCGGGCGCCGCTGTCGCTGAGCGGGGCCTGCACTGCGGATGACGGCGGTGCCTCGAGCTCGGTGCGGATGTGCAGCCGCATCTGATCGCGAAAATCATTCACAGCGTTGAAGAACTCGGCCATCATCAACACCCAGCAGTACATGCCGACGTCCGCAAGCGCGATGCCAGTGGCCGTGAAGCGGATCGCACCCACGAGGCGCATCACGAGGAGCTCCGGCGCCATGCGAACCCAGAACCCGAGTCCGTACTTGCGGCGCACCTCGGCGTAGGAAAGCGACAGACCGAACAGGCGCACCAGGAAGTCGTAACGCATCCGCTCCTTGAGGGTGAGCCGCTTGCTCTGCGTGATCGCAGTCCTGCCGCTGGTGACGAGCCTGCGGTATTGGTTGATGGAAAAGGTCGTCGCGTACAGGCTGCCGTCGAGATAGCTGAAGGCGCCGCTGCCGACCCCGACGTAGTCGGGGTGATCGACGATGTACTCGTCGATCATCGGCGGGTCCGCGGCGGTGGCGCCATCGTTCCGGCGCACGAAGCACCAGGCAGAGGAGGCACGGTAGCGCGGGCGCAGCGTCTCGAGGATACGCTCATAGAAAGCGTGACGGCGCGTCGGATCCACGCGTCCGAGGGTCCGGTCCATCTTGTGTCGCGCGCTGCCGGCCGTCATGAGGGGGTAGAAGGAGATCTGGTCCACCCCGAGCTCGAGCAGCGTAGCGAGGTCGCGGTCGAGCGTGTCGAGCGTCTGGTTCGGCAGATTGAAGATCATGTCGACGTTGAGCGTGCGAAAGCGCCCGCGCGCAGCGGCCAGGCGCTCGCGAATCTGTGCGCCGCCGCCGTAGGGTCCGTAGCGCTGCATCTGCCGCAGCAGGCCGTCATCGAAGCTCTGCACTCCGACCGAGAGCCGCCCGACGCCCGCGGATTCGAGTGCCGCGAGCATCGGCTCGTGCAGGTGATTGGGGTTGGTCTCCACCGAGATCGTGCGAATGGGCCACAGCGATCGGATGAGCTCCAGTGTCGCCACGAGCTCGGTCGGCTCGGTGGTGGGCGTGCCGCCGCCGACGTACAGGTCGCAGAAGACAAAGCCGCGCGTATGATAGGAGCGGATCTCCGCGCGCAGGGCCTGGAAGTAGTCGCGGGCCTTGTCGGGGCGAAACTGCACCCGATGGAAGGAACAGAACGGACAGAGTGACTCGCAGAAGGGCACGTGCACATAGAGCTGACAGGCCTGGGCGGCAGGTGCTGGTATCTGTTGCGTCGGCAGCGAAGCGAAACGCATCGACTTCGCGTACTCGTCGCGCAGGATCCGCAGCAGCAGCGGCTCGAACCACGAGAGGAGCAAGTCGCTCACGCCCATATAGTGATCGTCCCCCTGGGCAAAAGCGACCGGCCGCAGGCGGAGACCGTCGAGATGGAAGCCGCGGTCGGGGCCGGCGGTTAAGCACAAGTCCCGATGTCGTGCCCGCCGGCCGGGCGTACGTTTGGCGACGACGAGGGGAGCGGGGAGGTTGCATGTTGCCGATGAGCCGGGGCGGCAGAGGCGCGCGAGCATGATCGGCATGCTGGTGCACGGCAGTCTGGTCCTCGTCCTGGCGGCGACCAACGATGCAACGATTGCGCCCACGCCGCCGCGAGCGGCGATTGCAACAGCGGGGGAGGAGTTGCGCGAGGTGCTGGCCGCCACGCCGGATCGCGAGCGGGGTGCGCAGTTGTTCTCGATCTGCAGGACCTGCCACGGCCCTCGCGGTGAGGGCAACGCCAGCGGCTGGCCGCCCGAGATCGCCGGGCAACACCGGCGTGTCATCGCCAGGGAGCTGGTCGACTTTCGCGCCGGGCTCCGCTGGTACGACCCGATGGAGCGCATTGCCGGTCGGCACGTGCTGCACACCACTCAGGACATCGCCGACGTCGCGGCATACGTGGGTAGCCTGGTCCCGTCGCAGGAGACGAGCACCGGCTCCGGACGGTGGGTCGCGCGCGGTGCGGACCTGTACGCGCGGCACTGCCGCTCGTGCCACGGCGCACAGGGTGAGGGGAGCGATCTGCAGTTCGTCCCGCGCGTCGGCGGTCAGCAGTTCGAGTACCTGCTGCGCCAGCTGAACGATTCGGTCTCGGGACAACGGCCGAACATGCAGCCGACGCACCGCCAGCTGCTCGGGAGCCTCGGCGCGGATGATCTTGCCGGTATCGCCGACTACATGTCGCGACTGGGGCGGAGCGGCCGACCACCCGACGCCTCCGCGGCGCGCTCCACCGCGGCGGATGACGGCAACCTGTCGCGGGCGGCTAGTGCGCCCGCCATCCCCGGACTTCGGCCAGCTCCCGTTCCGGCTGCTCGTGAATGACCGGCAGGCTCCCCCGATAGATGCGGCCCGCATCTCCGTCCAGTGTGATCGGCTCGCCTTCGCTGAGGTGCTGACCAGCGATGCTGCAGCTGCGGCCGTTCGCAGCGATTTCGAGCTCCGCGCATCCGACCAGGCAGACCTTGCCGAGCTGGCGGGCGACAACCGCAGCGTGGGAGGTGCGTCCACCGGCTGCGGTGAGGACACCCGCGGCGGCCGCAATTCCCTCGATGTCGGCGGTGTCGATATCGGTCCGGACGAGAATGATGGGCTGACCCCGGGCGGCGAGCTCAACGGTGCGCCGCGAGTCGAATGCGAGGACTCCGGTCGCGACGCCGATGCTGGCGCTCACTGCGGTCGCGAGAGGCGCGGCACTCACGTCCTGAGCCAGGCGGGTTCGCTCGATGCGCTCGAGCTCGTACGGTCGGAGGAGCGCCAGCGCCTCGTCCCGGGTGATTTGCCCCTCCCGCACCAGGTCGACGGCCACTCGCAGCGCAGCCCACGGCGTGCGTTTGCCCGCACGCGACTGCAGCAGATAGAGCCGGCCGTCGGCGACCGTGAACTCGAAATCCTGCATATCGCGGAATTCCGCCTCGAGCGCGACCTTGACGCGCTCGAGCTCTTCGGCGACGAGCGGCAGCCGTTGCGCAAGCCGCGCCGTGTCGTGCACCGGGTAACGGCCCGCGACGACGTCCTCGCCCTGCGCGTTGAAGAGAAAATCGAGATAGAGGGCATTTTCGCCGTTCGCTGGATCGCGGGTGAAGCCGACACCCGCGCCCGATGTACTGCCGCTGTTTCCGAACACCATCGCCTGCACGGTGACGGCGGTTCCGAGTGAGTCGTCGATGGCGTTGAGGCGGCGGTAGTGTTGGGCCTTGGCGCTGTTCCAGGAGCGCAGCACCGCCTCGACCGCCTGCTCGAGCTGCGCGGCGGGTGTCTGTGGAAACGGGCGGCCCGAGGCTGCCGCCGCGATCTCCAGGGACCCGGCGCACACCTCGGCGAGACTCGCGCTGTCGAGCTCGCGGGCGCCCGCGACGCCTTCTTCCCAACAGCGCCGCTCCACGAGCGCGTCGAACTCACTGGTCGAGACCCCGTGGACAGCGACGGTGAAATCGCGCACCAGGCGCCGGTAGCAGTCGCGTACCAGGCGGGGATTGCCGGTGCTGCGCAGCAGACCATGCAGGGTGTGCTCCGACAGCCCGACGTTGAGAATGGTCTCCAGCATCCCCGGCATCGACACCGGCGCGCCCGAGCGTACGGCGAGCAACAGCGGCCGGCGCGCGTCGCCGAACTGCCGGCCGGTCGCCTCGGCGAGCCGGGCGAGTCCGCCGCCCAGCAGGGCGCGCGCTTCACCGCACAGCTGCCCGCCGCGCGCATAGTAGTCGCGACACACCGCCGTCCCCAGCACGAACGCCGGCGGCACGCGCAGACCCTGCCGCGCGAGCCGCACCAAACCCCACGCTTTGGATCCCAGCGCGGCAGGATCCGGGGCGGCGGGGACCGCTGCGTTGGGCAGGATGAGGAACAGGTGCTCGCTCAGCTTCCCCGATGCGTCGGGCATGCGCGCCTCACGCGGTCATGATGTCGTTGAGCAAATGGTCGCGCAGCTTGAGCGCACTCAGCGCCAGGCCGTCCGCGGCCTGCTCCAGCACCTGCGACAGCCGTGCCACGAGATGCAGCGCACGCGCCTCGCATTCGCCGGAGAGCAGGGTGCGGGTCACGGCGCGCTCGGCAACGTCGGTTTCGCGCTCGATGGCAGCGATGCGATCGCTCGCGGCGAAAAAGTCCTCCAGATCCTCGCGTGCGCCCTCGCGCGTGACGTGACTGGCGGCTTCGAACATCTTGACCGACTCCTGCGCACCCGCAACGAGCAGCGCGGCGAGCACCTGCAGCGGCTTCATGATCCGGGCAGGCGGCGCCACGGCCACCAGGTGCGTGAGGAGATAGCAGGCCTCCTCGAGCCCGTCGGCCGCCTCGTCCGCCTCGTGCAGCAGCTCGGCGTAGACCCGCGGAGTGGACGTGCGGCCGGCGAGCGAGCGGATGCGGCTCACGATGGCGTCGCCTTCCTGTTCCCATTTCAGGGCGCGCCGCGCGGCGATCTCGATCAGCTCGGCCGCCTGCGGCTCGGCACCACGCAGCAGTCCCTCCTGCACGGTGGTGGCCAGATCGAAGACCCGCTCGGCATGCGTGACGGCAAGCGTCAGCAGGCTCGAGTGTGCGGTGCGGAACCGGCGCGCCAGCTCGGCCTTGATCTCATCGCGGATGAAGCGCTCGGAGCGCTGCTCGCGAAGCCCGGTGGTCGCCTGGCGTATGACGAACTGCAGAAAATCGAAGGCCGCTTCGGCTCCCAGGGCCTCGTATAGCCGCTCGCCGTAGCGCAGCGGCGTACGCTGCGCAAACTCCATGGCTTCGTACACCAGGCGCTCGCCGCCGAGCTGCAGGAAGCCGCGGTGGCCGAGATCGTGGTCAGCGGCCCACTTCAGCAGCCGCACCACGTCGTCCTTGGGGAGAAACTCGCGCAGGCGCTTGCGGGCGCGATTCCAGTCGATGAGGAATACCAGGCGCGACCCGAGATACTGGAGATAGCTCGCGAGTGCAGCGGAGTCCTTCGCCTCGAGGCGTCCCACGCTCAGGTAGTAGTCCTCGTCCGCGGCAAGCGCCTGGTCGCGGTGTGCACGCGGCTTGGTCCATTGAACGGCGAAGGGTTTCAGGAGACTCTGAAAGAACGCGAGGCGCTGGGCGTGCACGTCGGTGTAGGTGAGGGTGGCCGTGAGTCCCTCGACGTGCAGCACGAGCACATGGGCGTCGGTCGTGCCGATGTCGTTCTGGATGAGGAGTCTCGCGCCGACGCGGGTGACGGTGGTACCGAGGCCGGGATGATCGAACTTCAGCGGCGCGGTCTGGTTGACTCCCGCCATGAAAGCGCGGATGAGGGGTCGATCCTCTGCCGTCACCTGCCAGACACGCGCGCCGTTGAGATCCTCCTCGGCGATCGAGGCCTGCAGCGCGTTGATCCGGCGGTGCAGGTCCATGACGAGGAGGTGCAGGCTGTCGGCACCGGTGGCGCGGGTGGCGCGGGCGATGCCGGCGATCACCCCCTGCGGCACGCGGTCACCGTCGAATGCGGGCAGGCGGGCGGAAATTGCCTGGGTGCGCGCCGCCAGCGCGTCGGCGTCACTCGCCGCCGCGAGCGCCAGCGGCGCCTGCATGGCCTCGACATCCGCCAGGATCTGCAGCCGCATCGCGGCAGCCCCGGGCACGTACAGATCCCCGTCCGCCTCGCGCCGGCTCGTGGCGATGCCGAGATCGAGCCCGCCATCGAGGCCCGCGGCCCGACGCTCGCTGAGGAAGTCAGGCGCCGGCTCGTCGGGATGGTCGGCGTGGCGCTCGGCCGCCTGCAGCAGCGTGAAGCACACCTTGAGGCGATCGTTGGCGGCGAGTGCCTCGGCCAGCTTATGCGGCAGAAGCAGAGCGCGCTCGCCGAGCAGATCGATAATCGCGCCCTTGTTGGTCATGGCTGCCGCCCGTATGCCATGCGGCCTCCGCGTCTGTTAAATTAAATTATGCCTCGGCCGCCGCGTCCTGAACCGAGAGTGCAAACCGCTCCGCGCCCCGTATTGGTACGTATCGACAGCACGGCTTCCGGCGGACATTGTACGT
>DASPPI010000081.1:0-6900 GCA_035625615.1 Steroidobacteraceae bacterium | reverse complement strand
ACGCCACAAACGTCCCACCGTAGGTCTCCGCCATCACCTTCGTCAGCGCCGCCGTCAGCGTCGTCTTGCCGTGGTCCACGTGACCAATCGTGCCGACATTCACGTGCGGCTTGGTGCGCTCGAACTTCTCTTTGGACATGGCGTATTTCCTTAACTAACTCTTGATAACCGTCACTTCTTGATGATGCCGTCGGCGATGTTCGGCGGCACTTCCACGTACTTGGCGAATTCCATCGTGAAGGTGGCACGTCCCTGGCTCATGGAGCGCACCGTGGTCGCGTAGCCGAACATCTCAGACAGCGGCACGTCGGCTGTGATGGCCTTGCCCGCGGGCGTCTCGTCCATGCCGGTGATCTGGCCGCGCCGGCGGTTCAGGTCTCCGATCACGTCGCCGGAGTAGTCCTCCGGTGTCACCACTTCGACCTTCATGATCGGCTCGAGCAGCACCGGCCGGGCGCGCTTGAAGCCCTCCTTGAAGCCCATGGAACCTGCGATCTTGAACGCCATCTCGTTCGAGTCGACATCGTGGTAAGAGCCGTCGAACAGCGTCACCTTCACGTCCACCACCGGGTAGCCGGCGATCACGCCGGTCTCACAGGCCTCCTGGATGCCCTTGTCCACCGCCGGCACGTACTCGCGCGGCACCGTGCCGCCGACGACGCCGTTGATGAACTCGTAGCCCTTGCCCTGCTCGTTCGGCTCGAGCTTGAGCCACACATGACCGTACTGGCCGCGGCCGCCCGTCTGGCGCACGAACTTGCCTTCGCTCTCGACCGGGGTGCGGATGGTCTCGCGGTAGGCGACCTGGGGCTTGCCGACGTTCGCCTCCACCTTGAACTCGCGCTTCATGCGATCGACGATGATCTCGAGGTGCAGCTCGCCCATCCCGGATATGATGGTCTGCCCCGACTCCTGATCGGTGCTGACGCGGAACGAGGGATCCTCCTTCGCCAGGCGCTGCAGCGCCAGGCCCATCTTTTCCTGGTCCGCCTTGGTCTTCGGCTCCACCGCCACCGAGATCACGGGCGCGGGGAACTCCATCTTCTCGAGCGTGATGACCTTGTCGAGATCGCACAGCGTGTCGCCGGTGATGACGTCCTTGAGCCCCACGGCCGAGGCGATGGCGCCGGCGCGCACTTCCTTGATCTCGGTGCGCTCGCTGGCGTGCATCTGCAGCAATCGCCCGATGCGCTCCTTCCTGCCCTTGCTCGGCACGTACACCGTGTCGCCGGAGTTGAGCACCCCTGAATAGACGCGGAAGAAGGTGAGGTTACCGACGAACGGGTCGTTGAGGATCTTGAAGGCGAGCGCGGCGAACGGCTCCTCGTCGCTCGCCTTGCGCGTGGCGGGCCGGCCGCGCTCGTCGATGCCCTTGACGTCCGGCATGTCGACCGGCGAGGGCATGAACTCGATGATCGCATCGAGCAGCGCCTGCACGCCCTTGTTCTTGAACGCCGAGCCGCACATGGCGAGCACGATCTCGTTGCGGATCGAGCGCTCGCGCAGCCCCTGACGGATCTCCGCGTCGGTGAGCTGCTCGTGCTCCAGGTACTTGTGCATGAGGGTGTCGTTCGCCTCGGCCGCCGCCTCGATCATCTTGGCGCGATACTCCTCGGCCTGCGCCTCGAGGTCCGCCGGAATGTCGCGATACTCGAACTTCATCCCCTGGGTCTCCATGTCCCAGTAGATGGCCTTCATGCGGATGAGGTCGACCACGCCCGCGAAGCCCTCCTCGGCGCCGATCGGCAACTGGATCGCGACCGGATTGGCCCGCAGGCGCGAGCGGATCATGTCGACGACGCGCAGGAAGTCGGCGCCGGCGCGGTCCATCTTGTTGATGAACGCGATGCGCGGCACGCCGTACTTGTTCATCTGCCGCCACACCGTCTCCGACTGCGGCTGCACTCCGGCAACCGAATCGAACAGGGCGACGGCGCTGTCGAGCACGCGCAGGCTGCGCTCCACCTCGATGGTGAAATCGACGTGCCCCGGCGTGTCGAGGATGTTGATGCGGTGCTCGGGGAAGCTGTTATCCATCCCCTTCCAGAAGCAGGTGGTGGCCGCGGCGGTGATGGTGATACCGCGCTCCTGTTCCTGTTCCATGTAGTCCATCACGGCGGCGCCGTCGTGCACCTCGCCGATCTTGTGCGAGACGCCCGTATAAAACAGGATGCGCTCGGTGGTGGTCGTCTTCCCCGCGTCGATGTGCGCGGAGATGCCGATGTTCCGATAACGCTCGATGGGCGTCGCGCGTGCCACTGCGGTTGTCCCTGACCTGTTACCAGCGGTAGTGAGCGAAGGCCTTGTTGGCCTCCGCCATACGGTGCGTGTCCTCACGCTTCCTGACGGCCGCACCGCGATTCTCGGAGGCGTCCATCAGCTCGTGCGCCAGGCGAAACGCCATGGATTTCTCGCTGCGCTCGCGCGCCGCCTCGATGACCCAGCGCATCGCCAGCGTCTGGCGACGCGTGGCGCGCACCTCGACCGGTACCTGGTAGGTGGCGCCGCCCACGCGGCGTGATTTCACCTCGACCACCGGCTTGACGTTGTCGAGCGCCGTCGACAGCACCTCGATCGCCTCGCCCCCCTGCTTGCCGGTCTTCTCGGCAATGCGGTCAAGCGCGCCGTAAATGATGCGTTCCGCGGCGGACTTCTTGCCGTTCTTCATGACCACGTTCATGAACTTGGCAAGCATCTCGTTGTTGAACTTCGGGTCCGGCAGGATGGTGCGGACCGGGGCCTGGGCTCTGCGCGACATAAACTACCCCTTATCAGGTCTTCGGGCGCTTGGCGCCGTACTTGGAGCGGCCCTGCTTGCGCTCGCCGACGCCGGCACAGTCGAGCGTGCCGCGCACGGTGTGATAACGCACCCCCGGCAGATCCTTCACGCGGCCGCCGCGAATCAGCACCACCGAGTGCTCCTGCAGGTTGTGGCCCTCGCCGCCGATGTAGCTGGTGACCTCGTAGCCGTTGGTGAGGCGCACGCGGCATACCTTGCGCAGCGCCGAATTGGGCTTCTTGGGCGTGGTGGTGTAGACGCGTGTGCACACGCCGCGCTTCTGCGGCGAGGCGCCGAGGGCCGGTACCTTGGTTTTCTCCGCCCGCGTCCGGCGTGGCTGGCGGATGAGCTGACCGGTGGTCGCCATCGTTACCTCTCATCTCCTCGGGCGATAAAGCGACCTCAGAGAAACACCGGGCCGCCTTCAGTGAGGCGGCCCGGTACTCGTAAGTCACTGTTTCCGGGCCGGCATGTCTGCGGGGCCGCCCCGACAAAGGCCGGCGATTCTAGGTACGGACCCAGGGTGTGTCAACCGGCGGGCTGCCGCCTGGCTGCTGTGCGATTGATTTGTCACGCCGGGCCGTTACGATAGGGCTAAACGGGCCCTCCGGCGCCTCACGCGCCCCGCCCCATACGAACGAGCTCTTGTCACCACCGGCCGAGGCAAAAGGGAATTGGTGCGTAATGTGGCACTGGCGGGCGGGCTGTTGGGTGCGGCGGCCTGCCTGAGCGCGACGGCCGATGTCGCCGATCAGTCGCTGGTACCGGATGTGCCGCCGGCCGCCCGGGTCGCACCCGGTAACGGCGCACTGCTCCCGCCGCTCGCGGGCTCCCGCCGGACAGCGCGGTGACCCCGGTGCTGCTCGCCCGCGCCGGCATGGACCAGCACTGCTGTGCACATTCCAGATCCTCACGGCGCTGCGGCTGCTGTACGGGCGGGCGGACGATGCGCAGGGACTCCTTATACTACGGGCTCGCCCCGTCCATGGTCGCAGCGGCCGTGCTGATCGCGCTCGGCACCTCCGACCGCCTGCGGGCCCAGAGAATAGCGCTCACCGCTGCGCAGCGCCGCGCACAGACCGATCCGCTCACCGGAGTCCTCGACCGCCGGTTCGGGCCGCCGATTCACCTCACCTGCAGCATCGGAGTGGCTGCCAGCGACACCCTCAGTGTGTGGGGCCAGCACCCGCTCGCGCATGCCGACACGGCCCAGTACGCCGCCAAGCGCTCCGGGGGCAACCAGGTGCAGCTGGCCGCGACGGTGCTCGCAGCCTAGGCACATGGACATCCGTCCCGCCGTCCCGGGCGACATCCCGGCGCTGCTGGCTCTCATCCGGCGCTACTGGGAGTTCGAGGGCATCAGAGGATTTGCGGCGCTGCGCATCGAGCTGGTGCTGCAGCAGCTGCTGTCGGGTCCGGCTGCGCCCGGGGCGATCTGGGTGGCCGAGTCCGGCGGAGCACTGCAAGGCTATCTGATCGTGGTGCTGGTCATGAGCGTCGAGCACCAGGGGCTCATGGGTGAGATCGACGAGTTCTTCGTGGTGCCGGAGGCACGCTCGCGGGGCACGGGCTCGCGGCTGCTCGAAGCGGCCGAGGCGGCGCTGAGGCAGCGTGGCTGCGTGAGGCTGCAACTGCAGCTCGGTGCGGCCAACGCACGCGCGCGCGAGTTCTATCAGCGCCACGGTTACGCCACGCGCGCCGGCTACCAGCTGTGGGACAAGCCGCTGACGTGAGAACCGCGCGCCGCCCGGGGCGCTCGCTGCGTCGCAGCGCCGCGCGCAAACTGCGCGCTCAGGGCTCATACTGACGTCGTGACCTCTCGCGGGAGCCGCCGACATGCCCACCCCGAGCCTGCTCATCCGTAGGGCCCGTCCCGCGATCGCACTGTTTGCCGCCGCCCTCGCTTCCACGGCCGCCTGGGCGGACGTCTACGACGATGCGGTGGCGCACGCGGGACGACCCGCTGCGGACCTCAAGCGCGACGCGATCGATCATCCGGCGGAGGTGTTGCGGCTGTCAGGCATCGGACCCGGGATGCAGGCGGCGGACATCCTCGGCGCCGGCGGTTACAACAGCGAGTTGCTGAGCTACATCGTGGGTCCAAGCGGTCACGTGCTGATCCTGAACAACGCCGCCACCGATAACTGGAGCGGAAACTACTGGAAGACACGCCTGGCGAACGATCGCCTGCCCAATGTCGAGCACCGCACGATCGACCTGCAACACCTGCCGCTGCCCGACCGTTCGCTCGATGCCGAGGTCTTCATCAAGGACTACCACGACCTGTACTGGATCGACGACGATCCGAAGAGTCTCTGGCCGAAGATGAGACCCAGCGTAGTGCTCGATGAGATGGCGCGGGTGCTCAAGCCCGGAGGCATCCTGCTGCTGGTCGACCACTCCGCCAAGCCCGGCACCGGCCGCGCGGATGCCCAAAAGCTGCACCGCATCGACGAGGCGTATGCGCGCGCGGACTTCGAGAAGCATGGCTTCGAGCTCGTGGCGACGAGCGACGTGCTGCGCCGGCCCGACGACCCGCGCGACCAGATCACCTACACGGGACCGATGGTCGGCAAGACCGACCGGTTCGTGATGGTGTTTCACAAGCGCTAGCTTTGAGCGATCCCTACGACCTCGGGCGTTATGTTGCGGCGCAGGAGCCGGTGTACGCGCGCGCGTGTGCGGAGCTCGCTGCCGGCTGCAAGCGCAGCCACTGGATGTGGTTCATCTTCCCGCAGCTGCGCGGGCTGGGATCGAGTCCGGCGGCACAGCACTTCGCCATCGGCTCGCTCGCGGAAGCAGGCGCCTACCTCGCGCATCCCGTCCTCGGCGAGCGCCTGCGCGAATGCACCGCGCTGGTGAATCGCGTCGCGGGACGCACGGCCGAGGCGATTTTCGGCTATCCCGATAACCTCAAGTTCCGCTCGTGCATGACGCTGTTCGCCGCGGCCGTCGCCGCCGCCGCTCCGGGCCCCGACGACGGCGTCTTCCGCGAAGCGCTCACCAGGTACTACGGCGGCGAGCCCGACCCACTCACCCTGAGACTGCTTACTTCGGCTTCCTGAACTTGAGGATGAACTGATCCGTGTGCCCCTGGATCGGTCCCTCGAACACCTTGGCCGTGTGCGGGTCGTCTTTGTTGCGCAGGATGTCGCTCTCGCCGGCCAGCTCGAAGCCCGCCGCCTTGACCTCCTGCTTCACGGTCTCCTCGTCGATGCGGTGCAGCGTGTTGGTGTCCCGGGTCCCAGAGCCGGCCTCCGCCGCGTGATCGAGCACGAGGTAGATCCCGCCGGGCTTGAGCGCCTCGAACACCGCCTTGTTGAGCGCGGCCACCTGCAGGTCGGGAACGTTGTGGAAATCGTGGTAGTTCTGCGTCGTCCACACCAGATCCGAGTTCGGCGGCAGCTTCACCTCTGCGTACTTCTGAAAGGTCGGATGCACGTTACTGTAATGCGGGTCGGCAGCGATCGCCTGCACCGGCGGAGGCGGGGCATCGGGCTTTGGGACTGACGACACGGTGGTCACCGAGCCCTTCGGGCCGACGACGGCACTCAGCAGGCGCGTGTAGTAGCCCTTGCCGGGGGCGAGCTCGACGACATTATCGCCGGGCTTCACGCCGGAGAACGCGAGCGTTGCGCCGGGCTTGCGAACGACGTCGCGCTCGGTGTCGGCCGCGGGCCGCGCACTGTCGCTGATCGCGGCCGTAATGTAGGCGGGCAGTGCCGGATTGCCGGCGGCGTAAGCGCCGCCGAGCGCCAGGCCGAGAGTCACCACGGTGCCCGCGGCTATGATTGCTGCACGTTGCATGAAGCGCCTCCGGCCCATGCGGCCACATAACAGTGGAATCACTTTAGCAGGAGACACTCCCGCGCCACCATCGCACTGCCGCGCGCGGCCATCACGCCGACGCATGCGGCCAATTCAGGAACGCACGGCCGAGCCCGAGCTGCCCGCATGGGCGGAGCGCGCGGCAGCGGCGCCGCGGCGGCCCGGCAGCGCGGCGCCGCTCTGTGTCAGAATGCCCCGCCCACGGCGCCCGTTAGGCGCCCAGAAGAGCTTCCATGACTGCGACCCTGCGCTTCCTGCTTCGCAGCAGCGCGCTGAGCTGCCTGCTCGGCGGC
>DASPPI010000080.1:0-12508 GCA_035625615.1 Steroidobacteraceae bacterium | reverse complement strand
GCGATGCCGGCCAGCGTCTCGGCCGTCAGGACACCCTTGGCGTAGTCGCTGAGAACGATGGCGTCGGGACGGGCACCGGCGGCGAGCTGCGCCACCAGCTGCCCGGCCAGCGCTGGCGGGCAGGCCTCCACGTCCTCCCAGTCGAGACGCAGCAGCTGCTGGCTGTGACCCAGCACGCGCAGTTTGCGCGTAGTCTGGCGGCCGGCCACCCTGAGAACCGCGCGGGTATCGATGCCGTCGCCGGCGCACAGCCCGAGGAGCTTCTCCCCGGCCTGGTCCGCGCCGATGACCCCGGCCAGGCTGACGCGCGCTCCGATGGCCGCAAGCTGGCGCGCGACGTTGGCCGCGCCTCCCAGCCGGTGCTCGGTGGCGTGCGCCCTGACTACCGGCACCGGCGCCTCCGGAGAGATCCTTTCGACCGCCCCGGTAACGTATTCGTCGAGCATCAGGTCGCCGACCACCCACACCTGCAGGTTCGCAAAGCGCTCCAGCAGCGCCAGCAGCGCGCTCACGGTGCCGTGGTCATCCTGACTCATGAGGCTGCCTGCCCGCGCAACCGTGCGTCGAGCGTGGCGACGACGGCGTGGATGCACAGCGCATGAATCTCCTGGATACGTGCCACGACCTGCGAAGGCGCCTGCAGCAGCAGATCCGCGTGCGCGGCCAGCTGTCCGTCGGCTGCCCCGGTGAGGGCGACCACCGTGCAGCCCAGGCCGTGCGCCGTTTGCGCGGCGCGCACGACGTTCGCGGAGTTACCGCTGGTGCTGATGGCGAACAGCAGATCGCCTGCGCGCGCCAGCGCCTCCAGCTGGCGGGCGAACACGCGCTCGTAGCCGTAGTCGTTGCCGAGCGCGGTCAGAGTCGCCGCATCGCCGGTGAGCGCGATGGCCGCGAGCGCCCGGCGCTCCTCGCCGAAGCGGCCCACGAGCTCGGCCACCAGGTGCTGCGCGTCGGCAGCGCTGCCGCCGTTGCCGCAGGCGAGGATCTTGCCGCCGCCGCGCAGGCAGTCATGCACCGCGCTGACGATGCGCTCGAGCAGCGGCGGCAGCTCCTGCGCAGCGCGGGCGGCGACTGCGGCGTGCTCAGCGAAGATCTCGTGAATGGACATAAGGTGTGCGGGCGATGCTTAGGGGTGGCGGCCGGATGGTGGGGCGGCCTGAGCCGCGACCACGGCGCGCGCCAGCTGCGGCAGATCGTCGTAGGCGGGTACGCCGGTGTTGCGCGCCAGCTCTTCGGTTTCCCGACCCTTGCCGGTGCGCACCAGCGCCACCGCCACTCCCGCGCGCCAGGCGGCCTCGAGGTCGCGCCGGTCATCGCCGACGACCAGGCTCTCGCCGGCGGCAATGCCGGAGCGGGCGATCGCGGCCTGGATCAGTCCGGGGGCCGGCTTGCGGCAGGAGCATCCGTCCCCGGGCGCGTGGGGACAGAACAGCACGGCATCGAGCGCGCCACCGTGGGCGGACGCCTCCGCCTGCATGCGCGCGTGCACCGCGGCGAGCTGCTCGAGGCTCATGAGACCGCGTCCGACACCGGATTGGTTGGTGGCGACCGACAGCCGCACGCCGGCGCGCCGCAGGATGGCCAGCCCCTCGAGCGCACCGGGCAGCCAGTGAAACTCCGCCGGCTCGCGTACGTAGCCCGCATCGTCCGCCTCGCGGTTCAGTACCCCGTCGCGATCGAGGATGACGTGCCGGAAACCCGTGTGGTTCATGCCTGCCGTGGTGTCAGCGGTAGGGATCGGACTGTGAAAGATACCGCTGCACGTACTCGCGCACACCTGCTTCCAGGGACGTGAACGGCTGCGTGTAGCCGGCCGCCCGCAGCCGCTCCATGCGTGCTTCGGTGAAGTACTGATAGTGCGCCCGCACCGCGGGGGGCATATCGACGAACTCGAGCTGCGCCGGCCGGTCGAGCGCCGCGCACAGCGCGCGCGCCAGCTCCGCGAAGCTGCGCGCGGTTCCCGTGCCGAGATTGAACAGCCCGTTCACCTGGCTGTGCTCGAGCAGCCAGAGCACCACCTCGACGCAGTCGCGCACATACACGAAATCGCGCTTCTGTCCGCCATCGGGCACATCCGGGCGATAGGAGCGAAATAGCGTCACCGGCTGCCGAGCGGCGGCCAGCGGGTATTTCTGCGCCACGACACTGCGCATGCCGCCCTTGTGATACTCGTTCGGTCCGTAGACGTTGAAGAACTTGAGTCCCACCCACTGCGGCGGCCGAGCCTCGCCCACCTGCGGGCCGTGCGCGACCCAGCGGTCGAACAGGTGCTTGCTCCAGCCGTAGGCGTTCAGCGGCCGCAGGCGCGTCAGGGCCTGCGGCGCCCCGTCATCCTCGAAGCCCTGCGTCCCATCGCCGTAGGTAGCCGCCGAGGAGGCGTAGATGAAGCGCTTGCCGCAGCGTGCGCACCAGCGCCACAACGCCTGCGACAGCCGGAAGTTCACTTCGGCGATCAGATCCGCATCCCGCTCGGTCGTGGAGGAGACCGCGCCCATGTGAATGATCGCATCGATCTGCGCCGCCCGCGTCGGCAGCCACTCGAGCAGCGCTTCCGGAGCGATCAGCTCGCGCAGCGCCACCTTGGACAGGTTGCGCCACTTGTCCGCTTGGCGCAGCCGGTCGCACACCGCCACCGGCACGCCGCGCTCGCTGAGCGCGGCCACGACGTTCGAGCCGACGAAACCTGCGCCCCCGGTTACGAGAATCATGCTGTGTCGGGTACCGCCCCGCGTGCCGGCGACCCGCTCAGCGCCGCGAACGCGTTGAATGTCAGTGTGCGAAGAGTATCACGGCACTTGAGCCGCGGGGATTGCAGCGCTGCCGCTCCGGGGGGCGGCCACACTGGCCGCAGTCGATCTAGGCCGCGCCGGCGGTCCGTCGGCCGAGATTGCGCAGCGCCTTGAAGCGGCCCGTCGGCGTGGGCTCCTCGCGCCCCGACTGCGCATTCCACAGGGCGCTGCGGCGGGCGACGCAGGAGCTGCGCGCCAGCTGCTCGAGCGAGCCGGCCTGTGCGAACAGAAAGCCCTGCCCCGCCACGCAACCGAGCGCCAGCAGCGCCGCGACCTGCTGCTCGAGCTCGATGCCTTCCGCCACCGTTTCCAGACCGAGCGTGTCGCCGAGCGTGATGACCGCACGAGCGAGCTCCGGGCCGTTGTCCGAGTTGGTGAGGCGGCTCACGAAGGAACGATCGATCTTGAGAATATCGATCGGGAAGCGGTGCAGGTAGGACAGCGAGGAGTAACCGGTGCCGAAATCGTCGATGGCGAGGCGCACACCGAGATCCTTCAGGCGCAGAAAACGCTCGAGGTTCGCGTCGGTGTTGTACATGATCGTGCTTTCGGTCAGCTCGATCACCAGGTTGCCCGGCTCGAGCCCGGACTGCTCGAGCGCCTGGGCGACATCGTGCGCCAGCTCGCCGTGCTGCAGGTGGCGGCCGGAGATATTGACCGCCAGCCGCAACCCCGGCCCGCCGGCGATGCCGGAGCGCCAGGCGCAGAAATCCCGGCAGGCCTGCCGCAGCACCCAGCGCCCGAGCTTGGCGATCTGCCCGCACTCCTCCACCACGTGAATGAATCGGCCGGGCATCAGTACGCCGGCCTCCGGGTGCCGCCAACGCACCAGCGTCTCCACCCCGAGGAGGCTGCGGCTGCCGAGATCGATGATCGGCTGGTACTCGAGGAAGAACTCCTCCTGGGCCAGCGCCCGGCCGATATCCGCCTCGAGTCGCAGCCGCTCGTGGAGCATCGCCTGCATCTGCGGCTGAAAGGTGACATGGCGATTCTTGCCGGCGGCCTTGGCGTGGTACATGGCGATGTCGGCCTTGCTGAGCAGCGTCTCGGCGCCCGACTGCGGCGTGGAGAAAGCGACGCCGATGCTCGCCCCAACACGCACCTCGGTGCCATCGAGCGCAAACGGCAGGTCGAGCGTGTCGATCAGCCCATCCGCCAGACGCTCGACTTCCGTGATCGCCGCGATCCCTTCGACCAGAACGGCGAATTCGTCTCCGCCGAGCCGTGCCACGGTATCCGAGGAGCGGGTGGTCTTGACGATCCGCTGCGCCACCGCCTGCAGCAGCCGGTCGCCGGCGTCGTGACCGAGCGAATCGTTGATATTCTTGAAGTTGTCGAGGTCGAGGAACATGACGGCGACGGAGGTCTGTCCGCGCTGGGCGAGAGTGAGGGCGTGCTGCACCCGATCGCGGAACAGGTTGCGATTCGCGAGCAGCGTGAGCGGATCGTGGAAGGCGAGCTGCCGCAGCTGCTCTTCGAGCGCCTTGCGCTCACTGATGTCACGAAAGTTCAGGGCCAGCCCCTGGACGGCCGGATCCGCGGTGAGATTGCTGCCGACGCTTTCGATCACATAGCGCTTCGAGCCGCGCTCGATGCGCAGCTCGACGGGGCCTACGGTCCCGCAAGGCGTCGCCGCGACTTCGGCGAGGAACATGCGCAGCTTCTCAGCGTCTTCGCCGGCCCACAGCTCCGGCAGGCTCCTGCCGCTGATCGCTTCGGGCTTCAGCCCCAGCGTGCGTTCGGCGGCAGGTGAGGCGAACCGCAGCACCCCGTCCGCGTCGACGATCATGATGACGTCGGAAGCATTGGCGATCAGCGAGGCGTAGCGGTCCTCGACCAGACGCGCCGCCCGGCGCTCACGCAACAAGGCGTCCCCGCGCAGCACTACGCCCTGGCGCACCATGAGCAGCAGGGTAATTGCGAACACGACCATGGTCATGACGGTCGCCGGTCCGCCGATGTCGCTGCGGCTGAAGTACACCAGCATTAGAAACGCCGCCAGCATCGCCGCATACGGCAGTACCCGTGCCAGGGCGTCCGAGGTGCTCGAGGCGGCGCGCGCGGGCGCTGCGACGGTACGCATCTGCTCACGACCGGCGGCGGTCAGCGGCACGTAGCAGCACAGGTACAGCACGTCCTGGAACTGCCCCGGCAGGTAGTAGCCGCGCACCTTGGCGAGCGACCAGAGAATGTCGCCGAGGAACATGCTGGCGAATCCGCTCAGCAGCAGCAGCGGGATGCGCCGCCCGCCGGCATGACCTGCGCCGGTGAGCAGCAGCACGCCGAGCATCAGCAGCAGCACGCAGTCGAGTGCCACGTACGCCTGACTGAGCAGCTGCTTCAGCAGGTCCACCTCGGCGCGCGAGGCCGCCGGGCGGATCACCAGGAACCAGAAGAACGCCCCGAATCCCACGGCAAGGATCGTGGCGTCCAGGGACAGCTGGATCCAGGGTACGCGCACCGCGGCGGCGCGAATCAGGAACAGCGCCGCCGCCGCCAGCGCCGCGTAAAAGGCGCAGTAACAGATGTCGGCGGGTCCGGGGAAGGGATCGTGACCGCGCAACCAGGAGACGGTCCCGATGAGGATGCCGACGAAATAGAGCGCCGCGGCGGTCGTCAACAGCATCCACGCCGTGCGCAGCGCGCCGCGGGCGGTGCAGGCGGCCGCAGCGCCGAACACGACGACGCTCGTCAGCGCGGCCGGCACGTCGGACACCAATCCGACATAATGCATCATGCGCGGCCCGCCGAAGCCGGTCAGCATCCATACCGTGCCCGCGATGACGTAGACCACGAGGCCGAACAGGAGCGTATCGACCCAGCGCGGCGCGCTGCCGGACCGGATCGGCGGCACAGTCAGTGTCTGGCTATCCACCGGATATCTGCTTGGGATTCCGCCGGTTGGCTGAACATGCGGCTGCCGCAGGAGTCAGCTGCCGCAGGTCAAATTTGCGGCTAATTTGCCGGGCGGGCCAGCTGAACATACCCGGGCGTGACGCAGTTCTCGCGCCCACGGCACGGAAGTGCGCATTGCGTACAACGAGCGTCGGTAGGACGCAGCAGCGGTCAGATACAACGGGCAGCCGCCCGCGGCTGCGGGCCTTGAACTGCCCGGCGGGCGAGCTTACAAAGGAACCACGACCCGGAGATACCTGCGGCGATTGCGATGTTATTTGTACGCGGTTTGCTCGACCGGCTGCTGCTGGCGTGCGCTGTGGTGGCCGGGGGGCTGGTACCGGGCTTCATCGCACAGTATCGGCAGCGTCTCGGCGGCCGGCTCGATCAGGCGCGGCTCGATCTGGAACCCTGGCAAAGACTCGCCGAGCAGTTCTATCAGGGCGACATCGGCAGGCTGATCCAGTATCACCTGGCGAGCAGCGATCCGAAGTTCCACGCTGAGGGCGCGATCATCCGCGCGCTCGTGGACAATGTGGCGCGGCTGCAGAGCGCGGTGGATGCCCTGCACGGCAGTCTCTGGCGCCAGCTCGCCTATCTGGCCGTGCACGCCGATCCTGGCCTGACCCGCGCCACGCTGCACGACTGGGTGCCGACTTTCGCACTCTCCACCGAGGGGCTGGTGTTCGCGCTGTGTTTCGCCGTGGCCGTGTGGCTGGTGTTTCAGGTCCTGTGGTGGCTGGTGGTGCGCGGTGGTCAGAGTCTATCCGGCCGGAGCGACCAGCGACTGTCCAGCCGCCGCTACGTCTGATTCGGCGGTTCCCGGGGTTCCTGCCGGTTATGCGCGCACTGCTGCTCAGGGTCGTCCTCATCGGCGGCACCGGTATGGCGCTGGTCGCCGCGAGCTGCGAGTTCAGCGGCTCGTTCAACGGCACGGAAAGCTCGTTCAGCGGCACGACCGCGAACAACATGCCGAACGCCGTGGCGACCGGCGTCTGGAGCGGGAGCGACTCGGCGAGTGGCCTGAGTGTGACCGGCCTGATCAACGCTGCCGGACTGGCAACCTTCATCCGCGGTGACGGGGTTCAGTTCGTCGGTCAGGTGCAGCTCGCGGGCGACGCTCTGTCGGTGACGGTGCAGGGCTACAGCGCCTTCGGCACGCCGTTCAGCGACGGCACCACGTATGGCAGCGGCACGCTGAACGGCACGGTGGTGACCGGCAGCACGCTCACCGCCACTCTCACCTTCACCACCAGCGGTAACACCCGCCTGACCGGCGACTGGTCATTCACTTTCGCGGCGCGGTCGAACGACGGTTCCTCGACCGCTGCGATCAGCGGCAACTACCGCGACACGGCGACCGCCACCGTGGTGTCCATCAACGGCGACGGCGCCATGACCAGCCAGGATCCTGCCAATGGCTGCATCCTGAACGGTGCGGTCACGACGCACGACAGCGCCCACGATCTCTACGAGGTCTCCTACAGCTTCGGCGACTGCACGGGCGCGTACGCGGCGCTCAACGGCGTGCAGTTCACCGGGCTTGCCAGCCTGAACACGAGCGGCTCGCCGGCGCAGCTTACCCTGGCGGTCACGGGCGCCGCGTCGGCGAACAGGTACGGGATCGTATCGCAGCTGAACGGCAGCTGAAGCCGGCACCCGGTACGCGATCGCAAGAGTCCGTTACGGGCGGTAACATCGGCGCGCCCGTCGGCGTGCTTTAATTAGAACCAGGCCCCTATGCGTACACTGCTGCTAAGACTCCTCGGTATCGGCGTCGCCAGCACCGTGCTGGCGGGCTCGACCTGCAGTTCCAGCAACAACGGCACGGGCGGCGGCGGCACCGCCACCAATGCCTCGGCGACCGGCATCTGGAGCGGCAGCGACTCGGTCAGCGGCTTAGGTGTCACCGCGCTGATCAACTCCGCTGGCCAGGCAATCTTCATCCGCAGTGACGGCAGTCAGTTCG
Organism: Steroidobacteraceae bacterium; assembly: GCA_035625615.1. Lineage (GTDB taxonomy): Bacteria > Pseudomonadota > Gammaproteobacteria > Steroidobacterales > Steroidobacteraceae > 13-2-20CM-66-19. Next base: position 4,855 of record DASPPI010000080.1, on the reverse strand, counting down.
TCGGCGCGGTGCAGGTGTCGGGAAGCACCCTCGCGGTGCAAGTGGATGGCTACAGCAATTTCAACTCCACCTTCAGCGACGGCTCGACTTATGGCATCGGCACGCTCGACGGCACGGTGGCGACCGGCGACACGCTCACCGCCACACTCACTTTCACCACCACCAAGAACACCTCGATCCCGGGCAGCTGGACGCTCAACTTCGAGCCGCTCTCGAACAGCGGCTCGTCCACCAGCGCCATCAGCGGCAACTACACCGACTCGGTCACCGGCGCGGTGCTGTCGGTTACCACCACCGGCGGCATGACCAGCCAGAATCCCTCCAACGGCTGTGCCCTGAACGGGTCGGTATCGACGAGCGACAGCGGCCACGACATCTACGAGGTCGCTTACAGCTACGGCAACTGCACCGGGACGTATACGGTGCTCAACGGAGTGCAGTTCACGGGCCTCGCCATGCTGAATTCGAGCTCATCACCTACCCAGCTGACCATGGCGGTGACCGGGGCCTCACCGAGCGCTAAGTACGCGCTGCTGTCGAATCTGACCGGCAGCTGACACCGGCGTCCTGACGCGTAAATGGAGGGCCGTCTCATGGCGAGGACTACCAGCCCGGAGATTTCGCGCCGCGCCTTCCTCGAGAGCGGCGTGGGCGTGGCAATCGGCACGCGGCTCGCATTGCCCGCGGCCCGGGCGGCCGCGGCAGCGTTGCCGCTGATCACCAAGCCGATTCCCGCGAGCGGCGAGAAGATTGCGGCCATCGGCATCGGCACCGATTCGTTCCGCGAAGACGTCCGCGAGGAGATCCGCGCGGAGCTCGAGCGTATGAGCAAGCTCGGCGGCTCGGTGATCGACACGGCGGCCGCCTACGGCGACAGCGAGGCCCTGATCGGAGACGCGCTCGCGAGCCTCGGGACGCGCGACCGGATGTTCATTGCCACCAAGCTGGTGGCCGGGAGTTCCGGCGGCGGCGGGGGCGGCGCCGAGAGCTTCGAGCGGTCGCTGCAGCGGCTGAAGACCAGCCGGGTCGATCTGCTGCAGGTTCACAACCTCAACGGCGTGGCGGCGCTGCTGCCCACGATGCAGGAATGGAAGAAGGCCGACAGGATCCGCTACATCGGCGTGACCACCTCCCGCGGCAGCCAGCACGCCGAGATGCTCGAGACGATGCGCCGCTACCCGCTCGACTTCATCCAGGTCGACTATTCGATCGCCGACCGCGACGCCGCCGACGCCATCTTGCCGCTCGCCCAGCAGCGCAACATCGCCGTGCTGGTCAATTTGCCCTTTGGACGATCATCCCTGTTTCATCAGGCCGGCGACCGCAGGCTCCCGGACTGGGCCGCGGAGATCGATGTGAGCAGCTGGGCGCAGTACTTCCTCAAGTACGTGATCTCGCACCCGGCAGTGACCTGCGCCATCCCCGGCTCAACCAAGGTGAGTCACCTGGAAGACAATCAGGGAGCCGGCCGGGGTCGCCTGCCCGATGCCGCCATGCGACGCCGCATGGAGGAGTACTGGGACCACGGCTCCTGACCCAGACTCCTCTCCGCGGCATCCTGGGCACGCTAGCGCGAGCGCCACGCTACAGCGAGCGCAGAAAGTTGATCAGGTCCTGCTGATCCGACGCAGCGAGTCCGAGGAAGGCCTGCACGACCTGATTCGCCTCGCTGCCCGGGCCGGCATGGTCCTGGATCGCCTGGATCAGGTTGCTGGTTCGGCCGTCGTGCAGGAAGAAAACCCGCTGTCCGACACCCCACAGCGGCGCGGTGCGGAATTCGTCCGGGCCCGCCTGACCCTGCGTGATGCCGTCAGCGAGCCCGCTGCCCATGTGGTGGACCAGCAAATCCGAGAACAGCTGCACCTGTTGGTTCGATAAGGCCGCGCTCGGCGCGATGTAGGAACCGCTCGCAATAGCGCTGCCGGTGGTCAGCACCGGCGTGTGGCACAGCGCGCAGCCGATGCTGGTGAACAGCGTGCTGCCGTGCTGTGTCGAGGCGCCCGGCGCCGCCGGCGCCGGCGGCGCCAGCAACCGCATGAAGTTGGCGAACGCCTCGATGTCCGAGAGCACCACGGTCGTCACCACCGGGGCCCCGGACTGCGGAAAGTTGTCGGTGTCGTTGGGCGTCGAGTTGCCGCCCTGGCAGTTCGGCGTCTCGTCGCGTTCCTGCGGGAAAAGCTGGTTAGAGATGCCCATCTCGACGTTGTAGGCTTCGCCGGCGAACATCAACAAGGACTTGTTCTGCGCCTTCCAGCCGAAGCGCGTGATCGTGCCGTCGTTGGCACTGCGATTGGTGTTGCCGCCCAGGATGGCATTCGGGTGGCCTCTCACGCCGAACTGCTGCTTGACGGCGGCATTGGCCCGCTGGTTGGCGAGAATCGCCGAGTCGGGAATCGCCTCGATGAGACCTGCGCCCAGCACGGGCGTCGGAATGCGAAACACGATATTGCGGTTACCGCCCTGTCCAGTGAGCGGATTGCCGGCAGGGGTAAACGAGGGTTGCCCGATATTGCAGCTTCCGGCGTCGCTGCGCCCGGTGATTACGAACAGGTTGTGTACGCCGCCGTCGGGCACGCCGTTCGATTGCACGAAACGCGCCTCGCGCACCGGTCCAGTCGGCGCCTCGAACCAGGGCATCTGGTTGGTCGCACCCTGGGCATTGTAGACGCTGAACAGCGGGTTCGACGCCGGGCTCGAGCCGCCGACGAAGGGCTGCGCATGACAGGAAGAGCACTGATTCGAGTTGAAGCGCGGCCCAAGTCCGGTGTTCGCGCCTCCGGAAACCGTTTCGACCTCCTGGAAGCGCGTCGCGCCGTCCTGAAAGTACGGCAGCTCGTTGGAGTTGATGGCCGCCAGCGGCAACGGTGGGCCGCCGTCAGTGATCGCCTGCCGCACTCCCGGATCGATCGCCTGCGCGAGCGCGACCCGCGCGTTCAGCAGGCCAACGCACCAAATAAGTCCAATGACCATCCGCGCAACGGCGGTACTGCGATGAGCAGCGATGACGGGTACGCACATGATTCCTTTCCTCCCCCACTCGCAAGCAAAAGCTCCTTGCCCGCGGTGGCGTGGTTTACGCGCGCTCGCCTGCAGTGTCGACATGTCGCGCCTTCGAGACGCAGGCTCGTTCTGTTGAATCGCGCAGATTTAGCGGGGAAAAGCCTGTTTTCGCGCAGGTGCGCTCGGGCTGACTGAGTCACAAATTCCTTGAACCATTTGCCATCGCGCGCGCTGGATGGCACGGTGCAGCTCATGGAGACGCACAGCCAACGACGCTCCCGTCTGCCGGTCATTGCGCTCAGCAGCGAGGAACAGGGTCAGTTGGAAAGCTGGTCGTGTGATCGAAGCCGCTTTGGGCGCTCACTGGCGATGCGCGCGCGCATCGTGCTCGCCTGCTGCGGCGGCCGATCCAACAGCGAAGTGGCGCGCCACCTCAAGGTGACCAAGCAAACCGTCGGCAAATGGCGACGGCGCTTCGTCGCCGGACGCATCAGCGGCCTGCTCGATCAGCCGCGCCCTGGCGCGCCGCGCTCGATCAGCGATGCCCTCGTCGAAGCCGTGCTGGCCAAGACCCTGCACGAGCGCCCGCCGGGTGCGGCGCGCTGGAGCAGCCGCCGCCTGGCACGCGCGCTCGGACTCTCGCAGCGGGCAGTGCTGCGCATCTGGCACACCTTCGATCTCTAACGACGGGCCGCGGCGCGTCCCGGGTCATTGCAGGCGGATGCCCGCCAGCGCGGCCACCACCAGCACCTGCGCCATCTTCTGGTCCGGGTCGGGCAGGATGTCGGCCAGCAGCCGCAGCGTCGCCGGCGGCGTACCGATCTGCGCGACACTGACGGCAAACTCGACCTACCCGAAGTCGCGGCTGCGGTCGGCGCCGATGGACAGCCATCCCGCCGCCGGCCGCCATGCCCCGGCCCGATCACTGAGGCGGATCACTGCTCCAGCAGCCGCGCGAAGCGGGGGTGGGCCGGTACACCTGCGCCCCGCGCCGCGGCGCTGCGACCGTGCAGTGCCAGCGTCACCTCAGCGCCCGCATCAGGTCAGCGCCCGCGCTCACGGGCGAACGCGCGCAGCCCGCGAGCGAGCACTGCCTCCGCGGCCCGGCGACCGCCGCGACCGCTGATGCGGAATTCACGCCCCTGGCGGCGGTTGTACGACTCGAAGAAGTGCTCGATGTCGCGCAGCTCCTGCGGATCGAGTCGGCGCAGCTCCGTGAGCCGTGCGCGGTTCACCGGCGTCTCGCCGACGGCAATCAGGCGGTCATTGCGGATCCTGCGCCCCGCCTCCACCTGCTGGGCGTGCAACACTCCCACCAGGCGCGCCGTCACCAGGCAGCCCGGAAAGCTCGGCGCGAGCCCGAGCAGCAGCACGTCGAGCGGATCGCCGTCGGGCGCCCGCGTGCGCGGAATGGAGCCGAAGTCGTACGGAAACACCGTTCCGGCCGGCAGCATGCGGCTGATGCGGAACAAGCCGAGCGCGCTGTCGTACTTGTACTTGTTGCGGCTGCCCGCGGGCGTGTCGATCACCACGTAAATCCGCCCCGAGCCGGGCTCGCGGGCGGGTAGTTGGTCGGGTTCCATGGAGTTACCCCGCCGGTGGGGATGTCATGTCGTGCACACCGCAGGCATACTGCTGCTCCATCTCCATTATAAGCAGTCGCCGATCGTAACTGGCGTCGTGCCGCAGCAATGCCGGCGCAGCGCTGCAGACTTGCCTGCGAGCTTGAACGGGAGCGCCTTGAATGAGTGACCCGCGCATCGGCTTCATCGGCCTCGGCAACGTCGGCGGCCAGCTGGCCGGGAACCTCCAGCGCCAGGGGATGGACCTGACGGTGCGCGATGTCGATCCGGCG
>DASPPI010000079.1:0-6764 GCA_035625615.1 Steroidobacteraceae bacterium | reverse complement strand
TCGCGCCTGGCGCACGTGGTGCCGCTCACGGTCGGCGGCGTGCTGCTCGCCTGGCACGATATGCCGTGGAGCTGGCTCACCCGGCGTCTCTGGCCGCGCTCGCCTGCGCCCTATTGGATCGGCGTGGTGCTGCTCGCCGGCGGCCTGGCGTTCGCCATCTGGGCGCGCGCGCACCTGGGGCGCAACTGGAGCGGCACGGTGACCGTGAAGGAAGGCCACGAGCTCATCCGCTCAGGCCCCTACGCCTCGGTACGGCACCCGATCTATACCGGGCTCATCACGGCCGTCCTGGGCACGGCCATCGCCTCGGGCACGGTGCGTGCCGCGATCGGTGTCGCGGTCATCACCGCGGCGCTCGCGCGCAAGCTGCGCACCGAGGAATGCTTCATGCGCGAGACCTTCCCCGGGGCGTACGAGCGCTATGCCGCGGAGGTGCCCGCGCTCATCCCGTTCACAAGGCCTCGGCGATCTGCACCGCGTTGAGCGCGGCGCCCTTCAGCAGCTGATCGCCCGCCACGAACAGCGCGATGGAGCGCCCGCCCGGGTCGCTCAGGTCCTGGCGGATACGGCCGACCAGGATCGGGTCCTGGCCGGAAGCATCGTGCGGCATGGGAAAGTAGTTGCGCTCCGGGTCGTCCACCAGTTTGACCCCAGGGGCGCTCTCGAGCAGCCCACGCACCTCGGCGGGCGAGATCGGCCGTTCGCACTCGAAGCTGATGGCGACCGAATGGGCGCGCAGCACCGGGACCCGCACGCAGGTCGCCGAGACCCGGATCTGCGGGTCGTCGAAGATCTTGCGCGTCTCCTGGATGACCTTGGTCTCCTCCTCGTTGTAGCCCGTGACCGGATCGATCCGGGTGTTGTGACTGAAGAGATTGAAGGCGTACGGGTGCGGCAATACCCGGTTCTGGTAGGTGCGCCCCTCAAGATAGGCGCGTGTCGACTCGCGCAGCTCCTCCATGGCCGCCGCGCCCGCGCCCGAGGCTGCCTGATAGGTGGCGAGCATCAGCCGCACGATGCGGTTCGCGCGGTGCACCGGCCAGAGCGGCGTGATCGAGATGATCGCGCAGCAGTTGGGATTGGCGATGATGCCCCGATGGGCGCGGATCGTGTGCGGATTGATCTCCGGCACCACCAGCGGCACTGCCGGATCCATGCGAAACGCCGAGGAGTTGTCGATCACGGTCGCTCCAGCACGCACGGCAATCGGCGCGAAGCGCCGCGAGGTCGCTCCCCCGGCCGAGAACAGCGCGATGTCCACGCCCTGGAAGCTGTCCTCGGCGAGCTCGCGCACCGTGAGGGCCTGCCCGCGAAACTCGAGCTGCTTGCCGGCCGAGCGGCTGGAGGCGAACAGGCGCAGCTCCGCGAGCGGGAAGCGGCGCGCCTCGAGGCAACGCAGCAGCTCGACGCCCACCGCGCCGGTGGCGCCGACGATCGCCACAACGGGCGCACGGGAGGATCGCTCGGGCATGCCGGTAATTCTACTGTAGCCGGCAGCCGCCGTCCTTGCGCAACCCCCTGGTTGCATATCGACGAGTCGCGGCCTATTATGCAACCGGGAGGTTGCCATTATGCAAGAGCGCATCGAGAAGCGCATCGAACTCAAGGCGAGCGTCGCGCGCGTGTGGCGCGCGCTCACCGATTACCGCGAATTCGGCGAGTGGTTCGGCGTCAGGATCGACGGCCCGTTCGTTCCCGGTGAGCCCGCGACCGGCCGGTTGACTTATCCCGGCTACGAGCACCTGCGCTGGCAGGTCGTCATCCAGAAGATGGAGTCCGAGCGGCTGTTCAGCTTCACCTGGCATCCCTACGCCGTCGATCCGCAGCGGGATTATTCCGCGGAGACCCCGACGCTGGTGGAGTTTCGCCTCGAGGCGACCGCTGCCGGCACGCTGCTGCGGGTCAGCGAGTCCGGCTTCGACCAGCTTCCCCCGGGCCGCTACGCAGACGCGCTGCGCATGAACGACAGCGGCTGGAGCACGCAGCTCAAGCGCATCGAGAGCCATGTCGCGCGCCGGCCCTGACACGGGCGGCGCGAGGCGCCGCCACCACGCGGCGATCTTCGCAGCGCTCGGGGACGAAACGCGCCTGGCGCTCATCACGGCGCTGACCGCCGGTACGCCGCGCTCGATCGCCCAGCTCACTGGCGGTACGCGCATGACCCGCCAGGCGATCACCAAGCACCTGCGGGTGCTGGAGGAGGCCGGCCTGGTGCACAGCGAGCCGAGCGGACGCGAGCACCTGTTCGGCTTCGATCCGGCGCCGCTGCAGGAGCTGCAGGACTACCTGACGCGCGTTTCCGCGCAGTGGGATCAGGTGCTGGCGCGCCTCAAGGCACTGGTCGAGGGCTGAGCGCGCCGCACGGCTGCGGCGCGGGCCGCCGCCGGCAGCGCGACGCGGGTCACATCCGCGGTGGCGGCGGGGTTTCTGTGACGAGATTCACCGGTCGCGCACCGATCCGCTCGTATGCTGCCCGGCAGGAGGCTGCGGTGGTGGGGCACCCCCGGAAAGTGTCGGAGGCTCGGCTGCGCGGTGCGGTTTTCGGCGCACTGCTCGGGCTCGTTTGCGCCAGCGGTCCGCTGCCGGCCCAGGAAGTCTACAAGTCCGTGGACGCCGACGGCCACGTGGTGTTCTCGGACCGCGCCAGCTCGAAGAGCGCGCCCAAGACCACCGTGCACGTCGATGCGCCGGATCCGGCAGAGGTCGCCCGGCTCGCCAAGGAGCAGGAGATGCTCAAGGCCGCGGACCAGCAACGCACCAAGCAACAGGCCATCGAGGCCAACACCAAGGCGCGCGAGGATCAAAAGAAGCAGGCGGCCTGCGACAACGCCCGCAATTACTACTTCCGCATGAAGGACTCGAACCGCCTCTACCAGCGCGACCCCGACGGCAACCGCGTGTACTACTCCGACAGCGAGGCGGACGCCCTGCGCGAGCGCGCCCGGCGGGCGATGAGCTCCGCCTGCGGAAGCTGACCGACCCGCCCGCCGGCGCAAACCTCACCGGAAGACCGCCGTGCGCCACCGCCTGCTCAAAGCCAGCGCGCTGATCGCGCCTGTGGTACCGGCACTGGCGCTCCTGCTGGCGCTGCCGGGCGGCGCGACGCTCGCTCAGACCGCCTACCGCCATCGCGACGCGAGCGGTCAGTGGGTCTATACGGATGGCGCCGCCGGCGCCGCGGCCCCGGCGGGCGATTCGGTCAGCTTCGCCCCCGAGCCGGGGGCGCTGCACATTACCGTCGAGCGCAGCGACACCGCCACCGCCACCGCGCTGGTCGCGGCCAACGGCTGTCTGTGCGCCATCACGCTGCGCGTCTCGATCGTGCAATCCGACTTCGCGGCCATTCCCAAGGGAGCAACCTACCAGGCGACGCTCGAGCCGGGAGCCAGCGGGACACTGGTGCAGGCGCAGCGTACCGGCAGCGGTGAGCACGAGCTGCGCTTCACCTTCACGGGCACACTCGGCTCGCCCACGGCGGTTCACCATCCGGCGCGCCCATACCGCGCACCGTTTGCCGTCGGCGCGACGTTCACGGTCACCCAGGCCTTCCCGGTCCACATCACCCACGTCACCCCGGACAGCCGCTACGCGGTCGATTTCGCGCTACCCGACGGCACACCGGTGTACGCCGCGCGCGAGGGCACGGTGATCAACCTGCGGCACGATTCCTTTCGCGGCGGCGCGCAGCCCGCGATGCTCGATCAGGCCAACCTCATAATGATTCTCCACGACGATGGCACCATCGGCGCCTATGCCCACCTGCAATGGGATTCGATCCGGGTACGGATCGGGCAGCACGTGAAGCGCGGCGAGTACATCGCCAACTCGGGCAACACCGGCTTCACCACCGGGCCGCATCTGCACTTTGCAGTGCTGCGCAACGCCGGCACCGCCGCCGTCTCGGTGCCGGTGGAATTCGCGGGTATCGGCGGCGTGGCGGTGACTGCCACGACCGACGTGCCGCTGACGGCATACTAATCGCGCCGGCGGATCTCGAAGCAGCTGTGAATCCTCGGGTTGCGCGCGAAGTCCGGCGGTAACGTCGCCGCCGAGACGTCGCGGAGGTCGTAGCGCTCGCGCACTCCCGGCTCGAGGCGAAAGCGCTGCGCATTGGTGGAGAACAACATCAGGCCGCCGGGCGCGAGCAGCCGCGCGGCCGCGTCGATGAGCGCGGGGTGATCGCGCGCGACATCGAGCACCCCCTGCATGCGGGCGGAGTTCGAGAACGTCGGCGGATCGAGCAGCACCAGGTCGTAGCGCGCCGCCGCACACGCGGCCTGCGCGAGCCATGCCCGGCAGTCAGCCTGTACGAACGTATGCGCGCCGGAAGCGAGACTGTTGAGCGCCAGATTGCGCCGCGCCCAGCCGAGGTAACTGCGCGACAGATCCACGCTCGTGGTGCTCGCCGCGCCGCCGGCCGCGGCGTACACCGTGGCGGTGCCGGTGTAGGCGAAGAGATTCAGAAAGCGTGCACCACGTGCCGCGGCCCGCAGACGCGCGCGCGTCAGGCGCTGATCGAGGAAGATCCCGGTATCGAGGTAATCACTGAAGTTCACCTGGAACTTCAGGCTCCCTTCCATCACGACGTGAAAGCGCGCCCGCTCATCGAGCTTCTGGTACTGCACGCCGTAGCGGCTGCGGCGGCGGGTGCGTACGCAGATGCGCTCGGGCGGCACGCCGGTCGCATCCGGGAGGCTCGCCAGCACCTCGCCGCGGCGGCGGCGTACTGCTTCGGCATCGATCTCGGCCGGGGCGGCATACTCCTGCACGTACAGCCACGGCTCCTGCGGCTCGATCACCTGATACCGGTCGATGGCGAAGGCGTACTCGGGCATGTCGGCGTCATACAGCCGGTAGCACGAAACCTGCTCGCGCTGCGCCCAGCTGCGCAGCCGCTTGAGGTTCTTGCCGAGCCGGTTGGCGAACATGCGCGCGCCGGCGCTGTCCTTCAGGTGCGCAACGCCCTTGCCGAGCATGCCCGGCGTGCGCGCGCTGTCAGGTCCCACCCTGATGCGCAGCAGCCGGCACTCGAGGCCCCCGTTCCACACCGTGTGCGTGCGCCACGCGCGCAGTCCCAGCTCCTTGCCGAGCTCGGGCGCGCCGGTCAGCACGGCGGCCTGCCACCCCTGAAAGCGCTCGCGCAGCACGGCGCCGAGCTCGCGGTGCACGGCGCGCACCGCTTCGCGATCCTCCAGCCGCACGCCGTAGGGCGGATTGGTGCAGAGCAGCCCGGGCCGCTCGGGCTCGGCGCCGGCGGGCGCCGCATCGGAGAGTCGTGCCACATCGAAGCGCACCCGGTCGCCGACGCCGGCACGCGCGGCGTTGTCGCGGGCGCTGCGGATCGCTTGTCGGTCGCGATCGGTCCCGCGGATGCTCACCCCGGTCGACGCGCCGGCGTGCGCGCGCGCCCCGGCCTCGGCCCGCAGCCGCTCCCACAGCGCGGCATCGTGACCGCGCCAGCCGAGGAAGCCGAAGTAATCGCGCGTGAGTCCCGGTGCCCGGTCGGCTGCGACGAGCGCGGCCTCGATGCATAGCGTGCCCGAGCCGCACAGCGGATCGAGAAACGGCGCACCGTGGGAGGCCAGCTCCGCCCACCCCGCGCGCAGCAACACGCCCGCTGCGACGTTCTCCTTGAGTGGCGCCTCGCGCGCATCCGTGCGATAGCCGCGGCGGTGCAGGCTCTCGCCCGAAAGATCGAGCGCCACGGTGATACGGGTGCCGCGCGCATGGGCGTGCACGCGCACGTCCGGCCGCTCGCGGGCGATGTCGGGACGCGCACCGCTCGCAGCGCGCAGCGTATCCACGATGGCGTCCTTGAGCTTCAGCGCGCCGAAGTGGCTATGGGTGATCGCCGGGTGGCGTCCGCTGAAGTCGCACGCCAGCGTCGCCGCGGCGGAGAGATGCGCAGGCCAGTCGAGCGCGGCCAGGCGTGCGTGCAGCTCCTGCGCGTCGCGCGCCTCGAACTGTGCCAGCTCGAGAAACACCCGGTTGGCGATGCGCGACCAGAGACACGCCCGATAGGCGCACTCGAGCGGGCCGCTGAACGCGACGCCGCGGGCGCGTTCGTGCACGTCATCGGCCCCGAGCGCGGTCAGCTCGCGCGCCAGCAGGTCCGCGAGCCCGCGCGGTGCGCTCGCGAGGAAGTTGAGCGTCGCCGTGCTCACGCCGCTGCGCGGCGCGGCCGCGTCCTCACGGTCGGGTGCGCCGCGGCCGGTCCACCGTTACGACAGGTCGAGCCACGTGGTCTTGAGCTCGGTGTACTTCTCGAGCGCATGCAGCGACTTGTCGCGCCCGATGCCGGACTGCTTGAAGCCGCCGAACGGCACGGTCAGGTCGTCGGCGTCGTAACAGTTGACGTACACCGTGCCGGCGCGCAGCGCGCGCGCCACGCGATGCGCGGTGGTCACGTCGCGAGTCCACACCGCGGCGGCGAGTCCGTAGATGACATCGTTGGCGATCTCGACCGCTTCGTCCACGCTCCTGAACGTGATCGTCGCCAGCACCGGCCCGAAGATCTCCTCGCGCGCGATCGCCATCCCGGGCTTGACGCCGTCGAACACCGTCGGCTCGATGAAGAACCCGCCGCTGTCCTCGCGCACGCGCCGTCCGCCGAAGCGAATGCTGGCGCCGTCGCTGCGGCCCGACTCGATATAACCGAGCACGCGCTTCATCTGCGTCTCATCGACGATGGCGCCGAGTTGCGTGGCGGGATCGAGCGGATCGCCGGGCTGGAGCGTGCGGCCGATCGCCTGGACCTTCTCGAG
>DASPPI010000078.1:0-3246 GCA_035625615.1 Steroidobacteraceae bacterium | reverse complement strand
ACGATCAGCAGGTCGCCCGGCACGCGGTCGAGCAACCGCTCCGCGGTGTTGCCGATGGCGAGCCGCTTCAGCCCCGAGCGCGAAATCGCCCCCAGCACGACGATGTCACAGCGCAGCCGGCCGGCCGTCTCCCGCACGGCGTCGCTCGGATCGCCGCCGACCAGATGGCGGCGCGCGGCCGGGATGTCGGTCGCGCGCAGCAGACGATCGAAGTTGCTGCGGGCGCGCGCAATTTCCGCCTGCTGCACGCGCGCGGCGTTCGCGGCGCCGAGCAGCGCCAGGTCGCCGGGAACCGGCACGCACGCGTGCACTGCGTGCAGCCGCCCGTGCAATGCATCGGCCAGCGTGCCGCCGAGGTCCAGAATGTCCTGGTCGAGCCGGGCGGGCTTGGCGAACGCATGCCCCGGATCGACGGCCGCCAGGATCCGCGGATGATGATAAGGCCGTGGCTGCTTCACCAGCAGCAGCGGCACGGGGCTCAGCCGCAGCAGCTCCCAGTCGGCGAGCCCGAGCAGACCCGGTGCGATGTGCCGGCCGGCGTGACGCTCGGCCACGATGAGGTCTGCGCCGGTAACGCTCGCGCGCCGCACGATCGCCTCGTACGCGGGGAAGTCCCACTCGGCCGCCACGGTGACGTCGACGCCGTGGAGGCGGACGCGCGCGGCGATCCGCCCGAGCCGCTGCAGAAACTGGCGGCGCTCCTCGTCCTCGCGCGGCTCGAGCTCCCCCTCGCTCAGGCCGAGGATGTCCACGTACATGCAGGAATCGAGCGCGTGAAAGAGCTCCAGCTGCGCGCTCAGAGCGCGCGCCAGCTGGGCTGCCTTGGCGACGCCCGGCAGCGCGCGGGCCGCCGGGTCCTTGACGGCGACCAGGATGCGACGGATCGGACGCACGACCACTCCCGCTTCGGTTGCAGGCCGCATCCTCGCGCGGCGTGGCCGCGCGCGTCCATGCGGCCGAACGCGTACCCGCACTGCTGCGAATACCTAGCGATGACTAGCGAGGCGCAGCCGCTGCGACTCGCCACGGCACCGCCCGGCAGCCTGCCTTCCTGGCCGGGCGCGTGCTGCTGCCGGCCGCCCGCGCCGGCCGGCAGCATGCACACCACCATGACATAACAATGCGGCTGACTGCGCGCCGCATGCCGGCGCTGCCGGACGCTGCGCTGCGGCCGATGCGCGCGGTCTACGCACTTGCCACAGTACCGCGACCGGCCGGACCTCGAGTAACTTGTCATGCGAGTGCGGAACATACGTAGGTACGGTCGCGTCGAAATGGTGGATGCTGCGACCTCGATGAACCCCGGATCCCGATCCAATGGTCTGGACAAGCCGGCGGCCGCTGCACCCCCGGCGGCGTTGCACGGTCGTCTGCTGCACGTATCGCGCATGGCGACCATCGGCGAGATGGCGGCCGGTGTGGCGCACGAGCTGAACCAGCCGCTGACCGCCATCGCCAACTACGCTCAGGCGTGCAGCCGCCTGCTCGCCCGCCCGGATACGGATCTGGCCGAGCTGCGGGGAGCGCTGGGAGAGATCAATACCCAGGCTGCGCGGGCCGCCGACATCATCCGCCGCCTGCGTGCGCTCGCGCGCAGCCAGCAGAGCGCGCGCACTCCGGCGAGCATCAACTCTCTCGTCACGGAGATCATCGACCTGGCCGAAAGTGATGCGCGCCTGCACGGCGTGCGGCTGTCACTGCAGCTGGCCGACAACCTTCCGCAGGTGTTGGTCGACGCCGGCCAGATTCAGCACGTCGTTCTGAATTTCGTGCGCAACAGCCTCGAGGCGCTCGCCGCGCATCCCGGCACGGGGCGGATCGAGATCAGCACCTCGATGACCGTGGGAGGTGACGTGGAGCTGCTGGTAACCGACAATGGTCCGGGTCTCACCGCCGAGGCCGTACAGCGCTTGTTCGATCCCTTCTTTTCCACCAAGGAGAGCGGCACGGGCATGGGCCTCGCGATCAGCAACACCATCGCGCGCCTGCACGGCGGATCCGTCGGCCACCGGCCCAATGAGCCGTCCGGTGCCTGCTTCTACATCCGCCTGCCTGCCCAGCCCGCCGCCTGATATGCAAGAACCCGCCCCGACGATCTATGTCGTGGACGACGACGAAGGGGTGCGCAACTCCCTGCGGTTCCTGCTCAAATCGGTAGGGCTGACGGCGCGCACGCTCGCTTCCGCGCGTGAGTTCCTGGAGATCTACAAGCCCAGACAGCCCGGTTGCGTGGTGCTCGACGTGCGCATGCCCGGCATGAGCGGCCTAGAGCTGCAGCAGCAGCTCAATCTGCGCGGCGCGATTATTCCGGTCATCTTCATCACCGGACACGGCGACATTCCGATGGCGGTCGAAGCCATGCAGCACGGGGCATTCGATTTCCTGCAGAAGCCGTTCCGCGACCAGGATCTCATCGATCGCATCCAGCGCGCCCTCGAGCGTGATGCGCGCAATCGCGCCACCCTCGCGCAGCACGATCGCATCCGCGAGCGCTTTGACAGCCTCACGCCGCGCGAGCGGGAAGTGCTCACCCTCATGACCCGTGGCAAGCCCAACAAGGTCATGGCGGCGGACCTCGGGGTGAGCCAGCGCACGGTGGAGATCCATCGGGCGCGTGTCATGGAGAAGACCGGCGCGGCATCGCTGGCGCAGCTGGTACGGATGGCCATGGACCTGGAGTCGCAGTCTCCGGAACCCTGACCGGCGCGGGCAAACGACTGCAGCAGCTGACCGAACCCGCCCTAGGGTTATTCCGTATTCCCGTGCGCAGCTCAGTGCACATACTGCTCATTACCCTGCAACGTTTGCGGCAGCGGACGGGAGCACAGCATGAGATCCGATGAAGACATCCGCGCCAGCGTCGAGGCCGAGTTGCGCAGCTGCCCGGACGTCGATGAAACCGACATTGCCGTCAAGGTGACCCGCGGCACGGTGACGCTGACGGGCTTCGTGCGCAATCTATTCCACAAGTACGGGGCCGAGGACGCCGTCAAGCGCGTGGCGGGAGTTGCCGCCGTGGCGAACGACATCCAGGTGCAGTCGCTCTCGGACAGCGTGTCGGATCCGGAGATCGCGCGCCAGGCGGTCGCGGTCATCAGGCGGCAGCTGCCGTTGTGCTGGGAGCAGATCCGCCCCGTGGTGCATCAGGGCAGCGTCACACTGGAAGGGACGGTCGAGTGGATCCACCAGCGCGAGGAGGCCGAGGGCGCCGTGCGCAGGCTGAGGGGCGTCGTCAGCGTCGTCAAC
>DASPPI010000077.1:0-8879 GCA_035625615.1 Steroidobacteraceae bacterium | reverse complement strand
TTCCTAAGCATTCCGTGGCTGTCGCCGGCGAATTCTGGCAGACTTGAACGATATGTCGACGTTCCATTGCCAGGGCCCGGAAGCGCCTGCGTCCGCCGAAATTTCCGCTCCAGCCGCCGACGATTCAGCCACCGACGATTCAGCGTACGCCGCACCATCCGCTGCGCCGGGCGGCCCCGGCGTGCCGCGCGCACGCGAGGTCGGCGGCACGCTCGAACCTGAGCCCACGCGCTTCGGTGACTGGGAAAAGAACGGCCGCTGCATCGACTTTTAGTCTATGCCGACGCGACCCTTATCGCCGCACCTGTCGGTGTACAAGATGTCCCGGTACACCCTGGCGACTTCCATTCTCAATCGCCTCACCGGCGTGGCTTTGTCGACCGGTCAGCTGCTGCTGGTGTACTGGCTGATGGCGGTCGCCGGTGGTGCCCGCGCCCAGGCGCAGGCCGCGCGGCTGCTCGCACTGCCGGTGATGAAGCTCGTCTATGCGGCACTCATCGTGGCGTTCTGCTACCACCTGGTCGCCGGCATCCGCCATCTGATCTGGGATACGGCGCGCGGGCTCGAGCGCCCGCAGTCGCGCCGCAGCGCCTGGCTGGTCGCGGTGATCAGCGTGGTGTTGATGCTCATCGTCGCGTACAGCGCCGGGCTCGCTCCGGCAGGTGCGCCGTGAGCCTGCGCAGTCCGCTCGGCCGGGTGCTTGGCCTCGGTGCGGCGAAGGAGGGCGTGCATCACTGGTGGGTACAGCGCCTCACCGCCGTCGCGCTCGTGCCGCTGTCGATCTGGTTCGTGGTGTCGCTGCTGGCGCTGCCGTCGCTCGACCATGCGACCGTGATCGCGTGGATGAGCCAGAGCTGGACGGCGCTGCTGCTGATCGTGTTCGTGCTGGTCGTCACCCGGCACTCGCAGCTCGGCGTGCGCGTGGTGGTGGAGGATTACGTCCACGGCGCGGGTGCGAAGACCCTCACGCTGGTCGTCGTGGGCTTCGCTCACGTGCTGATCGGTGCGGCCGGAGTGTTCGCGGTCCTCAAGGTCGCCTGCGGGGCCGCGCCGTGAGCGGCTACCCGTTCACCGACCACAGCTACGACGTGATCGTGGTCGGCGCCGGCGGCGCGGGACTGCGAGCGACGCTGGGACTGGCTGAATGCGGACTATCGACCGCCTGCATCAGCAAGCTCTTTCCCACCCGCAGCCACACGGTCGCCGCGCAGGGCGGAATCAGCGCCGCACTCGGCAACATGGGCGAGGACGACTGGCGCTGGCACATGTACGACACGGTGAAGGGCTCGGACTGGCTCGGCGACCAGGATGCGATCGAGCTCATGTGCAAGGAGGCGCCGGCGGCGGTCATCGAGCTCGAGCATTACGGGGTGCCGTTTTCGCGCACCGAGACCGGGCATATCTACCAGCGGCCGTTCGGAGGCATGACCACGCACTTCGGCAAGGGCATTGCCCAGCGCACCTGCGCCGCGGCCGACCGCACCGGGCACGCCATGTTGCACACGCTGTACCAGCAGTCCATCCGTCACGCCGCCAGTTTCTTCATCGAGTACTTCGCGATCGATCTCATCATGGAGGATGGCGCGTGCCGCGGCGTGGTGGCGCTCGATCTCACCGAAGGCAGCTTGCATCGCTTCCGGGCGCACATGACGATCCTCGCGACCGGAGGCTACGGGCGCACCTACTTCTCGTGCACGTCGGCGCACTCCTGCACCGGCGACGGCAACGCCATGGTGCTGCGCGCCGGGCTCCCGCTGCAGGACATGGAGTTCGTGCAGTTCCATCCCACCGGGATCTACGGTGCGGGCTGCCTCATCACCGAAGGAGCGCGCGGCGAAGGTGGCTACCTCACCAACTCGAAAGGCGAGCGCTTCATGGAGCGCTACGCCCCCAATGCCAAGGATCTTGCCTCACGCGACGTGGTCAGCCGCGCGATGACGGTGGAGATCCGCGAGGGGCGCGGCGTCGGCCCCGAGCACGATCACATCGCGCTGCACCTCGAGCACCTCGGCGCCGCGGTCATCCACGAGCGCCTGCCGGGGATCGCCGAGACGGCGCGTATCTTTGCCGGCGTCGACGTGACGCGCGAGCCGATTCCGGTGCAGCCGACGGTGCACTACAACATGGGCGGAATCCCGTGCAATTACCACTGCGAGGTGGTGCGGCCGAAGGTCGGCAATCCCGACAGCGTCGTCCCCGGGCTCATGGCCGTGGGCGAGGCGGCGTGCGTGTCGGTACACGGGGCCAATCGCCTCGGCAGCAATTCGCTGCTCGACTTGGTGATCTTCGGGCGCGAGGCGGCGCGGCGCTGCGCCGAGCTCATCACGCCGGGCGCCGGCCACCGGCCGCTGGCAGCTGATGCGGGCGAGCCGGCGGTCGCGCGCCTCGACCGGCTGCGCCGCGCCAACGGCACGCGCAGCACCGCGGCGATTCGACTCGAGATGCAGAAGACCATGCAGCTCGATGCCGCGGTGTTCCGGACCGGCGAGACCCTGGCGGTGGGCATCGAGCGCATCGGCGCCACCTTCGCCTCGTTCAGCGACGTGCGCATCGCCGACCGCTCGCTGGTGTGGAACACGGATCTGATCGAGACGCTCGAGCTGGAGAACCTGCTGCTGCAGGCCACCGCGACCATCCACTCGGCTGCCCATCGCACCGAGAGCCGCGGCGCTCATGCGCGCGAGGACTTTCCGCAGCGCGACGACAAGAACTGGCTGAAGCACACGCTGGTGTGGGTGGACGGGCCGCAGCGGGCGCATTTCGACTACCGCCCCGTCCACCTCAACACCATGACCGGCGAGGTGGAATCGATCCCGCCCCGAGCGCGCACTTACTGAGGGACTGCGCATGGCCGAATTTCGCCTGCCCGCCAACTCGCGCATCATCAAGGGAGTGGTACACCCGGCGCCGCCGGGGGCGCGCGCGCTGCGCACGTTCCGCATCTACCGCTTCAATCCGGACTCGGGCGAGAACCCGCGCGTCGACGTGTTCCGGCTCGATGGCAAGAACGCTGGCCCGATGCTGCTCGACGCCTTGATCCAGATCAAAGCCACCATCGACTCCTCGCTCGCCTTCCGGCGCTCCTGCCGCGAGGGCATCTGCGGCTCCTGCGCCATGAACATCAACGGCGTCAACGGGCTCGCCTGCACGACCGCCACGCAGGACCTCAAGGGCGAGGTGCGCATCTATCCCCTGCCGCACCTGCCGGTCGTGAAGGATCTGATCCCGGACCTCACCAACTTCTATGCCCAGTACGCGTCGGTGAAGCCCTGGCTGCAGGCGTGCACACCCGCCCCACCGGACCGCGAGCGGCTGCAGTCCAAGGAGGAGCAGGAGCGCGTCGACCGGCCGGCCGCCTGCATCCTGTGCGCATGCTGCTCGACCGCCTGCCCGAGCTACTGGTGGAACAGCGAGCGGTTTCTCGGTCCGGCCGCGCTGCTGGCGGCCTACCGCTGGATCATCGACAGTCGCGACGAAGCTACCGGCGAGCGGCTGGACGAGCTCGAGGACCCCTTCCGGCTGTATCGCTGCCACACCATCATGAACTGCACCGATGTGTGTCCCAAGGACCTCAACCCGGCGCGGGCGATCGCGGAGATCAAGAAGCTGCTGATCGCACGCCAGAGCTGAAGCATCGTGGGCGTCAGCAACGACCTGCGTACCGAAGCGGCACCGCGCTCGGGCGGCTCCCGCCCCGGCCTCGACGCACGGGGCCGCCGCCTGCTGTGGCGCTGCCGCCGTGGGATGAAGGAGCTCGATTTGCTGCTCGAGTATTACGCCTGCGAGGTCCTGCCGCAGGCCTCGCAGGTCGAGCGCGCGACGTTCGCGGCGCTGCTCGC
This sequence comes from Steroidobacteraceae bacterium, assembly GCA_035625615.1. Classification (GTDB taxonomy): domain Bacteria; phylum Pseudomonadota; class Gammaproteobacteria; order Steroidobacterales; family Steroidobacteraceae; genus 13-2-20CM-66-19. Next base: position 5,040 of record DASPPI010000077.1, on the reverse strand, counting down.
GCTTCCGGATCCCCTGCTCGCCGGCTATCTGCTGGGCGGGGACACTCCGGCCGATGCCGCCCTGACGCAACTGGTAGGGCGTATCCGGACATTATGTCGATCCGCGGGTGGGGTGGGCGTATTCTGCCGGTAGCCCCCGATAGAATGCCCCATGCTGAACTTTCACAAAAGCTCACAGTCTATTCCAGCGCGGCGGCCCTCTGTCCGGGAGTAGAGGGCGCGCATGAGCGCCGATGTAAGTGATCTGAGCCTGGTACACCGCGTGCAACGCGGCGACAAGGGGGCATTCGATGCGCTGGTACTCAAGTACCAGCACAAGCTCGTCAAGCTGGTCATGCGTTACGTGCGTAACCCCGCCGAGGCTGAGGACATTGCCCAGGAGGCCTTCATCAAGGCCTATCGGGCCTTGCCGCAGTTTCGCGGGGACAGCGCCTTCTATACCTGGCTGTATCGCATAGCCATCAACACCGCCAAGAACGCCGTGGTTTCGCGCGATCGCAGCCCCATCGAGTACAACATCGACGCCAGCTCAGATGAGTCCTACGAAATGCAGGGCCGCATGAAGGATTCCGAAACCCCCGAAGGACTCGTCCTGACCGACGAGATCCGCTCGACCGTCAACGCCGCCATCGACGCACTCCCCGAGGATCTGCGCACGGCCATCGTGCTGCGCGAGCTCGAGGGGCTGTCCTACGAAGATATTGCCGCCGCCATGGACTGCCCGGTGGGCACCGTGCGGTCGCGCATCTTCAGGGCGCGCGAGGCCATCGACCGGCGGCTGCGGGAAGTGTTCGAAGGGGGCCTGGGGCGTGCAGAGGAGCTCGGATGAACGAGGAACTCGATAGTCAACTGTCCGCCATGTTCGACGACGAGCTGGCGCCAGCGGAATGCGAGCTGCTCGCCCGGCGGCTGTCGCGCGACGGGCAGCTGAAGGCTCGCTGGGGCCGCTATGCGGTGGTGGGCGCGGTAATCCGCGCCGAGCGCGGCCTGCGGCTCAATGCGCCGCTCGCCGGACGCGTCAGCGCCGTGCTGCTGGCCGAGCCCGCGCTCGCCGCGCAGTCGGCGCCGCAGGGCGCACGGCGCCGCGGCCTGCGCTGGTGGCAACCCGTCGCCGCCGGGGGGCTGGCTGCCGCGGTGGCGGCTGTTTCCATCCTGTGGCTGCGGGCGCAGCTGCCGCCGGGCATTCCCGCTGGCGGCCAGCTCGCCAGCGCGCAACCCGCCGCCGCGCCGCGCTTCCCGGGCGCCGGCGCGCTTCCCGCGAGCGTCACGGGGGTGGCCGCTCCGGGCGAGCGCTACGTGGTCCCGCACAGCTCCGCGGGGCCGGCCATGGTCGTACCCAGCACCGAGCTCGCCAACTACGTCGTGGCGCACAGCATGTTTTCCTCCCCGGTCGCCCGCCGCAACCTGCTGTCGGCCTTCATGACGAGCGAGCCGGCCGCGGCTGGCGCCGAGGAAGCGCAGGACGATGCCAAGAGCGCAGCGCACTAACGGGCGGCTGCTCACTCTCGTGCTCGCCTGGACGGCGGCCGCGGGGGCGGTGGCGCAGACGCCGGCGCAGCAACCCGGGTCGGCGCCGGCGAGGAAGACTTCGGCTGCGGCGGCTGCCGCGCCGGAACCCGCGCAATGGCTCGTGCGCATGGATCGGGCGCTCACGACGCGCAATTACGACGGCACCTTCACGCACTGGCACGGCGGCCGCGTGGAGATGCTGCGCATCATCCACCGCGTGCAGGACGGTGCGGTATCCGAGCGGCTGGCGTCGCTCGATGGCTCGGGCCGAGAGTTCATCCGCACCGGGTCGAGCCTGTCGTGCTACCTGCCCGACCGCCGCACGGTGCTGGTCGAGCAGCACCCGCCGCAGCAGTCGCTGGTTGGCTTCCCCACGGTCAACGATCAGACGGCGAGCTTCTACGAGATACGCGAGGTCGGCCGTGCGCGCCTGAATCGTCGCGACACTCACATCATCACCGTGGTCCCGAAGGATGAGTATCGCTACGGCTACCGGCTGTGGATTGACGACTCCACGGCGATGCCGCTGAAGACGCAGCTGTGCGATGCGCACGGACAGGTCATCGAGCAGATTGTGTTCGCCAGCCTGAGACTCCCGGCGCATATTGCCGATGCTGCCTTCAGGCCCGAAGTCTCCACCGAGGGCTTCCGCTGGCTGCGCAGCGATCCGGTGCTGCCGCCGGGCGCGGCGGCGCTTGCCTGGAACGCCATGCGCCTGCCCCCGGGCTTTCGCATGACGGTGCGCTCGGCGCAGGTCCTGCCGGGCTCGGCCGACGCCGTGGACCAGCTGGTATTCACCGACGGGTTTGCCTCGGTGTCGGTGTTCGTCGAGCGCCAGACGGCGTCAAGCGATCAGCCGCCGGTTCCCCAGTCGGCCGCCGTCGGCTCATCGTCTGCCTTCTCGACCGTGGTCGACGGCCACAAGATCACGGCGGTCGGCGAGGTTCCGCCGGCCACCGTGCGGTTCATCGCCACTCAGGTCAAGGCTCAGGATCCAACCTCCCTCGATCCGCGGACACACTGACGCATGAGCACGGCGCGCCTCACGCTCGTGCGGCGGCGCGACTGCGCGCTGTGCGAGGAGATGCTCGACGCGCTCGCGGCGCTCGGCCGCACCGTCGGGCTGCCGCCGGTCGACGTGGTCGATGTGGACGCAGATCCGCTGCTGCGGCGCCGCCATGGGCTCGATGTCCCGGTGCTGCTGCTCGACGGCACGGTCGTCTGCCGCCACCGCCTCGAGCGGGGTGAGCTGCTGCGGCTGCTGCGGGGCGGCTGAGGCGCCGGGCGGCCCTCCCGGGCGCGTTCGGCAGCGAACTTCCCTATAATCCCGCCGCCGCTTGACTGAAGGCGCGGCAATCAAGCGGCAGCATCGCGGCGGTTCATGCGGCACATACGTAACTTTTCCATCATCGCGCACGTCGACCACGGCAAATCGACCCTCGCCGACCGTTTCATCCAGCTGTGCGGGGGTCTTGCCGACCGCGAGATGCAGGCGCAGGTGCTCGACTCGATGGAGCTCGAGCGCGAACGCGGGATCACCATCAAGGCGCAGAGCGTCACACTCTACTACCACGCCCGCGACGGCGAGCGTTACCAGCTCAACATGATCGACACGCCCGGGCACGTCGACTTCTCCTACGAGGTGTCGCGCTCGCTCGCGGCCTGCGACGGGGCGCTGCTGGTGGTGGACGCCTCCCAGGGAGTCGAAGCGCAGAGCGTGGCCAACTGCTATACCGCCATCGAGCAGGGCCTGGAGGTGCTGCCGGTCATCAACAAGATCGACCTACCGTCGGCCGATGTCGAGCGGGTCACCCGCGAGGTCGAGGAGATCATCGGCATCGGGGCGAGCGATGCGGCGCGCGTCAGCGCCAAGACCGGCGAGGGCGTGCCCGAGCTGCTCGAGACCATCATCCGGCGCATCCCTGCGCCGCGGGGCGCGAGCGATGCGCCGCTGCAGGCGCTGATCATCGATTCCTGGTTCGACAACTACGTCGGCGTCGTGTCGCTGGTGCGCGTGATGAACGGCGGGCTGCGCAGCGGCGACAGGATCCGCGTGTTTTCCACCGGTCGCAGTTACGCCGTCGACCGCCTCGGGCGCTTCACGCCCAAGCCGGTGGTGGAGCGCGAGCTCGCGACCGGCGACGTCGGCTTCGTGGTGGCGGGCATCAAGGAGATCGACGGCGCGCCGGTGGGCGACACCATCACCCTGGAGAACCGCCCGGCCGCCAGACCGCTGCCCGGCTTCAAGCAGATCAAGCCGCGGGTGTTCGCGGGACTGTTTCCGGTGAACTCGGAGGACTACGAGAAATTTCGCGACGCGCTCGCCAAGCTGCGCCTGAACGATTCGGCGCTGCACTACGAGCCGGAAGTTTCCGGCGCCCTCGGGTTCGGATTCCGCTGCGGCTTCCTGGGACTCCTGCACATGGACATCGTGCAGGAGCGCCTGGAGCGCGAATACCAGCTGACACTGGTGACCAGCGCACCCACGGTCGTGTACCAAGTGGTGCGCCGCGACGGTGATATCGGGTACGTCGACAATCCCGCGAAGCTGCCGGCCCCCGGCGACATCGAGGAGATCCGCGAGCCGATCATCGTCGCGAACATCCTGGTGCCGCCCGATCACGTCGGCGCGGTGCTGAAGCTGTGCAACGACAAGCGCGGCACGCAGAACAAGATGCAGTACCTCGGCAGCCAGGTTTCGTTGCAGTACCAGCTGCCGCTCGCGGAGGTGGTGCTCGACTTCTTCGACCGCCTGAAGTCAGTGAGCCGCGGCTACGCCTCATTCGATTACGAGTTCAGCCACTTCGAGGCGGCACCGCTGGTGAAGCTCGATATCCTCATCAACGGCGACCGCGTCGATGCGCTGTCGATCATCGTGCACCGCGAGAGCGCCTACCAGCGCGGCCGCGAGCTGGTCGACAAGATGCAGGAACTCATTCCGCGGCAGATGTTCGAAGTCGCAGTGCAGGCCGCCATCGGCAGCGCCGTCATCGCGCGCGCCACGGTCAAGGCGCTGCGCAAGAACGTGCTCGCCAAGTGCTACGGCGGCGACGTCACCCGCAAGCGCAAGCTCCTCGAGAAGCAGAAGGAAGGCAAGAAGCGTATGAAGCAGCTCGGACACGTCGAGATCCCGCAGGAAGCGTTCCTGGCGGTGCTGCAGGTCGGCCGCAAACACTAAGGTTCGCCAATGCTACAGTCGCTGATGCCGATCGTCGCAGTGCTCTCCTGGCTGGCGCTGCCCGCCGCGCTGGTGTGCGTTGTGGACGACTGGTTTGTGCGTCCACGCCGCCTGCTGGGCGCCGCCGCGCCGCGTGATCCGCCGCTGATGAGCCTGCTCTACAGCGCCCTGCCGGTGCTGATCGGCTGCGCGGTACTGCGGCTGCTGGTGGCTGAGCGGCTGGATTTCAGCGCGGTGCTGCTCGCCATCACGGTGCTGACCGGGGCGGTGTGGGCGCTCGATGCCCTGTGGCTCGGGCCGCGGCGCGCCGCCGCCGCGCGGGCTGCCGGCAAAGATCCCGCCCTGACACCCGA
>DASPPI010000076.1:0-3044 GCA_035625615.1 Steroidobacteraceae bacterium | reverse complement strand
AGGGCACCTTCAGCAACGCGATCGCGGTCTCCGGTCCCCACGACCTCGAGCGCCTCGGCCGCCAGCTCGAGTGGCTGCGCCAGCGCCTGCTCGAGCTCGCGCACGAGCGCAACCGCTTCCTGCGGCACATGTCGCACGAGCTGAAGACGCCGCTCGCCAACATCCGCGAAGGCACGGAGCTGCTCATGGACGGGGCGGTCGGCGACCTCGATTCCAACCAGCGCGAGGTGGCGGCGATCCTGCGGGAGAACGGCATCAAGCTGCAGCGCATGATCGAGAACCTCCTGTCCTTCAGCGCCTGGCAGACCTCGAGCGTCGGGCTCGAGGCGAGCGAGTTCCGGCTGCGGCCGCTGGTGAAGCAGGTGCTGGAGAACCAGCAGCTGACGCTGCTCTCGCAACGCGTGCGCCTCGACGTGCGCGTCGAGGATGTCACGCTGGTCGCCGACCGTGGCAAGATCCGCCTGATTCTCGAGAACCTGGTGTCGAATGCCGTCAAGTACTCGCCCAAGGGCGGCACGATCCATGTTCACGCGCGAGCCGCCGGCGTGCAGCTGCTGCTCGATGTGGCCGACAGCGGCCCGGGCATTCCGCCCGAGGACCGCGCGCACGTGTTCGAGGCCTTCTACACCGGGCGCGCGGCCCGCGGCACGCCGGTCAAGGGCACGGGCATCGGCCTCTCGGTGGTGCTCGAGTTCGTGGCCGCGCACGGCGGCACGGTGCAGATCATCGACGGGCAGTATCCGGGGGCGCACTTCCGCATCACCATGCCGATCCGTGTGACGACCGGCGACCGCCCCGCCAAAACCGAGACCAAGGCACATGCGCATGCTGCCTGAAGCGCGCACGAGCTGCGCCCGCGCGCTGCGCCGGGGCACCGGCTGTGCGGCCGCCTGGGGCGGCGCTGCGCTCGTGCTGCTGGGGGCGGGCGGATGCACCGGCACTCTCACGGGGCAGCGGCCCCCGCCGCCCGCACCGCTGGTGAGCCCCGCGGCGACCGCCTCGGCGCTGTTGAGCGATTACCTGCAGCTGCTGCAGCGTCTGGTGCAGGGTCCGCCCGCCGAGCAGGCGGAGATCCTCACCAGTGCCCAGCACGACTACGACATCGCCCCCACCCCGAGCCATCAGCTGAAGCTCGCGCTCGTTCTCGGCACCCCGGGCCACCCCGGCACCAACCTGCCGAAGGCCCAGGGGATGCTGCGCGTCCTCATGGCGAACCCGGAGATGCTCCTGCCGGGGGAGCGCTCGCTCGCCTTCCTGACGCTTTCGCAAATTGACGACCATTTGACGCTCGAGGCGGAAAACCGCAGGCTCCAGGCCGACGCCATCAAGGCCGACCGGGAGCGCGTCGCGAGTGCCACTCATCGACTGCAGGCCGAGATGGACGAGAACGCGCGCCTGCGCAAGGAGCTCGAGGAGGCGCGCGCCAAGCTGGATGCCATCGCCAACATCGAGCGCTCGCTGAACGCACGCAAACCGGAGAGCAGCGGACACCAACCATGAGCACCCTGACTGCAAGCAGCAAGGAAACCCTGTTGAATCAGACCGGCAAGCGCAAGGCGCGCATCCTCCTGGTCGATGACGACCCAGGGCTGCTGCGGCTCCTCACCATCCGCCTGCGTGCGGAGAGCTACGACGTCGAAGCAGTCGAGAGCGCCGCGCAGGCGCTGGCCGCCTCGAGCCGCTTCCGGCCCGACCTGGTGATCACCGACCTGCGCATGGACCAGATGGATGGCATCGGGCTGCTGAAGGAGCTGCAGAACCGCTGGCCGGGGCTCAAGGTCATCATCCTCACCGCGCACGGCACCATCCCCGATGCCGTGCAGGCCACGCAGATGGGGGCGTTCGGCTTTCTCACCAAGCCGGTCGACAAGCAGGAGCTGCTCGATCAGGTGCAGAAGGCGCTGCGCATCTCGGGCTTCGGCGCCTCCGACGAGGACTGGCGCGCCGAGATCATCACGCGCAGCGCCGCGATGGAGGAGAAGCTCGCGCAGGCGCACATGGTGGCCGGCACCGATGCGCGCGTGCTGATCACGGGAGAGAGCGGTACCGGCAAGGAGCTGTTGGCGCGCGCCATCCACCGCGGCAGCCCGAGGCGCAACAAGCCGTTCGTCGCCATCAACTGCAGTGCGATGGCCGAGAACCTGCTGGAATCGGAGCTGTTCGGCCACGAGAAAGGCTCCTTCACCGGCGCCACCCGCGCCCATCGGGGCCTGTTCCAGGCTGCCGACGGCGGCACGCTGCTGCTCGATGAGATCGGCGACATGCCGATGCCGCTGCAGGTGAAACTGCTGCGCGTGCTGCAGGAGAACGTGGTGCGCCCGGTCGGGAGCACCGAGGGCATTCCCGTCAACGTGCGGGTGATCTCGGCCACGCACCGCGATCTGCAGCAGCTCATGGCCACGGGGCAGTTCCGCGAGGACTTGTACTACCGCCTGAACGTGGTGCACATCGAGATGCCCTCGCTCAACCGCCGCCGCGAGGACATCCCGCTACTGGTGGCGCACTTCCTCGCGCAGATCGCCAGGGAAAGCGGCGTGCGCAAGATCTACGCGCCGGAAGCGGTCGAGCTGCTCGCCACCGCCGAGTGGCCGGGCAACATCCGCCAGCTGCACAACGTGGTGCGCCAGAACGTGGCGCTGTCGCAGACGCCGATCATCCCGGTCGAGCTGGTGCAGCAATCCCTCGGCGGCACGCCCGGGCGGCTGCCCTCCTTCGATGAGGCGCGCGATGAGTTCACGCGCAGCTACCTGTCGCAGATCCTGCAGATCACCGGCGGCAATGTCAGCCAGGCGGCACGCCTCGCGCGGCGCAATCGTACCGACTTCTACAAGCTCCTCGCCCGGCATCAGCTGACGCCGGAGGAGTTCAAGCAGCGCTAGGGCGCCGCGCGGCCCAGCGGCGCTGCTGCTGCTGCCGTGCCTGCAGTGTGCACGCTTCGGCGCGCAGCAAGCCCGGCGCTGGCGGCGTGACGCTCATTCATCAGGTCGTGCCGCCACCGCTGCCGGTGCGCTTTCCGACGGCGCGGCTCCCGGGGCAGTCGGTGA
>DASPPI010000075.1:0-9741 GCA_035625615.1 Steroidobacteraceae bacterium | reverse complement strand
GCGCTACGAGTTCCGCGGCCGGCTGCCGTTCTCCTGGCCGCGCTCCCCGCGCCCGCCGGCGGTGGATCGCCGCGGCGGCGAGCCCGCGTTGTTTCCCTTCGGCTACGGACTCAAGCTTCGCGACGACGGCTACCTGCCGCCGCTGCCCGAGGAGGACACCGCGGCGCCGCTCACCCGGGCGGCGGCGGTGCGCTGACTACTCGCCCGCGGCGGCGCCGACCGCGACCCAGGCGAGATCGGCGCTGGAAACCGAGCCGAGGTTGAAGCCGCGGGCGGCGGCCGCCATGCGCATCAGCGCCTGTCCGAGCGGCATCGGCGGCGCGCTAGCGCCCTTCTTCATCTTGTGAAAGCGCACCGGGTTGATCCGGGCGACGACGTAGTTGCGCAGGTACGGGGACTTGAAGCCGCGCGCCTGCAGCGCCGCGATGATGGTCTTGACCCGCGCATCGATGGCGGCGAGCCGGGCCGCATGGTCGGCGCGCTCACTGAGGCTCGCGCTCAGCGTGCGCTCGCTGAAGCGATCCACCTTCTTCAGGAAGGCGCTGTAGGCGCCGCCGGCAAAGCGCGGCGATTTCTCGTAGACGATGCCGAGAGTCAGGAGCTCCGCAGACTCGAATTCCGCGGCGAAGCTGTTCTCGTGCTCCGTGCCGCGGCGCCGGGCGAGGTTGCGCGCCATGCGGATGACCTCGAGGCTGCGATCCTTGAGGTTGTGAGCCTTTTCGGTGTTGAGCGCCAGGATGCGGTAGGCGAGCGACTCGTCCGGGGAGATGAGCGCGGTGATCTGCTTCAACCCCAGCACCTTGCCCGCCGCGAGCCGGTGGCGGCCGTTGGGAGTCCACAGCTTGCCGTCCTCACCGCGCACGACGATGAGCGGATCGAGAAACGCGGCGGTCTCCTCGATCTTCTCCGCCAGGCGCTTGACGTGCGCGGGCGACAGGTCGCGCTGGAAGGGAGTCGGCTGGAGCGCGCCGAGCGGCAGACTCGCCAGCAGCAGTGCGCGCCCGCCGAAGGGCTCGTGGTAGGCACCGATCGGGGCGCCGCCGGCGCTGCGCACCAGCGCCGCCAGCTCCGCGACGGCCGGGTCGTCCAGCGCGATGGCGACCTCGGCGGCGTCGAGCCCGCGCGCAGCCTTTCCCGGAGCGAGCTTGCCGCGGCGGCGCGTGCCGGTCGCCGCGCGGCGCGTGCGTGCAGCCGGGCGCTGGTTGCGTGTTGCCATGACCTCTCTCTGGTGGGTCGGTGTGCGAGAATGGCGATCAGGATGTTGCCATGGATCTGTTCATGCAGTCAGCGGGCGCTGCCGCCCTACCGGCACAGCGCATCGACGCTTCCGGGCGCGCGCACGTCGATCAGCGTGCCGTGCTGGCGCTCGCCTTGCCGCTCATGGCCAACAGTGCGGTGCAGATCGTACTCAATCTCACCGACATGTGGTTCATGGGACGCATCTCCACCAAGGCGCTCGCCGCGGTGGGCGCGGTGCAGTGGCTCATCGTGGCGGCGGTGCTGGTGCTCGGCGGGGCCGGCATGGCGGTGCAGACGCTCGTCGCGCAGAGCTTCGGCGCGCGCCGCTACGCCCGCGCCGGCCAGGCCGTGTGGACCGCACTGTGGACGACGGCCTGCACGGCGCCGCTCTTCCTGCTGGTGGGCGCCGCGCGGCAGCTGATCCTCGCGCCCTGCGGTTTTGATCCCGAGATCGAGCGGCTGGCGGCCGCCTTCTGGCTCCCGCGCATGGGCGGGGCGTTCGTCGGGGCGGCGGAGTGGGCCATGCTCGGCTTCTTCAACGGCATCGGCCGTCCGCAGGTGACGCTGCTCATCACCATACTGACGACCGTGACCAACGCGGTGCTCAACCAGGTGTTCATCTTCGGTCTCGGCTGGGGAATCGCCGGTTCCGCATGGGCGACCAACGTGGCGCAGCTCGCCGGGCTGCTGGTGGCGGTGGCGCTGTTCCTGCGATCCGGCTATCGCCGCCGTTATCGCTCGCACGTGACCTGGCGGCCGCACGGCCGGCGCATGCTGCAGCAGCTGCAGCTCGGCGTGCCCATGGGCCTGTCGCCGGCGGCGGATCTGCTGGGGTTCGCGATCTTCCAGATGATGCAGACGCGGCTCGGTACCGCCGGCGGAGCCGCCACGCAGATGGTGGTGATGCTCACCTCGCTCGCCTACATGCCGGGCTTCGGTATTGCCTCCGCGGGCACGACGCTCGTCGGCCAGTCGATCGGCGCAGGCTCGCGCGCGTGGGCGCAGCGCGTCGGCAACCGCGTCATCCTGCTGGCCGCGCTCTACATGGGGGGCATCGGCGTGCTCATTGCCCTCGGCGGCCCGTGGCTGCTGCCGCTGTTCGCCGGCGCGCACGACGCCGACTCGGGGATCGCGGTGGCGCTCGGCATGCAGCTGCTGTGGTTCGCAGCGGCCTATCAGTTCTTCGACGGCCTCAATCTCGGCAGCAGCATGTGCCTGCGCGGTGCCGGGGACGTGCGGGTGCCCGCGGCCCTGGTGCTGCCGGTCGCGCTGCTGCTGTTCGCGCCGCTCGCCCATTCGCTCACTTTCACGCCGGGCGAGGGCTGGGTGGATTTCCTGCCGCAGTACGGCCTCGGCGCCATCGGCGGATGGGTGGCGGTGCTCGTCTATGTCATCGTCCTGGGGAGCACGCTGTTCCTGCGCTGGCGCTCAGGCGCCTGGCAAGCCATCCGCATCTGAGGCTCTCCGGGAGCGCGCATGTTCGTCACGTTGAAATCGCTCCTGCACACCCTGCTGCTCCCGCCCGGGGGACCTCTGCTGCTCGCTGGCGCCGGCCTGTGGCTGCTGCTGCGCCGCCGCGCGAGCGACGCGGCCAGGAAGGCCGGCGTGGCGCTCGCCGTGGCGGGCCTGGCGACGCTCTGGCTGCTCTCGACGCTGGTCGTTGCGGATGCGCTCGCGCGCCTCGCAGAGCATTACCCTCCGCTCGATCTGAGCCGACCGGTGCGCGGCCAGGCGATCGTGATCCTGGGCGGCGGTACCGCGCGTATGGCGCCCGAATACGGCGGCCCCGCAGCAGGCTTCGAGCTGCTCGAGCGCGTCAGCTACGGGGCCTACGTGGCGCGCCACACGGGGCTTCCGGTGCTGGTCTCAGGCAGCGCCAACGAGGCATTGGCGATGAGCGCCGTGCTCGCGCGCGACTTCGGGATCCGCACGCGCTGGGTCGACGGCCAGTCGGGCGATACGTTCGAGAATGCGCGCTTCTCGGCGCGGCTCCTCAAGGCCGACGGCATCACCCGCATCGTGCTCGTCACCAGCAGCACCCACGAATGGCGCGCGGCGCAGGAGTTCATGAGTGCCGGGCTCTCGGTCGAGCCCGCGCCGGCGCATGTGTTGGCGCCGCCACCGGTGCACCCCCTGATCGACTACCTGCCGACTCCGCGCGGCCTGGCGCGCTCCACCGAGGGCATGTACGAGATCCTCGGCAATGTAGTGCGGCAACTGCTCGCGGCGACCCACTTGCGTCGGCACGATGCCGAGGAACCACCACCCTCATGAGCGGAGACGTCCCGGTCACCGTGTTCCGCTCGCCGCGCCGCCGCGCCTGCGAGGAGCGGCTGCTGGTGCTGACCGCGGTGGGCATCGAGGCGTGGCTGGTGCGCGGCGCGGACGCATTCCTGCTGGAGGTAGCCGGTGCCGACGCGGATCAGGCCGCGCGCCACCTGCGCCAGTACGAGGCGGAGAATCGTGCGTCACCGCTGCCGTCGCCGCCGTCGCGCGTGTATAGCCACGCCTGGGTCGGATGCCTGGCCTACGCCGTGGTGCTGCTCGGCGTCCCGTGGGTGATGTCGAACGGACTGGTGCGGCTCGACGCGTTCGATCTCGGCGAGCTCGATGCGGCACGCGTGCAGGCGGGCCAGTGGTGGCGCGCCTGGACGGCGCTCACCCTGCACCTCGACGGTCCGCACCTCGCAGCCAACCTTGCCGCCGGAATGTGGTTCGGCTACCTCGCGGCCCGGCAGATGGGCAGCGGGCTCGCCTGGCTGCTCACGGTCAGCGGCGCGGCGATCGCCAACCTCGCCGAGGGTCTGTTGGGTCCCCCGGAGCACCTGGCGGTGGGCGCTTCCACCACGGTCTTCAGCGCGCTCGGTGCGATGTCGGCCTACGCGTGGCGGGAGCGCTTCGCCTGGCCGCAGCGCTGGGCGCGCCGCTGGGGTCCGCTGGTTGCGGGCGTGATCTTGCTCGGCTGGACCGGCGCGGGCGGCGAGGGGACCGACGTCGACGTGGTGGCGCACCTCGGGGGATTTGGGGTCGGCGCGCTGCTGGGTGCCACCGCGGCGCTGCCACGCGCGCAGCAGCTGCTCGGGCACGTGCCGCAGCCGCTGAGCGGCGCCGCAGCGCTCGCTTCGCTCGCGCTCGCGTGGGCGTGCGCCCTGCTGAGCTGAAGATCGGCCTCAGGGGCCTTCCACCGAGTAACCCTGTGCCCGCAGCGCGGCGAGGGCCCCGTGCTCACCGAGCAGGCGATCCATCGACTGCACCGCCAGGGTGCTGCGGTTGCGCCTCAGGCTGTCCTGCACGGTGATCAGCCAGTCATCCTCTGCACGCGCGATCAGCGTGCGCACCCGCTCCGAGGTCGAGACCGCGGCGATGCAGGCGGCGCGGTCATCGGCGTGCGGGAGCCGGCGCAGCATGTCGACGTCGCCGAGCGCCCAGGCGCGCGCACGTGCCTGCATGGGCGCGAGGTCCGTCTCGAGCAGCGTGACCACCGACTCCAGGCACGCGACCTCGCCGGCGAGCGGCGTCGCGCCGACATCCTTCAGCACATCCACCGGGTCCTCGATCCGCAGCTTGTCCTGGCGAATGCGCACGCCGCGGCGGCTGGCGAGGTTGAGCACTTCCTGCTGCACTTCGTTGCGCAGCGCGAGTCCTGCCGCATCGAAGACGCGCGTGAGGAGCCGGCGCGCGGCCAGCATGGGACGCATCTCTTCGAGCTTGTCGTCGTGCGGGTCGTAGCGCGCCTCGAGAGCGGCCACGCGCGCGTACAGGGCCGGCGGCAGCGCCTCGCGCAGCGGCATCCGGTCCGGAGGCTTCTGCAGGTGCCGCCACTCGATGTAGACGCGCAGCGCGGTGAAGGGATTGGCGCCGATGCCCCAGCTGGGCCAGGCCGGAACCACTTCCTGCGCATGCTTCAGGACTTCCAGCACCGCGTCCGGCTGCCACACCATCCGCTTCGGCAGTGGCGAGATCGTGCCGAGAATCCACAGCGTGTGATCGCCGCTGCGCACGGTCCACATCCGCGGGCCTTCGTGGCGCCCCTCGACCACCACTTCCTCGATGGGCGCTACGGCAGCGGCGGCCGAAGTCGAATCAGGGGGCGGCTGCGCGGCCGTCGGCTCGTCCGCGGCCAGCAGCAGTGCGCACAGCGCCGCCAGGGTTGCCGCCGCGGGTCGCGTCGAGGCGACCGCCGGATGAGCGCCCCGAGTCAGTCGTTGTTCGGCAGCAGCCGTGGCGCGACCTCGTCGGTCGGGATGTACACGCGGGTCAGCGTGACCGCCGGCAGCTCTTCGGCGGCGATGTGGAGCTTGTACAGGAGCTGCTTGCCGTCGGCGGACAGGCTGAACTCCTCCGTCACGTCGGGTCCGCTCTGCGCCTTGACCTTGATGAGGTAGGCGCGGCCGTCCCACCCGGAGAGCTGGTCTCCCACGCCGCCCTCGGCGGACACCACGCTGTGCGCTCCGGGCGTGAAGCTGCGCACCGAGGTGCCGTAGTCGAGCACGAACTCGCCCGGCCCCTGACGAATGGTGAGGAACTCGCCGCGGGCGATGCATTTCCTGACGACCTGGGCCATAGGCGAGCGCTGCAGCGGGTCGGGGCGATGGCCACCGGGTGCGACGGGTGCCGGCGTAAAATCCTCGACGCCCGCCTGCTCCTGCGTCTGGCCGCCGCCGCGCGTGCCGGCGCCGCGCGCCGGCATCGGGGCCGGAGCGGGAGCCGATTGCTGGCGGCTGATGATCTTGAGGGCCTGCGCGCGCATTTGCTCGAGGGTCTTCTGGGGATCGTCGCCCGCGCCGTGATCGATCTTCCAAGCGCCCGCCAGGCTCGTGCCCGCCGGCGGCTGAGCGGTCAGCTGGGTCGCGCACCCGCTCAGGGCCGCGGCGGCGCACAGCAGCACTCCCGCGGCACGAACCATCAGCATAAGGCGTATCCTCGCTCGGGAAGTCCCCGCACGCAGCATCGCAGTTCGCCACGCCCCTGCGCAATGACGAGACGACCCCATCCCGCTCGCGAGCTCGCCCGACTCCGACGGCGCATCACGCGGCTCGATTCGGACAGCATCGATGAGCTGTACGGACTCGAGCCGGTGTGGGAGCCGGGCGCCGGCCGGCGGCGCCTGACACCCGAGGAGTTCGTGGCGGTGCGCTGCCCTTACTGCGGCGAGCGGTTGGAAACTCGCGTCGACCTGACCACCGACGAGTGCTCGTACGTAGAAGATTGCGAGGTGTGCTGCCGCCCGATCGAGTTTCACATCGAGCGGGATGCAGGCGGCGCGCTGCAGGCGCTGCAGGTCCGCCGGCTGGACTGAGAACCAAGGAATTAAAGAGGAATCCGATAGCATGGGACGCGCCATAGGTACCTGCTGGGCCATTGCGGCGCTCACCGTTCTGGCGGCCTGCAGCGGGCCCGCCACCCCGCCGCCGCCGGCGGGGCCGCCGCAGGGGGCCGCGGCGCACGCCGGCTGGGGGGAGTTCACGGCGGACTTCATCGAGAGCTACTTCAAGGCCGATCCGTTCTTCGCCGTCCAGGCGGGACGGCACGAGTTCGATGGCCAGATGGCCGACTGGAGCGCTGCCGGGATCGCCGCCGAGGTCGCGCGCCTGCAGAAGCTGCGCGGCCAGGCGCAGGCGTTCGACGCGGCGGCGCTGACGTCCGCCGAGCGCTTCGAGCGCGAGTACCTGCTCACCGTGATCGACGCCGAACTGTTCTGGCTCGACCGGGCGCGCTTCCCGTTCGCCAATCCTGCCTGGTACATCGATCGGCTCGACCCGGACGTCTACCTGAACCGCGACTATGCCCCGCTCGCCAAGCGCCTGACGGGCTACACCGGCTACCTGCGCGCGATACCGAAGATCGCGGCCGACATCCGTGCCAACCTGCGCACGCCGCTGCCGCCGAGCTTCGTACAGCGTGGCATCGAAGCGTTCGGCGGCTTCGCCGATTTTTTCCGCAACGACGCGCCCGCGGTGTTTGCCCCGGTACACGACGCCGCCGCGCAGAAGGAGCTGGCCGAGGCCACGGCGGCGGCGGCGGCGGCGATGGACGGACTGAAGAGCTGGCTGCAGGGCGAGCTCGCGCGGGCGGGAGGGGACTTCGCCCTCGGCGAGCCGCTGTTCCTCGAGATGCTGAAGGCGACCGAGCGGATCGAGGTGCCGATCGGGCAGCTGCTTGCCGTCGGCCGCGCCGACCTCGAGCGCAACACGCGGGCACTCGAGGAAGCGTGCCGGCAATACCTGCCAGGGGGCACGGTGCCGGCCTGCGTGGCGAAGATGCAGGCCGACAAACCGCAGGGCGGCGCGGTCGAAGGCGCACGCGCCCAGCTGGCCGAGCTGCGCGGCTTCATCGTCGCGAAGAACATCGTCAGCATCCCGAGCGACGAGCGCCCGCTGGTCGTGGAAGCGCCGCCGTACAACCGCTCGAACTTCGCCTACATCAACATTCCCGGCCCCTACGACAAGAACGTGGCCTACACCTACAACATCGCGCCCCCCGATCCTTCCTGGACCGCGCAGGAGCGGGCCGAATACATCCCCGGCAAGGCGAGCCTGCTGTACACGAGCGTGCACGAGGTGTGGCCCGGCCATTTCCTGCAATTCCTCCACTCGAACCGCAACCCCTCGAAGATCGCGGCTCTGTGGGTCGGCTATGCGTACGCGGAAGGCTGGGCTCATTACTGCGAGGAGATGATGTGGGAGGCGGGGCTCGGTGAGGGCAGCGCCGAGCAGCACATCGGGCAGCTCACCGAGGCATTGTTGCGCGACGTGCGCTTCCTGTCGGCCATCGGCCTGCACACCCAGGGAATGGCGGTGGCGCAGGCGGAGCGCATGTTCCTCGAGCAGGCCCATGCCGACCCGGGCGATGCGCGCCAGCAGGCGGCGCGCGGCACCTACGATCCGGAGTACCTCTACTACACGCTGGGCAAGCTCATGATCCGCAAGCTACGCGCCGACTGGGTTGCGCAGCAGCCCGGCGGCGCCGGCGCCGATGCGCGGCGGTACTGGCATGATTTCCACGACAGGTTCCTGTCGTACGGCGGGCCGCCCATCGCGATGGTGCGCACGGCCATGGTGGGCGCGGGCGGTACGCTGTTCTGACGGCCCGCGGTGCGGCCGGCGCGGCGCGGCCGGCGAGCCGACGCTACGTCGACACCGCTGCCTCGAGAAACAGGAGCCGCGCGCTGTCGGCCTCGAGGCGCACGCGTGCACCGAGCGGCACCGGTTCGTTGAGGTCGCCATGCCCGATCGGAAAGCCGGCCGCGCACGGCAGCCCGGTGCTCTGCGCCAGCTCGCGCAGAACCTCGGCGCCGGTGTAGGGGGCCGCCGCCTCCTCGCAGCTGGTGAAGGTACCGAGCGCGATGCCGCGCACGCGGGCGAATACCCCGGCGAGCTCGAGATGCGTCCACATGCGGTCGAGCCGGTACGGGCGCTCACCCTGATCCTCGAGCAGCAGGATTGCGCCCTCGAGCGGCGGGAGGAACGGCGTGCCGAGCAGTCGCGTGAACACCGACAGGTTGCCGCCGAGCAGCGGTCCCTCCGCCGTTCCGCCGACATAAGTGGCGCTGCCGTGCAGCGCCGGCGCCGGCGCCGCCGACTCGAGCAGATCGAACAACCGCTGGCGGGTGGCTTGCGTCAGGCGCCCGAGCTGGGTGAGCACCGGCCCGTGGATGCTGATGCGGCCGTGGGCCTGCAGCCACAGGTGCAGCGCGGTGATGTCCGAGAAGCCGACCAGCGGTTTCGCCGGGCCCACGGGTGCCGTGCCGCCGAGCCTCGTCAGCAAGCGCGTGGCGCCGTAGCCGCCGCGGGCGCAGAACACCGCCCGTACCCCCGGATCGGCCAGCGCGGCGCTCAGCTCATCGAGGCGCCGCGCATCACTGCCGGCGAGATAACGGTGCCGCTCGAACACCCCGCTGCCGTACTCGGCGCGGTAGCGGCCGCCGATGTGGGCGAGCCCCGCCTCGAAGGAGGCCCGCTCGAAGCCGCTGGCCGGCGCGATGACGGCCACGCGATCCCCCGGACGCAGCGCCGGCGGCGGTTGGAAGATTGCGGTCAACGGCGGTTCCCCCGATCGCGCCACGGCGTAGACTGATACGCGCTGAGCTCGGGCGACTGTAGGCGGCGCGCGAAAGGATCGTCAATGATCGCGTTTCTCCTGTGGCTGCTGCTGCTCGTGGTCTGCTGGCCGCTGGCGCTGCTGGCGCTGGTGCTGTATCCGATCGTGTGGCTGCTGCTGCTGCCCTTGCGGCTGGTTGGCCTGACCGTCGAGGGTGTGTTCGCGCTGCTGCGCGCACTGATCCTGTTGCCGGCGCGGGTGCTCGGCGGACGCCGCTGACAGCCGTGCGTCCGCGGCTTCTAGTCCGAGAGAGCCTTGAGATCGCGTCGCAGCGCCGCCCGCCCGCGCGCGAGCTCATCGAGACGCTGCGCGGCCGCGCGCAGCGCACTCAGGTTCTTCACCGGAGCTTCGTGCAGGCGGCGGTAGGAATTGCGCGCCGTGACCCACAGGCGGTTGATGCGG
>DASPPI010000074.1:0-76214 GCA_035625615.1 Steroidobacteraceae bacterium | reverse complement strand
CGGGCGCGAGCCGAACCGGCTCGCGACCACGCTCGCACTGCACGAGGGACTCATCGCCGAAAGCCAGAACCGCTGGCCCTCGCTCGGGTTCGATGCGCTGGCGCTGAACGACTGGCTCGGGCGCTTCCTCCCGGCAGGCTTTTACTACAAGACCTTCATGGCGCCCGCGTGGGCGTGGGAGCACCTGTACGAGCCGCTCATCCGCCGCGCTGCAGGCCTCGGCCGGCTCGCTCCGGTCGTGCCCGCACACGCAGACCCTGCCGAGACGGTGCACGATCAAGCCGACGTGCTGGTCATCGGGGGCGGCGCCGCCGGACTTGCCGCGGCGCATCACCTCGGCGGTTGCGGCTTGAGAGTGATCCTCGCGGAGCAGGACGTCGTGCTGGGCGGGGGTACGCTGCTCGACGAGCGCTGGAGCAAGTGGCGCGCGGCGGCCTGCAGCGGCCTCGCCGGGCTCGACTCGACGCGCACACTCGCGCGCACCACGGTGCTCGGCGCCTACGGTCACGGCGTGTTCGCTGCGCTCGAAGAGCTCGCGCCGCCCGAGGCCGCACGCTGCGGCGGACTGCGCGAGCGGCTGCGCATCATCCGCGCGCGGCGCGTGCTGTTTGCCACCGGAGCACTCGAGCGGCTCATCGCCTTCCCCGGCAACGACGTCCCGGGCGTCATGCTTGCGGGCGCGGCGCTGCGCTACCTGCGTCGCTACGGGGTTACGGCCGGCCGTCGGCCCGCCTTCTTCCTCAACACCGATGAGGCCTACGAGGCGGTGTTCGCGCTCGCGGCCGCCGGCGTCGATTGCGCCGGCGTCGTCGACGCCCGCCCGGCCTCGAGCGCCGCGCAGCGGGCCCGCGAGCTCGGCATCGAGGTCTTCGCGGGTGCGCTCATCGAGCGCGTGCTGGGACGCACCGGCGTGCGCGGCGTGCAGGTGACCGATCGCAACGGAGGTTCGCTGCGCCGGCTCGCGGCCGACTGCCTGCTGATCTCGGGAGGCTATTCGCCGCTGACGGCGCTGCCCGCCCAGCTCGGTGCGCGCCTCACCTGGCAGGCGGCGATCGCGGCCTTCACGCCGGAGCTGGCACCGGCGAGTGGGCAGGTGGCGGGAGCGGCACGCGGGGTGTTCGGACTCGCGGCCGCCGCCCGGGACGGCGACGCCGCGGCACGCGCGATCGCCGCGCAGCTCGGCGCGCGGAGCAGCCCCGGACCATCCCCATCGTCCCGACACGCGCTGCCGGAATTGCCGGCCGATCCGCAAGCGACACCCATCAGCGCCGTCTGGGAGGTGCGCGGCGCCGGCAAGGCGTTCGTCGATCTGCAAAACGACGTGACGGCCGACGACGTACGCTTGAGCGTGCGCGAGGGCTACGAGCACGTCGAGCACATGAAGCGCTACACGACGCACGGCATGGCGATCGACCAGGGGCGCATCGGCGGGCTCCTGGGCAGTGCGGTGCTGGCGGCGGCACGGGCCGTGGAGCTGGCCGCAGTCGGGCAGGCGCGGCCGCGGCCGTTCGCCCAGCCGGTCCCGTTCGCGGCGCTCGCCGGCGGCGAAGTACGCGGACACTACAAGCCCCGCCGCCGCCTGCCGCTGCACGAGTGGCACGCGCAGGCCGGCGCGACCTTCGTCCCCACGGGACTGTGGCTGCGACCGCTCGTGTACGCCCGGCAGGGGGGCTGGGAGGCGGTGTTGCGGGAAGCGCGCGCGGTACGCTCTCGGGTCGGCCTCACCGACGTCTCGACGCTCGGCAAGATCGACGTGCAGGGACCGGACGCCGCGCGCTTCCTCGACTTCATCTATGCCAACACGTTCTCCACGCTCGCCGTCGGCCGGGCACGCTACGGCATCATGCTGCGCGAGGACGGCCTGCTGTTCGATGACGGCACCACGGCACGCCTGGCGACCGATCACTTCGTCGTCACGACCACGACGGTCAACGCCGTGGCCGTCCTCGAGCACCTGGAGTTTCATCTGCAGAGCATGTGCGCGGGGCTCGACGTGCTGCTGACGGATGTCGGCGACCAGTGGGCGCAGTTCGCGCTCGCGGGTCCCCGCTCGCGCGAGGTGATCACGAAGGTGGTCGCAGGCGTCGACCTGTCGAATGAGGCCTTCCCGTTCATGGCGGCGGCCTCTGCCACGATCGCCGGCGTCGCCGGACGATTGTTCCGCATCTCCTTCTCCGGCGAGCTCGCCTACGAGCTGGCGGTACCCGCGCGCGAGGCGCAGGGCGTCTGGTCGGCGCTGCTCGCGGCCGGCGAGCCCTTCGGCATCCGGCCCTACGGCCTCGATGCCCTCAACACCCTGCGCATCGAGAAGGGCCACGTGACGGCCGCGGAGCTCAACGGCAACACCAGCGCCGATGATCTGGGCTTGCAGCGGCTGCTGAAGCGAGAGGGTGATTTCATCGGTCGCACCCTGGCGCAGCGCCCGGGCCTCACGCAGGAGGGGCGGCTGCAGCTGGTCGGTGTACGGCCGCTCGATCGCGCGCACACTCTGCGCAACGGCATGCAGCTGGTCGAGCGGGAAGCGCGCGGCGGGAGTCTCGGCTATGTGACCTCCTCGACGCCCTCGGTCGAGCTCGAGGGCTGGGTAGGTCTTGCCCTGGTCGAGGGCGGCCGGCGGCGCATCGGCGAGCGGCTGCGCGCCACCTCACCCGTTCATGAGGCGACCACGGAGATCGAGGTCGTGAGTCCGCACATGCTCGATCCGGAGAACCGGCGTGTCCGCAGCTGAGCCCGCGCGCTCCGATGCCGCCGGCATCCGGCTCATTACCCTCAGCGCGGACGTCGTGCAGATCGCTCATCTGCGCGGCGGCGCGCGTGAGCTCGCAGCGCTCGCCGCCGCACGCGGCTGGCCGCTGCCCGGGCGCGGTGGTGTCACGGCCGCGGCGCGCGGCGTCGCGCTCGGCGTGCAGCCCGGACGGTGGCTGCTGCTGAGCGCTCCCGGCTCATCCACCGAGGCGGCGGGCGGCTGGGAGGCTGCCTTGAGGGGCTGCGGAGTCGCAGTGGATCTGTCCTCGGCGCTCAGGGCGCTTTACCTCACCGGTCCCGCGGTACGCGAGGTGCTGGCCCGGGGTTGCCGCCTCGACCTGGCGCCGGAAGTCTTTCGGCCCGGCTGCGCCGCCGCGACGATCATGGCGCAGGTGCCGGTGATCCTCGCGGTGCTCGCCACCGGAATACTGCTCCTCACCCCCTCCACCACCGCGCGCCACTTCCACGAGTGGCTGGGCTCGACCGCCAGCCCCTACGGGCTCGGGCCGCAGTCCGATGCTAGTGTTGCGCTTGTGTCCGCAGACGCACTGACATGAAGGATTGCGCGAGAGCCGTGATCATCGGCGGCGGCGTGGTCGGCGCCAGCGTCCTCTATCACCTGGCCAAGATCGGCTGGACCGACGTGCTGCTGCTGGACAAGAGCGAGCTCACCTCCGGCTCCACCTGGCACGCCGCCGGCGGCATGCACACCTTCAACGGCGAGGCCAATATCTCGCGACTGCAGAAATACACCATCGACCTATACCGCGAGATCGAGACGGTCTCCGGGCAGTCGTGCGGGCTGCATCCGAACGGCGGGCTGATGCTCGCCGCTACAGCCGGCGAGCTCGACAGCCTGCGGCTCATCTGCTCGCGCGCCCGCTATCTCGGCATGGAGACCGAGATGATCTCGCTCGCTGAGGCGCAGCAGCTCAATCCGCTGATCGACGCACGCTACTTCATCGGTGCGTTGTGGCGGGCCGATGGCGGTCACTGCGACCCCTCCGGCACGACCCACGCTTACGTCAAGGCGGCGCGCACCCTCGGCGCCTCCGTCGAGCGCTTTACCCGCGTGCTGTCGCTCACGCAGCGCCGCGACGGCTGGTGGGACGTCCTGACGGATAAGGGCACGGTGCACGCCGAGCAGGTGGTCAACTGCGCGGGCCTCTGGGCGCGCGAGGTCGGCCATATGGTCGGCATCGAGCTGCCGGTGCTGGCGATGGAGCACCACTATCTGATCACCGAGGACGTTCCCGAGCTCGAGGGCCGCAGCGAGGAGATCGTCAACACCACCGATTACGCCGGCGAGATCTACCTGCGGCAGGAGCGCCGCGGCGTGCTAATCGGCACTTACGAGCCGCACGGCGTGGTCTGGTCGCCGCTGAAGACGCCCGACGATTTCGCCATGCAGCTGCTGCCCGAGGACTTCGAACGGCTCGCGCCTTACTTCGAGGTCGGCTTCAGGCACTTCCCGGCGCTCGGGCGGGTCGGCATCCGCAAGGCGGTGAATGGCCCCTTCACCTTCGCCCCCGACGGCAACCCGCTGGTGGGCCCGGTCCGAGGCGTCCGCAACTACTGGGTCGCGTGTGCGGTCATGGCCGGCTTCAGTCAGGGCGGGGGCATAGGGCTGGTGCTGTCGCGCTGGATGGCCGAGAACGATCCGGGGCAGGACATCATTTCCATGGATGTGGCGCGCTTCGGCACGTTCGCGACCCCGAAATACACCTCCATCAAAGTACCCGAGAACTACGCCCGCCGCTTCCGCCTCGCGTACCCCAACGAGGAGCTGCCAGCCGCACGCCCGGTGCGCCGCTCGCCCATCTACGAGCGGCTGCTCGCCGCCGGAGCGGTCATGGGCGCGAATTTCGGGCTCGAGCATGCCCTGTGGTTCGCGCCCGCGGGGGTCGCGCCCACCGAGACCCCGACCTATCGCCGCTCCGAGGCCTTTCCCTTCGTGCGCGCTGAGTGTCAGGCGGTGCGCAGCAGCGTCGGCCTCTACGAGACGACCAACTACGGCAAGTACGAGGTTACCGGCCGCGGGGCGCGCGCCTGGCTCGATCGGGTATTCGCCTGTCGGATCCCGCCACCCGGACGGCTCGGACTTGCGCCCATGCTGAATCCCGCCGGTCGCATCATGGGGGACCTGTCGATCGCCTGTCTCGCGCAAGATCGCTACCTAATCGTCGGATCGGGATTCGCCGAGGAGTTCCACCTGCGCTGGTTCTGGGCTTCGCAGCCGCCGGCGGACGTGTGCGTGCGCTCGGCGGCTTCGACGCTCGCCGGCGTGTCGATCGCCGGTCCCCGCGCGCGCGAGCTGGTGCAGCGGCTGGTCCGGGTGGATCTCTCGCCGCAGGCCTTCCGGCTCTTCCAGGTCACCGAGACGGCCGTCGGCTTCGCGCCCGCGATCCTGACGCGGGCCGGCTTCACCGGGGAGCTCGGCTACGAAATCTGGACGACGCCGGATTACTTCGTCTCGCTCTACGACGACCTGTGGGATGCCGGGCGGGCGCTCGGGCTCACGCACTTCGGCGGACGCGCGCTCTCCTCGCTGCGCCTGGAGAAGGGCTACGGCTCATTCAACAAGGACTTCCGCCCCGACTACACGCCCGCCGAGACCGGGCTCGACCGCTTCGTCGATTTCGGCAAGCCCGACTTCACCGGCCGCGCCGCCGCGCTCGCCGAGCGCGCCGCCGGCCCCAAGCGGCGCTTCGTGGTCATGGAGGTGCCTGAGTCCGATGCCGAGGTGATCGGCTACGAATCGATCATGCAGGACGGAACGGCGGTCGGCTACGTGACCTCGGGCGCTTACGGACACTGCATCGGCCGCAGTCTCGCCGCCGGCTACGTGCCGACGGCGCTGGCGCGCGACGGTGCGCGCTTCGAGATCGACATCCTGGGCGAGATGCGCACGGCCACCGTACATCTCGCGCCGCTCTACGACCCGCAGGGGCGGCGGCTGCGTGCCTGACCGCTGCGTCACTGTTTCGAGCAGGGGAATGCCGCAGCAAGCGCGGCACTGATGAAGCCGGCCGCCTCGCGCTGCCGATCTTGCGGGTGCGCCGTCAGATCATCGGCGAGCTTCTCTTTCACCGTTCGCTCGAGCGCCTCGGCTGAAACGCCGGCAGGCACACAGGGGCGAGCCGGGTGGCCGTCACGCCCGAGGAGGTGAAGTCCCAGCGCGATTCCCTGCGTCACGCCGAGGATGTAGATGCGGCAGGCATTCCTGCTCACGTGGTCCTCGCCGGTGCACAGTTGCTGCAGGTCCTCGGCGGTCATCGCCGGCTCCGGCTCGGCAGCACTCGCACTGCAGAAAGCAATGGCTGTGAGAGTCAGGGCAATCGCAATGCACCGCATAGGGAGAGCTCCTCCGCGCCGGGTTTCGGGATCGGACACTACCATCACAGAGTGCGAAGAAATCGCGACAGGATTCCTGCCGAGTAATGGCGCGCGACCTCGCGCGCAAAGCGTGGGAAATCGTGGACGGCATGCTCGTCTGCCGAATCCGAGATCGTGCGCACGACTGCGAAGCGCACCGCGTACTCCTCGCACACCTGAGCGACCGCAGCGCCTTCCATCTCCACGCACGCCACCGCCGGCAGCCGCTCACGCAGCTCCGCGAGCTCGGCCCTGCTGGCGAAGAACTTGTCGCCACTCGCGATGAGCCCACCGAGCACTCGCGGTGTGCGGATCCTGAAGTGCGTGAGCTCCGCAGGTGAGACGCTCGAGCTCAGATCGTGGCGCAGGAACTCCTCGGCGGCGGCCGTGAGGCGCGCGCTCAGCTGCGCGTCCGCGGCAAAGGCCGTCTTGCCGAGCAGCGGCACCTCATAGCGCGGGAAAATCGGCGACGCATCCATATCGTGCTGGATGAGCTCGGTGCCGACCACGATATCGCCGATCGCCAACCCGCGCTGCACCGCGCCGGCGACGCCGCTGAAGACCAGCCGCGTCGCCCCATAAGAGGTCGCCAGCTGCGTCGCCGTCGCGCTGGCAGCGACCTTGCCCATCCTCGAGAAGACCACGACAACCTTGTGACCGTGGCAGCTGCCAATGTGGTAGCGCCTGCGCCCGAATTCCTGCGTGGTGACGTTTTCGAGCGACGCCACGACGGCTGCGATCTCCTCCGGCATGGCGCTGACGATGGCGAGCATGGTTGTTCCGGCGGCTGCAGTGCGGTGGTGCGAATCGGCAGCGTTGCCGCGCGTCGAGCAGGATGCCGCTGAGTCTCAGCGTTGCGGCTCGAACACCGTGATACCGGCCCGAAACGTCCACATGGGATTGCCCTTGGTCGTCTCGAAGTCGTAATCCGCTTCGGCGTAAGGCGTCCACTTGCGGTCGGCCAGCGTGAAGGCCTTGTCGTACTTGACTCCGAACTGCAATGACTTCCATTGGTTGGTGACCGTGTCCCATTCCAACTGCGACTGCCCGAGCGATAGTGCCTGACCGTTGCCGAGCTTGATGTTGAGAACCGGCTGCAGGTTCACGATGCCGACGTTCTTTGCGTAGCCTGGGCCGTTCACCGACCACCAGGTGCGCAGATTCGCGCCGAATTGCACCCGGGCGTCGCTGGAAGTGGCGATAGCGATCGCCGGGCCGAGGCTCCATTTGTTGGACGTCTCGTTCTCGGCTCCGCTGGGGGCATCGAGGACGAATCCCATTCCCCAACGCCCCCAGCCTTGAGTGAACAGGCGCACCACGATGAGCTCCGGATCCTGCGTTCCGGTTTTTCCGCTGGTTGCCGACACCGTGTCCTGCTGCGTAAAGCGCGCCGCGTAGAGGTTGCCATCGATCGTGAAGGGCAGGACAGTGCGGAAGACGGCCTCGTTGATGGTGCCGGCTTGGTCGTGCAGGCTGGCGTTGTACCAGTCGCTGAGCTGAAACCAGCGCAGCGGAGAGGTGGGATCGTTGATCTCCATCACTCCCTGGTCATCGCTGACGCTCCTGGTCTGCGCCAGCGCCGGCGTGGCGATGGCGCCCATCAAGGCGGTGAGCAGGCAACTGACCCCGACCGGTGTGCGCGATCGTTCGCTCATTGTTGTCCGTAGGGCATGCAAGGCGCCGACCCTAAGCTGCCGGTTGGCAGATTCGCAATTGGACTTTGGGCCCAGGGCACGCGCGGGCTACCAATTTCTGGTAACGCCTTTTTCGGGGCGCCGGCGCGAGGCTGCCGTCCGGCGGGTGCTATGATGCCGGACAAAAATCAGGAACGCGCCTCGTGACCTCAGGGGAATCGGGCACCGCGCCCATGCCGCCATGGGATGAAGGGCGGCGGCGCTTTCTCACTCAGGCGAGTACCGCTCTCGTCGGCAGCGCGCTCGGAGGCTGCAGCTTCGGCGCACTCAACACCCCATCCCGTGCCGCACCCGCGCCCGCCCTGAAGCTCGAGCCGCTGCGTGCCAGCAGGGACCGCATCACGGCCATCACCGTCTGCACCCGCCCCTTCCGCCCCCAGGGACCGCGCCTCGAGGTCGAGCCGCTGCTCGGCAAGACGATCGTTCACAATTACGGGCACGGCGGCAGCGGCTGGTCGTTGTCCTGGGGATCGAGCGCGATCGCAGGGGAGAAGGCCCTGGCGACCGGCGAGCGGCAGGTCGCGGTGATCGGCTGCGGCGCCATGGGGCTGACCTCGGCGCTGCTGCTGCAGCAGGCGGGCGCGCAGGTCACGGTCTATGCGAAGGAGCTGCCGCCGAACGTCCCCTCGTCCCTGGCCACGGGTCTGTGGACTCCTGACTCGCGGATCTGCTTCGCGGAGTACGCCACGCCCGCCTTCAAGGACATGTGGCAGCGCATGGCGCGCGGCTCGTTCGCGACCTATCAGAAGCTGCTCGGCCTGCCGGGCACGCCGGTCGAATTCACCGACATGTATTTCGTTTCGGACAGCGCGCAGATGCCGGACCGCGCCCTGGCGCCGAGCGATCCGCGCCCCCGCTTCGCCGAGCTGCAGCGCGAGCTCACCGCCGATCTCATGACTCACGGGCAGGACTTCGCGCCCGGGAGCCACAACCTCGGCGCGCGCTATCTGCGACGCTATTCGCTGCTGATGTTCAACCTGAACGGGTATTCGCGGATGTTGATGTCCGAGTTCCGCGCGAGTGGCGGAAAGATCGAGATCGAGGAGTTCCACACTCCAGCCGACTTCGCCCGGATCCGCGAGAAGACTCTCATCAACGCGACCGGCTACGGCTCACGGGCGCTGTTCGGCGATCAGTCCGTGGTACCGGTCCGCGGACAGGTGGCCCGGGTCATCCCCGAACCGCAGGTCGATTACGGACTGATCTATCGTGACGTCGCCTTCGTCCCGCGCCGCGACGGCCTGGTCTTCCAGGTGATCGGCGAGAACGACTACTACGGATTCGATGACCCGAGCGCGGTGCCCAACCGGGCCGAGGCGGAGCTTGCAGTCGATACGATCGCCGGACTCTTCAACCCGGCGTGAACTACCCTGAACCCGCCGCCGCCCGGCCGCTGAGCGCACGCCGAGCGAAGCCCCCAGCCAGGGCTTTTCGCCTATGGCCCTTTGGTCCAATTGCCGCCCGCACTGCCGCGGGCTAGCTTTACTGGTCGACTCTGCGCCGTGGTCCGGCCCGGCGTCGCTTGTGTACAAGAACGTGAACCTGCAGGCGGGAGAACAAGTCATGTGCGAGCGGATGAGGACGTCACGGAGACGCGCAAGGACGGGCGGTGCATTCCTGTCGCTGATCGCATGCGCGCTGGCTCCGGGAATCTCGAGCGCGCAGCAGATCACGGGCGCTCCGGGCTCACCCAGCGCCACCACCACCATCGACGGGCGCCAGCTTCCGCCGCCGCCGGCGAAGTTCGAGGGCAAGATCGAGGTCAATGCGGAGAATTCCAAGCCGTACTGGCCTCCGCGCGTGGTGCCGCCCAAAGGCGCGCCCAACATCCTGCTGATCATGACCGACGACGTGGGCTTCGGCGCCCCGAGCACCTTCGGCGGAGTGGTTCCGACGCCGGCGCTCGACCGCATCGCGGCCGCGGGCCTGCGCTACACGAATTTTCACTCGACCGCACTGTGCTCCCCGACACGCGCCGCACTCATCACGGGCCGCAACCATCACTCGGTCGGCTACGGCGTCATCGCCGAGCAGGCCACCGGCTACCCCGGCTACAACAGCATCATCACCCGCGACAAGGCGACCATCGGCCGCATTCTCAAGGACAACGGCTATCACACCTCCTGGTTCGGCAAGAACCACAACACGCCCTCCTTCCAGGCGACCGACCTCGGTCCCTTCGACCAGTGGCCGATCGGCATGGGCTTCGAATACTTCTACGGCTTCATGGGTGGCGACACCAACCAGTGGCAGCCGGACAACCTGGCGCGCAACACCACCTACATCTATCCATTCCAGGGCAACCCGAGCTTCAACCTCATCACCGCGATGGCGGACGAGGCGATCGGCTACCTGAACCGGATGAATACGCTCGAGCCGAACGCGCCGTTCTTCCTCTATTACGTGCCGGGCGGCACGCACGCGCCCCACCATCCGACACCGGAGTGGATCAAGAAGATCAGTGACATGCACCTGTTCGACCAGGGCTGGGACAAGCTGCGCGAGACCATCTTCGCCAACCAGAAGAAGCTGGGTGTCATTCCTAAGGACGCGAAGCTGACTCCCTGGCCGGACAAGCTGCTCAAGCACTGGGATCAGTTCTCAGCGGATGAGAAGAAGATGCTCCTCCGCCAGGTCGACGTCTACGCGGCCTATCTCGCCTACACCGACCACGAGATCGGCCGGGTGATCCAGGCGGTCCAGGACATCGGCAAGCTCGACAACACGCTGATCATCTATATCAGCGGCGATAACGGCAGCAGCGCCGAGGGCACACTGGTCGGCACGCCGAACGAGGTGGCGATGTTCAACGGCGTCGTGGTGCCGCTCGAGGATCAGCTCAAGTACTTTTATGACGTCTGGGGCTCCGACCGGACCTACAACCACATGGCCGTGCCGTGGACCTGGGCATTCGATACGCCCTTCTCCTGGACCAAGCAGGTCGCCTCGCACTTCGGCGGCACCAAGCAGGGCATGGCGATATCGTGGCCCGCGGTGATCAAGGACAAGGGTGGCATCCGCACCCAGTTCCACCACATCATCGACATCGTGCCGACCATCCTCGAAGCGGCGCACATCAGGCAGCCCGAGGTCGTCGACGGGATACAGCAGAGCCCGATCGAGGGCGTGAGCATGGTCTATACCTTCGACAAGGCCAATGCCAAGGCGCCCTCGCGACATCACACGCAGTATTTCGAGATGATGGGCGACCACGCCCTCTATCACGACGGCTGGATCGCGAGCACCACCGTCATGCGGCCGCCGTGGGACGTGCTGGGCGGCGTCGGCATGAAGCCTTCCGACTATCCCTGGGAGCTCTACGATCTCACCAAGGACTGGACGCAGTCCGAGGACGTCGCCAAGCAGTATCCGGACAAGCTCAAGGAGCTGCAGGACCTGTTCTGGGCGGAGGCGAAGAAGTACCAAGTGCTGCCGCTCGATTCGACCGTGGCGACCCGTCTGGCCACACCGCGCCCGAGCATCACGGCCGGTCGCAACGTGTTCACCTGGACCGCGCCGATCACCGGTACACCCTATGGCGATGCCCCGAGCGTCCTTAACGCCTCGTATACCTACAAGGCCGAGATCGAGTGCCCGAAGAGCGGCGGCTGCGACGGGATGCTCATCACCGCCGGCGGGCGCTTCGGCGGCTACGGCTTCTACGTGCTCAAGGGCAAGCCGGTGTTCAACTGGAACCTTGTCGGCCTGAAGTGGGTGAGATGGGAGGGACCCAACGCGCTCGACCCCGGCCACCACATCCTGGAGTTCGACTTCAAGTACGACGGACTCGGAGCCGAGACGCTGGCGTTCAACAGCATCAGCGGCATCGGCCGCAGCGGCACCGGGGTGCTCAAGGTCGACGGCAAGACGGTATCGACGCAGAAGATGGATCACACGGTTCCTCTGATCCTGGCGTGGGACGAGAATCTCGACGTCGGCTCCGACACCGGCACACCGGTCGACGACCGCGACTACCAGGTCCCGTTCAAGTTCAGCGGTAAGATCGACAAGATCACCCTCACCGTCGATCGGCCGAAGCTCTCGGCCGCGGACATCAAGAAGCTCGAAGCGGCAGGCCGGGAAAACAAGACCAGCGAGTAGCCTGCTGACCGCCATCGCCGCGAACGCCCGGGGCGGCCACTGCTGCTGCCCCGGCTCTTCGTCTGCTCCGCTCGGCGAGTCGCTCCAGCGCGCCGGCCGGGCGCGATCATTGAGCCGCCCGAGACGCGTGCGCTATAAGGACGGCCAGCGCAAAGGCCCCTGATGAACCCCAAGCGGCTGCTGTTGATCTGCGGGTGCGCAGCTTTGTTGATCGCCGCGGTGGCGGTTCTTCAGCATTTCTGGCAGCCGCGTTCCAGCCCCGTCACGCCGAGCATCCCCGCGGTGATTCGGCCGGCCTACGTCGGGGCCGAAGCCTGCAAGGCGTGCCACGAGCGCCAGTATCAGGACTGGTGGGGCTCGCATCATCAGCTGGCAATGCAGGAGGCGACCGATCAGACCGTCCTCGGAAACTTTCATGATGCAGCCTTCACACACTTCGACGTGACCTCGAAGTTCTTCCGTAAGGACGGAAAGTTCTTCGTCCATACCGACGGCCCGGACGGTACGCTCGAGGACTACGAGATCAGGTACACCTTCGGCGTCTATCCGCTGCAGCAGTATCTCGTCGCCTTTCCCGATGGCCGGCTGCAGGCGCTGCCGATCGCCTGGGACGCGCGCCCCACGGACCACGGCGGGCAGCACTGGCTCCACCTCTACCCGAAGGAGAACATCCGCGCGGGCGACGAGCTGCACTGGACCGGTCTGCAGCAGAACTGGAATTACATGTGCGCGGCCTGCCATTCGACGGACGTGCGCAAGAACTACGATGCGGCCGCCAACACCTACCGGACGACGTTCGCGGACATCGGCGTCGCCTGCGAAGCCTGCCACGGCGCGGGATCCGAGCACGTCAATTGGGCAACGCACCAGAGGCGCGCAGCAGGATCCGCCGCGCCGAGCACCCATGACGGCTTGCTGGCGCACTTTGACGATCGGCGCGGGGCAACCTGGATTCTCGATCCCGGGACCGGCAATTCGCACCGCTCGCGCCCGCGCGCCAATACCGACGAGCTGGAGATGTGCGGCCGGTGTCACGCGCGTGCCGCCCAGATCTCCGAGGATTGGACGCCCGGCAAGCCGCTGCTGGATACCCACCGGGTGACGCTGCTCGAGGAAGGCCTGTACACCGCTGACGGCGAGATGCAGGACGAGGTGTACAACTACGGCTCGTTCCTGCAGAGCCGGATGTTCGCCGCGGGCGTCACCTGCAGTGACTGCCACGACGCGCACAGCGACAAGCTGCGCGTGGCCGATCAGGAGGTCTGCGGGCAGTGTCACTCACTGAGCAAGTACGCCTCGGCGCAGCATCATCATCACAAGGAGCAGGCGGCGGAAAGCCGCTGCGTCGCCTGCCACATGCCGGTGCGCACCTACATGGTCGTCGATGAGCGCCATGATCACAGCTTCCGCATCCCGCGACCGGATGAGTCAGTCAAGTACGGCACGCCCAATGCCTGCACCGATTGCCACAGAGACAAGCCCGCGGTCTGGGCGGCGCGCGCGCTCGAGCGCTGGTACGGCGGCGTTCATCCCGGCTATCAGCGCTTCACCCCGGCGCTCGTGGCGGCGCGACGGCAGCTGTTCGCGGCGCAAGCCGAGCTGCTCAGCCTCACCCGGGACAACGCGACGCCGGCTGTCGTGCGGGCGTCGGCTTTGACGGAGCTTACCGGTTATCTCGATCCCAACTCCGTCGCCGCGGCGCAGGAGGCTCTGCAATCCCCGGACGCCGTGGTGCGCCTGGCCGCGGTGGAATTGCTCGCCGGCACCGACGCTGCGACGCGCTGGGGCAGATTGGCCCCGCTGCTCCAGGATCGGGTGCGGGCGGTGCGCATCGCTGCGGCAGACGAGCTGGCCGACGCGCTACCGGCCGACCTCGCGCCGCAGGCGCAACGCGCCTTCCAGCAGGCCCTGGCCGATTACGTTGCCACCCAGGAACACAACGCCGATCGCCCGGAAGCGCACCTCAACCTGGGCAACCTCTATGCCCGGCAAGGCAGGACGCAGGATGCGGAAGCTCAATACCGGCAGGCCCTGAGACTCTGGCCGGGCTTCGTGCCCGCTTACGTCAATCTTGCGGACCTGAGCCGCGCCCGCCACCGCGACGATGAGGCCGAGCACTGGTTGAACGAGGCATCGAAGGCGGCCCCGAACGACGCCGGGGTGCTGTTCGCCATGGGACTGTTGCGCGTTCGGCAGCACCGCACGGACGAGTCGCTGCAACTGCTGGCGAAAGCGGCCCAGCTGGCACCGGACAACGCGCACTATGCTTATGTCTACGGTGTCGGACTCTACTCGACGGGAAAGACTGCCGCGGGACTGAAGATCCTGCGCGCCACCCAGCGGAGGTTTCCGGGAAATCGCGAGGTGCTGCTCGGACTGGCCAGCCTCACGGCGCAGTCCGGCGACCTGTCGGCCGCCCGTCGTTACACCGAAGGCTTCATCGCCATGGCTCCCGCCGATGCCCGTGGGCCTAAGATGCTCGAGCAGTTGAAGGAAGCGCGCTCGACGCGCTAGCGATCGCGCCGCCCGCCCGCCCCCAGCATCCAGGTCTCATTGGCATGCCGCAGCAGCTGCGGGTTCGCGCGGCACGCGCGAACGAACTCGGCGACCTCGGTGGACTTCCACTGGATTCGATACGTGTCCCAGGCCTCTGCGATCGACTGCCGTCGAAGGTCGGCGACGGCAAATGGCAATGCGTTCATCAGCTTCACCAGTCCGTTCGGAACCACGAGAAGCATCGCCTGCGGGCTTGCGAGGCGCCTTTCGATCTCCGCCTGGATATCCCAGGGGTAGATCGCCAGCTGCAACCGGCGGTCGCCGGCGGCGTGATGCGCCTCGAGCGCCCGCGATGCTCGCTGCCATTCCTCCGGGCTGCACGCCAGACGGTCCCAGTCGGCCGCGGCGCGGCCCAGGCGCATCAGCGGACCGGTGACGAACGCTTCGCATCCGAGCTGCGCGGCCAGATCGTAAGTCGCCAGGGTTTCGTCGACATTGAGTCGGGTGGGGACGAAAACGAGCTGGGGTGCGCGACCACGAGCGACCAATCGCCTGATCGCCCCGATGGCGGCTGCGAAATCGCTGCCAGGTCGCACACGCTCATGCGTGGGCGCACTGGCACCATCGACGGACACCTGGATGCATTGGACGGGAAGCTCCGCCAGACGATCGGCGGCGGTCGCATCGATGTGCCGGGCGTCTGTTTCGAGCTTCAGGCCGACACCGGCAGCCGCCAAAAGCTCGAAAATCCTCCAGCAGTGAGGCACCCCGAGGGGTTCACCGCCGCCGAAGGCGACGTAGGGGACGCCGCCCGCGATCAGCCGGTTGGTGAGATCTAAGGCTTCGGCGCTCGATAACTCGTCCGGCCAGCCGCGCTGCGGCCCGGAGTCCTCACAGCAGGTGAGGCAGGCCGCGTCGCATCGATTGGTGAGCTGCCACGCCACCAGCAGCGGGGCGCGGTACTCCTCGACCCGCGTCCCGCGCAATCGGGCGTGCGACTTCAGGTAAACCGGATGTACGGTTGAGCCGTGACCTGCTCCGAGACGTCCTCAAGGGTGGGCTTTTCCCACGCGAGACCTGCCTGCTGGTCCTCGCTCTCGCGTTGCTCCGCAGGCTCGTTCTCGAGCGCCTTGCTGGTATCGTCGTTCATCGTCGGCTCCGATTGATTCTGGGTGGCCGCCAAACGCCAGTCATTCGCCTTGGGGTACGGCGCCTCATCGTCCGTCGCAGTTCACGCAGCAGTTTTGAATTTATCACAACTCCAAAAGCGACGATAGGATTGCCGACGGGCTGCGGCGGCCCGCAGATCTTCTCGGCACCATCTACGGCGATTTCAGTGCGATGCCGAGCGTGAAGAGCGAAACACCGGCGACGTAGCAAGCCAGCAGGGCGCGAATCGCGGGGCGGAAGAGCCGCGCCGACTCGAAAGTCTCCCGTGCGCGGAGCGCGCTGAGAATGAGGAGCGGCAGCGCGAGCAGCGTGGACAGGCACGCCGCGGGAAATGCGCCCAGGAGAACGCCGACCATCGCCAGCCCCACAGCCGCGCCGCCCAGCGTCAGGTACAGCACCACCCCCCGCCCTCGGCCGAGTCTCACCACGAGATTGCGCTTGCCGACGAGGCGGTCCTGATGGAAGTCCGGAATGGCGTTGGCGACCGCGAGCGCCATGATCAACAGGCCTGGAACGAGCGACGCCCAGAAAGCGCCCAGTGACACCGTGCGCGTCTGCAGATACAGGCTCCCGAGGACCATTGCCGGCCCATACGAGACTGCGATCGCCGCCTCACCCAGGCCGCGATAGACCCAGCGGATCGGCGGTGCCTCGTAAAAGATCGCCGCCGCGCCGCCGAGCACCGCGAAGGCCACAACCGGCCAGCCGGTGCGCAGTGACAAGGCAATTGCGATCAGCAGAGCGCCGGCGAATGCACCAGCGCCGAGCCACAGTACCCTGTCGGGGACGGGAGCCAACTCCCCGGGATTGAACACGCGGTCAGTGCCCATGCGCGCGTCGAAATACTCGTTGAACGACTCGACCCCGACGACGGCGAGCGCCACGCCGGCCAACCCCGCCAGAAATGCCCAGCCGTCGAAATGCCCGAGCCTGCCGAAGGCCCAGGCGGCGCCCAACGCGTAGGGAAGCAATCCGGCGAACAGGAAGAAACGGTAGCGCACGAGCCCGAGCACTCGGCCGAGTGCCCCGGCGGCGCCTCGAGTGCGCGTCGGACCCGGTGCCTGGGTGCCGGAGATTACAGGTACACCCATTGATGCAGCGTCGCGGTCTTCCTTGGATCGACGGCCAGTTCCTCGATGAAGCGCGCGACCTGAGGATCACGCCACCCCCGCCGAAAATTCGCCCAGATCGCGGCGAGCGACTCACGCCGAAAATCTCCGCACACGAACGGCAGCGCGTTAATAAGCTTGACCAGCCCGTTCGGCAGCACGATGAGCAGTGCGGCCGGATGGTGCAGGCGGTAGCGCAACTCCTCGACCAGCCCCAACTCGTGGAAATAGACCCGCATGCGGCCACGATAGGCCTCAGCCTTCTCATGCAGGGTCGCGAAGAAGGTGGCGTATTGCTCCTCGGACGGGGCGATCAGCCGCCAGGTCTTGGTGGCGTTCCCGGTGTACATCGTTCGGCCGGTATAGAAGCTGTAGGCGCCCAGCTCGAACGCCAGGTCAACGGCGGCCCCGATCTCGTGGACGTTGAATCGCGTCGGCGAGAAGTTGATTTCCACGGGCACGCCGGCCTCGCGGAGGCTGCGGATGCCCGCGATCGCGGTCGCGAACTCGCCGCGCACGCGCATGCGGTTGAAGGTTTCCCGCGAGGCGCCGTCCAGGCTGACCTGCATGGCCTTGATACCCAGTCGGGCGAGCCGCGCGCAGTTGTCCGGGTTGAGGCAGTGTCCGTTGGTCTCGACCTTGAGCTGCCCATTGCGCGAGCAGACGTAGTCCGCCATTTCGAAGAAGCTGCGGTGCAGCATCGGCTCGCCGCCCGAAAACGCCAGGTAGGGAACCTCGGCATCCATCAGCTGTTCCAGGACGCCGAAGACCTGTCGCTCGTCCAGCTCGTCGGGGAACGCCTTCCCCGGCCCGCTCTCTTCGATGCAGTGCAGGCAGGCGAGATTGCATTCATTTGTGATCTGCCACGCCACGTAAAGCGGCGCACACAGGTCATCGGACTCGGTCACGGCCCTCTCTTCGGAGGGGAGCGGCCCGGTGGTTCGCTCCGGGGCGGCGGGCAAGCTCACCGGGTCAGTCCTCGATCAGACCCTTGCGGCGCAGGTCCGCGAGAAATTCCTGAATATCCGGAGCCAGCGCGTTTTGCGCATCACGGTAGCGACCGCGCAGACGGCTCACGATCCGGCCTTCGTCAGTGCCGGCAGCGATCTCGCGCACGATCGCAGCCGCCGATGGATTGAGCGAATAGACCTTCTCCGAGCGTGTCTCGAACAGCACTCCGCCGAAGCGCTCTTCGCGGAATTTCGTGTACCTGGTGAGCTTCATAACTGCTGGAATCGATACCGACTGCCCGGTCCCGAAGTCGTAGGGTGACTGTAAGATGCTCATCGTGCAAGGGATTGCCCGCCCTGGCGGTTCGGCGCCGATCGTCAACGGCGCTGTCATGTACCGGGCGAATATCCGCGGACAGAAAGCCAAGCACAAACCCAGGCCCCAAATCCTTGACCCAGTTTCTCCGGACGTAGCTGGCGGCATTGCCCGATGGCGTCCGCCTGTCGCGCGACGTGAACGGACGTACTCCGTGCCAAGAACTTATTTTGTCAAGGAAATGAATAGCTGGGGCAACTTTTCCGGCAGCGACTCTACGCGGTCAATGATGCTGTATTGTTTGCCAAAAATATCCGCGACATATCCATCTGCACCGGGATCAAGATTGATGCAGTAGGAGTAAATGCCCTGCCGATCCAGCTCCTTCACTGCCTGATGGGCGTCCTCGATCAATAAGCGCCCATCCTTGCTGTCGATGTCGGCCGGTTCGCCGTCGGTAAGTATCAGCATCAACTTTTTGTCAGCCTGTTGTTTTTCGAGATAGTGCGCGGCGTGGCGCATCGCCGCACCCATGCGCGTCGAAAAACTGGCTTCCATCGCGGCCAACCGCGCCTTCACCTCGTCTCCCCAGTGCTCGCTATACCCTTTGATGTGCAGAAAACGCACGTCGTGGCGCGTATTGGAATGAAACCCGGCAATGGCGAACGGATCGCCCAGTTTTTCGATCGCCCAGGCCAGCAACGAGACGGCTTCCTGGCTCAGCTCCAGAACGGTCTGGTCGCAGCCGGCCGCTTTCTCGTTGAGCGACTCGGATAGGTCCAACAGTATCATTACCGCGATGTTCCGCCCGTCAGTGCGATGGCTCACGTTGATGCGCGGGTCGGGAGTCACCCCGCTGTTGTAGTCGATCAATGAGCGCAGCGCGATATCCAAATCCAGCTCGCTGCCCTCTTCCTGAAAGCGGATGCGCACCTTGTCTTGCGGCTTGAGCAAGTCGAGCATCTTCTTCAAACGCTTGGCCAGGGCGGCGTGCTTCGCCAAGAGCCTGTCGATGTCTGCCGCATTGCCGCTCGGATGCAGCGCCTCGTGCACGCTCACCCAGTCCGGACGGTAGCCGTGGGTGTGGTAGTCCCATTCATGATAATGGCGGGGCGGCAGGCTGCTCAGCTCCTCGGTGAGCTCGGTCTTGCGCGGCTCCTCGAACGCGTCCTCCTCGTCGCCTTGCTCTATGAATTTCCATATCTGGCGATTGTCGTCGCGGTAATCTACCACGGTGTCCTTGAAGTGAGTCTTGGCGAGTTGATCGCTCTGTCGGCGCGTCTTGGCCACGAAAGAAACCGCGAGATCAGCCATCTCCCGGGTGCTCATGTTGCTTTCGCGCATCAGCGTGTGGAAGCGCTCGGCAAATTCGACGACGTGCGGATTGTGATAGGGATGCTTTTGGTCGAGCACGGCACGCGACAGCATCGTCAGGCGATGGCGTACGCCGGATTCAAGCTCGGGATCACAGGCGTCTTCAGCCGGGATCGGGTGCAGCGCCATGAAGATCCGACGCAAACCGGGATACTCGCGCATAGCAAGATATTCGACGCGGCTGTCCTCCAAGAACTCGGTTGCCATGCGCTGGAAGGGACTGAGATTGTCCGCAAAGATCGCGGTGGTCCAGCGGCGATGCGCGGCGATGTGAGCCAATGCGGCACGGTAGCGGTCGATGCCGGTTATGCCGTGCGCATCAGTGTATACGTCGGGCAGGCGTATGCCGAGCTTGTCATAGTAGGGAATAGGCTGGCGCAGTTCATCGAACGCGCCGGAATAGGGAATCAATTGATCCTCGTCGTCCCACAAACCGCGCAGATACATATCCAGCTTGCGCTCGTTATTCACCAACAGGGTGCCGTTGCGCTCGCGCTGCAGCACGGCTTGACTGTCCGCCGACTGCAGTCTGAAAAAATCGACTTGCCGATCAGGATGGTCATGGTAATAACGCACCCCATAATCCACCCAGTTTTTCAATCCCTTCAGGGAAAGCTGCCCAAGCAGGGCCGGCGCTTGTTTGAAAAAATCAGGCAACCCGGGGCTCGGAAAGGTCTGATGGATTCCGTGTATTGACCCGGTAGTTCGCTCCATCAAGTCGAGCGTAATGGCAAGAAAGTCGCTCAGCTGTTCACTCGAAGTGAGCTTGCGCGATATGGCTGGCAACCATTGCAGGAACGGCGTGATCGCCCTGCCATTGGGAGACTTCCCCATCCTGTGCACGAGATCCATCACGGCAGGCAACGTGGATTCACCCAGGGTCTTGGCGACTGCCGGCCATTCCTCGAGAAAGATCAGGATAGGCTCGGCACCGCGCCCCATCTTACCGAGGAAGCGCGCACTCTCGATGTAGGCTGCCACTCCCTCCTTGGAAAGCGTCGCCAGGGCGTAGCTCAAACAATCGGCGAAAACCGGTTTGACGCGTGGGAAACGACAGTCAAGCAGCGCCCAATAGGTTTGAAGCTCAGCGGGTATTGCCACCGTTTCCATGGTTTTTTGCCCGATCGCTTCAAGCAAATACTGCATCGACAGCGTGATCGAGCGTTTCGCGAATGTCCGCATCATCGGTGATCGGGCGCACCAAAGCCATACGGCAAGCATCGCGAGCCGGCACCCCGCCTCTGATCAGGGTGGCAGCGTATACCAGGAGTCGCGTGGAAATACCTTCCTCCAGACCATGGCCCTTCAGGTTGCGCGCCGCCGTGCCTATCTTCACCAGCTTGGCGGATATCGACCGATCCATACCTGTCTCTTTGCTGAGAATCTCCGCCTCAAGGCCGGCCTCGGGATAGTCGAAATCAAAGGCCGTGAAGCGCTGTTTGGTGGATTGTTTCAGTTCCTTCAGCAGACTCTGGTAGCCCGGATTGTAGGAAATCACCAATTGAAAATCGGGATGTGCCTCGACCAACTCGCCCTTCTTGTCTAGCGGCAGGGTGCGCCGGTGGTCGGTCAGCGGATGGATCACGACCGTCGTGTCCTGGCGAGCCTCGACAATTTCATCGAGGTAGCAAATCGCGCCGATACGCGCCGCCGTCGTCAGCGGGCCGTCCAGCCAGCGCGTTCCCTGTGCATCCAGCAGGTAGCGCCCGACCAGATCGCTGGCAGTCATGTCCTCGTTGCATGCCACGGTAATCAGCGGCTTGTTCAGCTTCCAGGCCATGTGTTCGACAAAGCGCGATTTTCCGCAGCCGGTCGGGCCTTTTATCATCACCGGCAGGCGCGCGGCGTAAGCCGCCTCGTATAGCCCGACTTCGTTTCCCTGCGGTTGATAGTAGGGCTCTTTGCGCACTTTATATTGTTCTGTGTTGGTCATCGCTCGCTCTGGACCATGAGTAGGCTTAGAAGGATAAACCACCCAATCGCACAGGGCACGCGGCACATGGCGGCTCGGACCGCCTTTGCGTTGGGATTGGCGCCGTGCGAACGCCCCCAACCGCGATTTGTCCGTCCGAGGCCCGCCATTGCCGGCGCATCGCTTACCAAAGTCAGTCCAGGATTTGATAGGGCGCACCTGCCGGGCAACAAAAGGCTGAGGCGCGGCTAAGCTAAGGGCCTAACTGGCAGAGCCTAAAGGTGCGCATGAAACCCCCGGGATCGTCTATTGAACCGGATCTTCAAGTGCGAGGAAGTGAGCGAGGAGGCAATATCGGCCGCGAAACCATCGTCAAAAAGGTAGAGTTACTGACTCAACACTGAAATTGGATCAAAAAATTGACGCAAATGCATTTTCCGTTGGGCATCTCAGCGATTCTTATCGATCTGGACGGAACACTGGTGAATACGGCGCCGGAATTGGCGGAAGCCGCGAATCACATGTTGCGCGACATGGGCCGTCCTGCCGTATCGCAGGACCTGCTGATGAGCTACATCGGAAACGGCATCTCGTGGCTGGTGAAGCGTGCGCTGACAGGCGACATGCATGCCGAGCCGGATACCGCCTTATACAACCAGGCGTTGCCCATCTTCGAAAAACACTATATCGAGCTTTTGCTGCGAAGCAGATTGTTCGAGGGTGTGGTGCAAGGCCTCGATGCATTCAAGGCGGCGGGCTTCAAGTTGGGTTGCATCACCAACAAGCTAGCACGTTACACCGAGCCGCTGCTGAAGGGCGTCGGCCTCGCACATTATTTCGAAACCGTGCTGTCCGGTGATTCGCTGCCGGAGAAGAAGCCGCATCCCATGCCCTTGTTGCATGCCGCCGAATTTTTTGGTGTGCCGGTAGCACAGATGCTATTGATTGGCGATTCGCGCAACGATGCACTTGCTGCACGATCTGCCGGTTGCCCAGTATTCTGCGTTCCTTATGGTTATAACCACGGCGAGCCTGTGGAGCGCTTGGATGTGGACGCGGTGATCCCAAATCTTTTCGCAGCCCTTGAACTGATTGAACGAGTCTAGTACGCGCCCACTCGAGGTGGGCACGCCGAAGGGACGGCTAACGGCCCTCAAGCGGGCGTTGCTGGAGAAGCCTTGGATCAAGGCCCGTGAGAACGTGTGGGTGAAACCACTCGCGCAGGATCGAGGGCTGTATGTGTTCCGCCGAAAGTCGCGACCGCATCGGTGAGGAACGTGGGATGCGCCAACGCCAGATGAATGGCTGTGGCAGCTCTTGAAGCAACTCTCGACGATGGAAGCTCACTCGAAAGAGCCTGCTGAAGAAGCTCGGCGGCGCGCAGAGCAAAGCGCCCGCTGCGTGGCGTTTGGCGAGCATTGAGCTGCCCGTGCAAGGCATTGCAGCCGTTGCTGGAGAAACTCAGCTCGCACTTCCATCGCAGCCGCCGCCGAGAATCACCGCCGCCCAAGCCACTTCCGCCACCCCAGTGTAGTGCCGACCTACGAGGTTCGCCCCTCGAGGAATCAAGTAATTACCTGCCGCCTACCCCTCGAATCCGCGAAGTCAGGTTAACCGCGGCGCGAGTGGCCGATATCACCGGGATCGGGCATCACCACCTGCTGCGTGCCGTGTGTAGATAGTGGTTTGTCCTACCTATGCGCAGCCTTCTGCGGCGCGGACAATGATCAATGGACCCAAGGGCGTGAGGTGGGTCCGGAGATATTATCCATGATGCGCCGCGGCGGGGGCGGTCGGCGCCCATTGCATTTACGAGCTCGTTATTATCGGGCGCAACTCGAAGGCAGCGGTATTTCCCTCAGGCCCGGAATCGACCGGCTGCTCGCCGAAGCTGGGCAAAGAGGGCTGCGCTTGGCGAAGCCCGCTCCGGATATTTATTACTGGGTGCTCGAGCGTCGCGAGCTGGGCCCGGGGGCCTGCCTTGCTCTGGAGGATTTCGCCAACGGCCTGGCAGCGAACCTTGGCGCCGGCATAGTTCCGGTGCCTTCGCGGTATTATTACGGCCTCGGTGAAGCGGGGACACCATGTCGCGTTCTAGCGGGCAACGCCGGCGAGCATGGTCTTGTCGACGTCGATCTGCTGTGTCGCTGGCACCATCTAGGATCGATTCCAGCTTCTGGTGGCTGCAGCTAAGAGACCGTGAAAGCTATCCATGGACCGGGCTGCGTAGCATTCGCCTGCAATTCCGAATCTGCCTAGCCGATACCCTCAGCAAAAGAAAGTCAGGAGACCTATATGGACCAATCAAACCGCTACGCCAATCTCAACTTGAAGGAAGCCGACCTGATCGCCGGAGGGCGCCACATCCTCGTCGCGTACACGATGAAGCCCAAGGCCGGCGTTGGCTATCTGGAAGGCGCCGCGCACTTTGCCGCCGAGTCTTCCACCGGCACGAACGTCGAGGTCTCGACCACGGACGATTTCACGAAGGGCGTGGACGCGCTGGTGTACCACATCGATGAAGCCGCTGAAGATATGCGAATCGCTTATCCACTAGAACTTTTCGACCGAAACGTTACTGATGGCCGCTTCATGCTGGTGTCCTTTTTGACCCTGGCAATCGGAAACAATCAGGGCATGGGCGACATCGAATATGCCAAGATGATCGACTTCTACGTGCCCGAGCGCGTCGTGCAGATGTTCGATGGTCCGGCCAAGGACATCTCCGACCTGTGGCGAGTTCTCGGTCGGCCCATCAAGGATGGCGGCTATATCTCAGGCACCATCATCAAACCCAAGCTTGGGCTGCGTCCCGAGCCGTTCGCCCACGCTGCCTACCAGTTCTGGCTGGGCGGCGACTTCATCAAGAACGACGAACCGCAAGGGAATCAAACGTTCTGCCCGCTCAAGAAAGTGCTGCCGCTCGTATACGACTCGTTGAAGCGCGCGCAGGACGAAACAGGACAAGCCAAACTGTTCTCGATGAACATCACTGCCGATGACCATTTTGAAATGTGTGCGCGCGCGGATTATGCGCTCGAAGTGTTTGGCCCCGACGCCGACAAGCTGGCGTTCCTGGTCGACGGCTACGTCGGTGGTCCCGGCATGGTGACCACTGCCCGTCGCCAGTACCCCGGTCAGTACCTGCACTATCATCGCGCCGGCCATGGCGCCGTCACCTCGCCCAACTCCAAGCGCGGCTACACCGCGTTCGTGCTGGCCAAGATGGCCCGTCTGCAAGGCGCCTCGGGCATCCACGTGGGAACCATGGGCTATGGCAAGATGGAAGGCGAGGGCGAGGATAAGATCATCGCCTACATGATCGAGCGCGACGAATGCCAAGGTCCTGTCTATTACCAGAAGTGGTACGGCATGAAACCGACGACGCCGATCATTTCGGGTGGGATGAATGCGCTGCGCCTACCCGGTTTCTTCGAGAATCTCGGCCATGGCAACGTCATCAACACCGCCGGCGGAGGCTCCTACGGTCACATTGACAGCCCTGCCTCCGGTGCCATCTCCCTGCGGCAGTCCTACGAGTGCTGGAAGACCGGCGCCGATCCCATCCAGTTTGCCAAGGAGCACAAGGAGTTCGCCCGCGCCTTCGAGTCCTTCCCGAAGGACGCCGACAAGCTGTATCCCGGCTGGCGCGAGAAGTTGGGCGTGCACAGGTAGGTCCTGGCGCCTCCCCGGACCAAGCCCTGCCTGCTCATCAAACAGCTTGTAGGGCTTACCCCTCGCCTTGGCAGCGCGGATGCGCGTATCGCTGAGATCTGTCATGAGTGGGGTACGTTCGGGGTACGCAAGTTGTTAGGTTCAAGGTACCCCTAGCCCATACCCCAGATCCAATTGGACTGCCCGTGGATCCAAAAAGACGCGCCTGGACAGGAATGATCATGATTTCAACAGCTTAGATCACAGACAAGGCCACCGCAGGACAAGGCCACACACGGTCGGACAGGAAGTTAAAGGCTAGGGTCGGAATCGAACCGGCGTAGACGGCTTTGCAGGCCGCTGCATGACCACTCTGCCACCTAGCCAAGGTGAAGAACTCGCCGGAGGATGAACCGGCGCAACCGCAGGTCCGGCGGAGCTTTGCTGCCTGTTGCAGCGCTCGTAGCCTAACAAAAAGGCGACAGACCCGTCGATCACAGGCGGGCAGCCGGGCACGGATCGTCTGTGCCGAGGATCGCTGGCCCTCCTGCCGTGATCCGGGCTGCACAGCCGCCGCAAGATCCTCTACCCTCTCTCCCCGACGGTCCCAGAACAACGCTTCGATGTGCCGCGTGCGGCCCGAGAACCCATGTCCGCAGGTGAGAGTCACGAACTTCCTCCCGGAGGGGTGACCGAGATTCCCTCGGTCGATCGGCTGCTGAAGGCCCAGGCCTTCCGCAGGCTCCTGGCGCAGCATGGGCGCACCCAGGTGACCACGGCGGTGCGCGGACAGCTCCAGCTGCTGCGCCGCGCCGCGCTCGCGGAGAACCTCGACCGCGCACGCCTCGCCGAGGACGCCATCGCCACTGCCGTGGAGGCAACCCTCGCGCAGCTGACGCGCCCGGTGCTGCAGCCGGTCTTCAACCTCACCGGGACAGTGCTACACACCGGTCTCGGTCGCGCGCTGCTGCCGGAAGCGGCGGTGCGTGCGGTGGTACAGGCGCTCACTGCACCGGTGAGCTTGGAGCTTGATCTGCAGACGGGTCGGCGCGGCGAGCGCGACAGCGTGATCGAGAAGCCGTTATGCAGCCTCACCGGCGCACAGGCGGCCACGGTCGTGAACAACAATGCCGCTGCCGTGCTGCTGATGCTGAGCGTGCTGGCGAGCCGCCGCGAGGTGATCGTCTCGCGCG
Organism: Steroidobacteraceae bacterium; assembly: GCA_035625615.1. Lineage (GTDB taxonomy): Bacteria > Pseudomonadota > Gammaproteobacteria > Steroidobacterales > Steroidobacteraceae > 13-2-20CM-66-19. Next base: position 50,125 of record DASPPI010000074.1, on the reverse strand, counting down.
GCGAGCTCATCGAGATCGGCGGCTCGTTCCGGTTGCCGGACATCATGCGGCGCGCCGGAGCGAAGCTGGTGGAGGTGGGCACCACGAATCGCACCCACCTCGCTGACTACGCCGGTGCCGTCAGTGCCCGCACCGCCGTGTTGCTGAAGGTGCACACGAGCAACTACGCCATATCTGGGTTCACCTCCAGTGTGCCGCTTGCCGAGCTCGTGCAGCTCGGCCGGGAACGGGGCATAACCGTGGCGGTGGACCTCGGCAGCGGCTCGCTGGTCGATCTGCGCCGCTGGCAACTGCCCGCTGAGCCGACCGTGCAGGAGGCCATCGCCGCAGGCGCCGACCTCGTGGCTTTCAGCGCTGACAAGCTGCTCGGCGGACCGCAGGCGGGCCTGCTCGTGGGACGTGCCGATCTGATCGGCAAGCTGCGCGCCGATCCGCTCAAGCGGGCGCTGCGCGTCAGCAAGCTGACGCTCGCCGCGCTCGAGGCGGTGCTGGCGCTGTATCGCGCCCCGGAGCATCTAGGCGAGCATCTCACTACCCTGCGGCTGCTCACGCGCCCACCCGCGCAGATGCAGGCCCAGGCGGCACGCCTGCGACCGCTGGTGCAGCGGGCGCTCGGCAAGCTCTATGACGTGGGCGAAACGAGCCTGTTCAGTCGGGTCGGCAGCGGTGCCCTGCCGCTGGCGCAGCTGCCGAGCCATGGACTCGCCATCCGCGCGCTGCGGGGACGAGGCGCCAGTCTCGCGCGCCTCGAGGAGGCGATGCGCGCCCTGGCACGGCCGGTGATCGGCCGCCTTGCCGATCGCACGTTGTGGCTGGATCTGCGCTGCCTGGAGCCCGGCGACGAGGCGGCCTTCGTCGAGCAGCTCGGCGTCTTGCCGATCGACGGGTCGCGGCGATGATCATCGGCACCGCGGGCCACATCGATCACGGCAAGACCACGCTGGTGCGCGCCCTCACCGGCGTGGATACCGACCGCCTCAAGGAGGAGAAGGCGCGCGGCATCTCGATCGAGCTCGGCTACGCCTACGCGCCGCTCGCCAACGGCGATGTGCTCGGCTTCATCGACGTACCGGGTCACGAGCGACTGGTGCACACCATGGTCGCCGGCGCCTGCGGAATCGACTTCGCGCTCCTGGTCGTGGCGGCCGACGATGGCGTAATGCCGCAGACTCGCGAGCACATCGCGATCCTCGAGCTTCTCGGCGTGCCGCAGGGCGCCATCGTCCTGACCAAGATCGATCGCGTCGGGCGTGAGCGCCTGCGCGAGGTGCAGGAGCAGGTGCGGACAGCGCTGGCATCCACGGCGTTGCGCGATGCACCGCTCTTTGCGCTCGATGCAACGGCCGAGAGTCACGCCGACACGTGTGCGCTGCGGCAGCATCTGCAGCATGTGGCGTCGTGCAGTCGGACACGGGCCGCCGACGGGCTGCTGCGGCTCGCGGTCGATCGCGTCTTCACCCTCGCCGGCCACGGCACCGTGGTGACCGGCACGGTCTTCTCCGGAACTGTGCGCGTGGGCGATACGATCACCGTGATGCCGGCGAACCGTGCGGCACGCGTGCGCAGTATCCATGCCCAGAACCGTGCGGTTGACATCGGCCGTGCAGGTCAGCGCTGTGCGCTCGGCCTGGGGGGGATCGACAGAAGCGCACTGGCACGCGGGGATTGGCTGGCCGATCCACGCGCCCTGGTGCCGAGCCTGCGGGTCGACGTGCGCCTCAGGCTGCTCGCTGACAGTGGTGCGCAGCTGAAGTCCTGGTCGCCGGTGCACGTGCATCTGGGCACCGGCCACCGCGTGGCACACCTCGTTTTGCTCGAGGCGCCCGCTCTGGCGGCAGGGGATAGCGGGCGTGTGCAACTGGTCTTCGACACGCCGATCTGCGCCGTGCCCGGGGACCGTTTCATCGTGCGCGACGCCCAGGGCCGGCACACGATCGGCGGCGGCTCGGTGCTCGACCCGTGCGCGCCGGCGCGGCGACGGCGCTCACCCAGGCGTCTCGCCATTCTCACGGCGCTCGAGCGCATGCTCGCCGGCGACGGGCTGGTGCCGCTCCTGGAGCACGCCGCGTACGGATTGCGAGCGACCGAGCTGGTACGGCTCACGGGCCGCCCTCCGGAAAGCCTCGTTTCGCCCGCGGCCGCAGTCGCGATCCGGGCCGGGCACGAGGAGTACGTCCTGCTGGCGAAGCATTGGCAGGCGCTGCGCGAGGGCGTGCTGCGTGCCCTCGGTCGCTTTCACGACGAGGTCCCTGACGAGCCCGGACCGGACGCCGCGCGGCTGCGGCGCATCGGCTTTCCCGAGATGCCCGCGCCGCTGTGGCGCGCCCTGCTCGATGAGCTCACGGACGAGCGGCAAGTCCTCGTTAACGGCGCCTGGCTGCACCTGCCGGGACACACGGTGGCCCTTTCCCCGGACGACCAGACGCTGCTCGAGAAGCTCGAGCCGCTCATCGCCGCCGGTGGGTTCGATCCGCCGTGGGTGCGCGAGCTGGCGGCAGCCGTGCAGGAGCCGGAGGAGCGGGTGCGCTCGGTGCTGCGCAAGCGGCTCGCACAGGGCGGCCTTTACCAGGTCGTGCGTGACCTGTTCTACCACCCCGAGTGGATCAGCGAACTAGCGGCCATCGTGTGCGACTGCAGCCGCGACGGGGGAGGCGTCAGCGCGGCGCGTTTTCGCGATGCCGTGCGACTCGGGCGCAAGCGCGCGATCCAGATTCTGGAGTTCTTCGATCGCGTCGGCCACACGCGCCGCGTCCGCGACATCCATGTGCTGCGTCCCGACAGCGCCTGGCGGCCGTCTGCGGGATCTGAGCTGGCAGCCCGCGTCGGCACGCCGGTCGTGCCGGTAACCAGCGGCGGTGCGACCTAGAATGACACCAAAGGAAGGCACCCGTACCCGGCGGTGCGACTGGGCTTCAAACCCAGGAGGGGGCGCCAGACGCCTCCTGGTAGGTTCGACTCCTGCTGCCTTCCGCCAATTGGCGAGGATCTCATGAGCGCTGCATCCTCGGTCCCGGCACCCCGCCTGACCTCCCTGGCACACGGCGGCGGCTGCGGCTGCAAGCTCTCGCCGAGTGTGCTTGCGCAGCTGCTGCGGGGCGCGCCGGCGGCAGCGCCCGTCGCGTCCCTGCTCGTCGGCCGGGAAACGTGCGACGACGCCGCCGTCTATCAGCTGAACGAGAGCCAGGCGGTGGTGGTCACCACCGACTTCTTCATGCCGATCGTCGATGAGCCGTTCGACTTCGGGCGCATCGCGGCGACCAACGCGCTCGCCGACGTGTATGCCATGGGGGGCAGGCCCCTGCTCGCCCTGGCATTGCTCGCCATGCCGGTCAACGTCCTGTCGCTCGAGATCATTCGCGAGATCCTGCGTGGGGGTGAAGCGATCTGCGCCGAGGCCGGTATCCCCGTGGCCGGGGGTCACAGCATCGACTCGGTGGAGCCGATCTACGGGCTGGTGGCGGTAGGCCTCGTTCATCCGCAGTATCTCAAGCGCAACTGTGACGCGCAGTCGGGGGATGCGCTGCTCCTCGGCAAGCCGCTCGGAGTGGGCATCTATTCCGCCGCGCTCAAGAAGGGACAGCTCGCCGCGCCCGATTATCAGGCGATGATCGCGACAGCGACGCGCCTCAATCGTGCCGGGCCGGACCTCGCTGAGCTGGCCGGTGTTCACGCCATGACGGACGTCACCGGCTTCGGGCTCCTCGGACACCTGCTCGAGATGTGCCGCGGGTCGCGCCTGGGCGCGCTCGTCAACATGAGCGGGTTGCCGCTGCTGCAGAACGCGTTGGCGATGGCCGAGGCAGGCTACGTCACCGGCGCCTCGGCGCGCAATTGGAGCTCGTACGGTGATGAAGTACAGCTCGCACCGCAGCTCGAAGCAGCGCATCGGGCGCTGCTCTGCGATCCGCAGACCTCGGGCGGTCTGCTGGTCGCCTGTACGCAGCAGGCAGTGCCACACGCCATGGAGATCTTCCGCCGACACGGGTTCGCCGAGGCCGCGGTGATCGGCCTCATGGGCGAGGCGGCGCCGCTGGTCCGGGTTGATCCCTGAGGAGTCTTCAGAGTTTGGTGCCCACCGGCCAGGCGCGCTGCAGGTACCCGTACAGGAATGCGGTGGTCAGGCCGAACAGCAGCACGCCGTTGAGAGCCTCGAGCGCTCCGAGGAGACTCCATCGCGCCGTGAGCGTGGTCGATTCATGTCCGTAGGTGGTGATCGCGTTCAGCGAGTAGAGCATCGCGTCGTGGTAGTCCTTTAGCGCTCCGAGCGCGGTGTAAGCAGATGCCCACACCGCCGCTTCGATCCCGTGCAGTACGGTCGCCAGTGTCACGGCGACACCCATGACAAACACAAAGTAGTACAGGGGATGACGCTGGTCTCTTTCCCCGACGACACGGTCCACCGTGGTACTGATGTACGCCAGACCGACGACGTGCAGTGTGAGATTCAGGACGATTATCGGTATCGCCCAGCTCCAGTCGCCGATCCAGCTGCTGAATACATGCACGCGCCGTCCTCCTCAGACCGTCCAGGCGTCCTGGATTGATTGATGACTTGGCACGATCGAGAACGCGGGGATGGTGACCGTGACGGTGCCGCGTGCGCCAGGACCCGGGGAGATGGAGCGGGAAACGAGACTCGAACTCGCGACCCCGACCTTGGCAAGGTCGTGCTCTACCAACTGAGCTATTCCCGCTTCCGGGGGAGCCCGAATTTTATGTGCACCCCTTTCTAAGTCAAGGCGGCCGGCCGACAGCCCGCGCCCTTAGGACTCACCGTACCAGAACTTAGAAAACTTTCAATAATAATAGCTTGCAAGAGATATCTAACGTTTAAGCTCAGGCCATGAGGCGCGCAGGTAGACGACCATCGACACGAGCGTCGCGAGGGCGGCGACCAGCGTGAGCGCCACGCCGAGCTGGTAGGTGGGTAGCCCGAGCAGGGGCACGCGGTACAGCATCATGGCGAGCCCGGCGATCTGCAGGGTGGTCTTGTACTTGCCGAGCTGCGATACCGCGACCTTGCGGCGGTGGCCGATCTCCGCCATCCACTCGCGCAGCGCCGAGATGGTGATTTCCCGGCCGACGATGATCGCCGCGGGCAGGACGATCAGGGGGCGCGGGTCGCGGCTCACCAGCAGCACCAGCGCCACAGCGACGATCAGCTTATCCGCCACCGGGTCGAGAAACGCCCCGAGTCGCGAGATCTGCCCCAGGCGCCGCGCAAAGTAGCCATCGAGCGAGTCGGTGATGCCCGCGGCCGCGAACAGCACACCCGCCGCGGGATCGGCCCAGGGGTACGGCATGTAGAACAGCAGCACGATCAGCGGTATGGCCGCGATGCGCGTCCAGGTAAGGGTGTTGGGCAGGTTCCAGAGCATCAGCGCCGCCTACGAGCCCGGGTGCAGGTGATCATAAAGGCTCCGCGCCAGCGCCGCGCCGATTCCGCTGACCTGTGTGAGGTCGGCCACACCGGCGCGCAGCACGCCCTGCAGTCCGCCGAAATGTCGGAGCAGCGCGCGCCGCTTGGCGGGCCCGAGCCCCGGTACGGTCTCGAGGACCGACTCGTGGTAGCGACGTGCGCGCTTCCTGCGGTGTCCGGTGATGGCGAAGCGATGCGCTTCATCCCGGATTATTTGGATGAGCCGCGCTGCGGGCGAGTGCGCGGCGAGGCTGAGCGGGGTGTTCGCGCCGTAGACGAACAGCCGCTCCTGCCCGGGTCTGCGGTCCGGGCCCTTGGCCACGCCCACCAATGCCAGGTCGGCGAACCCCAGCGGCTCGAGCACGCGGTGCACCTGGCTGATCTGACCTGCACCGCCATCGATGAGTAGCAGATCGGGCGCCGGCAGCTCGCCCTCGCGCACGTGGCGGTAGCGCCGCTCGAGCGCCTGGCGCAGCGCTGCGTAATCGTCGCCGGGCGTCACGCCGCGGATGTTGAAGCGCCGGTATTCCTTCTTGAGCGCACCCTCGGGCCCGAACACTACGCAGGCTGCGACGGTCCCCTCGCCTCCCGTGTGACTGATGTCATAGCATTCCAGGCGCTGCGGCGGCTCGGGCAGGTCCAGCTCCCGGGCGAGATCGAGCAGCATCTCCTCCATTCCGGCGCGCTGCGCCAGGCGCATGCGCAGTGCCTGCGCCGCGTTCTCCTGCGCCAGCTCGACCCAGCGCACGCCGAGGCCGCGCGCCGGATGCCGCACCTGTACCGCGTGACCGACGCGGCTGCTGAGCGCCTCGGTGAGCGCCGGCGCCTCCTCGAGGCGGCTGCCGAGCAGCACCTCGCCCGGCGGTTGCGCGCCCGCGTAGTACTGCATCACGAAGGACGCGAGCGCTTCGTGCGGCTCGGCGAGCACCGCCCGCGGAAAGTAGCTCGAGGTGCCGAGATTGCGGCCGCCGCGCACCAGCATCACGCTCACGGCGTACTCGCCCACCTCGCCGGCGATGGCGAACACATCCACATCGCGCTCGCCCTCGGCGGTCACGACCTGCTGGGCCTGGATGCGCTTGAGCGCGGCGAGCTGATCGCGCAGCTGCGCGGCGCGCTCGAACTGCAGACGGCTTCCCGCCTCTTCCATGCGCTTCTCAAGCTCGGCATTGACCTCGTCGCTGCGGCCGTCGAGGACCTTCACGGCGGCGGCGATGTCCTGCGCGTAGGCCTCGCGTGTGATCAGGCCGACGCACGGCGCCGAGCAGCGCCCGATCTGGTGCTGCAGGCACGGCCGGCTGCGATTGGCGAAGAAGCTGTCGCGGCAGTTGCGGATGCGGAACAGCTTCTGCAGCTGATTGAGGGTGTCGCGCACCGCCCCGGCGTTGGGAAACGGCCCGAAATAGCGGCCGGGGGCTCTGCGCGCACCGCGGTAGAACTCCAGACGGGGAAATTCATGCTCGACGTACAGGTGCACGTAGGGAAAGCTCTTGTCGTCGCGCAGCACGATGTTGAAGCGCGGCTTGTGCGCCTTGATGAGGTTGTACTCGAGCAGCAGCGCCTCGGTCTCGGAGTTGGTGACCGTCACTTCGATGGCGCTGATCTGCCCCACCAGCGCCTGCACCTTGGGATCGACGTTGCGCGCAGCGAAATACGTGGCGACGCGGTCTCTGAGGCTGCGCGCCTTGCCGACGTACAGCAGCTCCTGCCCCGCTCCGAACATGCGGTAGACGCCCGGGCGCCGCGGGAGCGATGCGATGTATGCCTTGTGATCGAACACGTCCTGCGCCCGTTGTCTCAGGCACGCCGTCGGCCAGGCGGCCCCGGGAGCTGCGCGCGCTTGCAGGCGCGCGCCACGACCTCGCGGAACATCGGCGCCGTCAGCCGCCGCGTAGCGGTGTTGTAACGGCTGCAATGATACGAATCGATCAGCCAGCGTGCCCCGGCGAGCGGGTGCTCGCGCCCGTGCGCGAACGGATACTGGCGGCGCGCCAGCCCGAGCGCCATCAGCACGGCGTCGTGGGCGACCCGCCCGAGTGCCAGGTAGACGCGCACCTCGCGCAGTTGCTGCATCTCGGCGGCCAGGTAAGGGTTGCAACAGCGGATCTCCGCCGGCAACGGCTTGTTGGCCGGCGGCACGCACTTGACCGCATTGACGATGCGCGCCTTCACCAGCCGCAGCCGGTCGGCGGCCGAGCGCGACTGCGGACCGCTGGCGAGCCCGGCATCGTAAAGCGTCCGGTACAGGAGGATGCCGGCGTGATCGCCGGTGAAGGGCCGGCCGGTGCGGTTCGCCCCGTGCATCCCGGGCGCGAGCCCCACGATCAGGAGGCGCGGCCGGGCGGCTCCGAACGAGGGTACCGGCCGAGCCCAGTAATCCGGGTGGCGCCGGCGCGTGATCGCCAGGAAAGCCGCCAGGCGCGGGCAGCGCGTGCACTCGGGATCGTAGGCCGCAGCCGCGCGCGCCTGCTGGCGCAACCGGTCCAACGTGCTGCCCCCGCCGGCGACGCCACGCCCCTTCAGGGGGCCGGCGTTGCGGGCCGTTTATCGGTGCGGCGGTTCTGGCTGTGCTCGGCGATCAGCATGGCGAGCTCAAGCGCCTGCTCGTGGTTCAGCCGCGGGTCCACGGTCGAGCGGTAGGCGCGGGCCAGATCGTGATCAGTCAGCCCGCGCGCCCCGCCGGTGCACTCGGTGACGTCGTCCCCGGTGAGCTCGATGTGTACGCCGCCGAGGAATGAGCCCATATCGGCGTGGATGCGAAACGCCAGATCGAGCTCGCGCAGAATGTTCTCGAAGCGCCGCGTCTTGATCCCGCCCGTGGTGGTCTCGGTGTTACCGTGCATCGGGTCGCACACCCACAGCACCGTCTGCCCGGTCTGGCGCACCGCCTCGATGGCCCTCGGCAGCGCCGTCGCGACATCGCGCGCCCCGAAGCGATGGATGAACGCGAGACGGCCCGGCTGATTCTGCGGGTTGAGCGTGTTCACCAGCCCCTGGAGCCAGGCGGCATCCATCGCCGATCCCACCTTCACGCCGATCGGATTGCTGATGCCGCGAAAGTACTCGACGTGGGCCCCGTCGAGCGCGGCGGTGCGCATGCCGATCCACGGCATGTGCGTCGAGAGGTTGTACCAGCGATTCTGCCGCGGAATGAAACGTGTCTGCGCCTGCTCGTACAACAGGTGCAGTCCCTCGTGACTCGCGTAGAAATCCACCAGCGACGCTTCATGGACCGGGCGTCCGCTGATGCCTTCGAAGAAATCCAGCGCATCGCCGATGGATTTCACGATGCGCTCGTAGGCGTGCTTGAGTGGCGCCTGGTGCACGAAGCCCAGATCCCAGTACTCCGGGTGGTGCAGGTCAGCGAAGCCACCCTCGACCAGGGCGCGCACGAAATTCAGCGTCAGCGCCGCCCGCTCGTAGCCGCGCAGCAGCAGCTCCGGGTCCGCCGTGCGCGCTGCGGCGGTGAACTCCGGGCGGTTCACCAGGTCGCCGCGATAGCTCGGCAGCGTCACGCCGTCGCGCGTCTCGGTGTCGGCCGAGCGGGGCTTGGCATACTGCCCGGCCATGCGGCCCACACGGATGACGGGCTTCTTGAGGCCGTGCAGCAGCACGAGACTCATCTGCAGGAGGATCTTGAGCTTCTTCGCCAGGATGTCGGACTCGCACTCGGCGAACACCTCGGCGCAATCGCCGCCTTGCAGCAGGAACGCCTCGCCGCGCTGCGCGGCCGCGAGCCGGTCCCGCAGCGCCTCGATTTCCCAGGAGACCACGATCGGGGGCAGCCGCGCGAGCTGCGCCACGGTGCGCTCGAGCGCCTTGGGGTCGCTGTAGACCGGCTGCTGCTGCGCAGGCTTGGCCTGCCAGCTGGCGCTGTGCCAGGAGGTCGTCTCAGGGGCTCGCATCGGATCGATCGTAGCACGCGACCCGCAACCGGTCCGGGCGGCCCTCGCGGCCCCGCGGCCGCCACCTCGCCAACTGGCGCCGGCGAGCCTTCGCGGGCAGAATGCGCCCCTTTTCGAGAGGCGACTATGCACCGTGTATTGATTCTCGGCGCCGGCAAGATCGGCGCGCTGATCTCAGGATTGCTAGCTGAATCCGGCAGTTACAGGGTTCAGCTGGGTGACCTCGATGGCCTCGCCGCCGAAGCGGTGGTGCGCGCCCACGGCACGAGTCACCTCACCGGCTTCACCCTCGATGCGACCCATTCGGCCGCCCTCGCCCGCCATCTCGCCGAACACCCGGTCGACGCCGTCATCTCGAGCCTGCCGTATTACTGCAACGTCGCCGTGGCGGAGGCGGCCCGCACGGCGCGCATCCATTACTTCGACCTCACCGAAGACGTCGACGTCACGCGCTCGGTGCGCTCGATCGCTGCCGGCGCGAGCCAGGCGTTCGTGCCGCAGTGCGGGCTCGCACCCGGCTTCATCAGCATTGCGGCCGCCGAGCTGATCACCCATTTCGAGCGGCTGCGGGCGGTGAAGCTGCGCGTTGGCGCTCTGCCCCAGCACCCGAACAACGTGCTCAAGTACTCCCTCACCTGGTCCACCGAGGGGCTCATCAACGAGTATGGCAACCCCTGTCAGGCCGTCAGCGACGGGCGGCTGGTCGAGGTTGCACCGCTCGAGGGGCTCGAGGAGATCGAGATCGACGGCACGCTGTACGAGGCGTTCAACACCTCGGGCGGACTCGGGTCGCTCGCCGAAACCCATGGCGCACACCTCGAGTCGATGAACTACAAGACCATTCGCTACCCGGGCCACTGCGCGCAGATGCGGCTGCTGATGAACGACCTGAAGCTCAATCACGACCGCGCGACCCTCAAGCGCATCCTTGAGAACGCCGTGCCACAAACGCTGCAGGACGTCGTGATCGTGTATGCGGCGGTCACCGGCACGCAGGACGGGCAGCTGCGCGAAGAGAACTACGTGAACAAGATCTACCCACAGATCATCGCCGGTCGGCTGTGGTCGGCCATTCAGGTAAGCACCGCCGCCGGCATCACCGCGGTCGCCGACCTGGTGCTCGAGCACCAGGGCCGCTACAGCGGCTTTGTCGCGCAGGAGCAGTTTCGCCTCACGGACATTCTCGCCAATCGCTTCGGGCGCTACTACGCACCGGGTGGCAGCAAGCAGGTCTCGGGCGAAGTGGTGGTAGCGGGCAAGGCCGGTCACCAGCGCCGCCAGCGAGCGGCAAACGGATGAAAATGGACACCAACGCGTTACTCAAGAGGCTCGGTCTCGGGCCGCTCAATCCGGGAGCCTGGTCGGGGCTGCGCGGCTGGTCGAGCGCAACCGACGGAGCGCTCCTCAACGTCCGCAACCCCGCCAGCGGCACGCTGCTCGCGCAGGTGCGCCCTGCGAGTGCCGAGGATTACGAGCACGTCCTCAGCTCGGCGGTCACGGCCGCTGCCGCCTGGCGCGAGGTGCCGGCGCCCAAGCGCGGCGAGACGGTGCGCGTCCTCGGTGAGGAGCTGCGCCGCTGCAAGGACGACCTCGGCACGCTGGTATCGCTCGAGAACGGCAAGATCCTCGCCGAGGGCCTGGGCGAGGTGCAGGAAATGATCGACATCGCCGACTTCGCCGTCGGCCAGTCGCGCATGCTCTACGGGCTGAGCATGCATTCCGAGCGGCCGCAGCATCGCATGTCCGAGCAATGGCATCCGCTCGGGGTCATCGGCATCATCTCGGCCTTCAATTTCCCCGTCGCGGTGTGGTCGTGGAACGCCTTCCTCGGCGCGATCTGCGGCAATGCCTGTGTCTGGAAGCCCTCGCACAAGACGCCGCTGACGGCGCTCGCGGTTCAGCACCTGTGCAACCGGGTGATGGAAGCCCAGCACCTGCCGGCGATCTTCCAGGTGTTCATCGATGGCGGCGCCGGGCTCGCGAGCCGCCTGGTCGACGACCGGCGTGTCGCGCTCATCTCCTTCACCGGCTCGACCGAGGTGGGCCGCAAGGTCGGCGAGCGCGTCGCAGCCCGCCTCGGCAAGAGTCTCCTCGAGCTCGGCGGCAACAACGCCGTCATCGTCGACGAGACCGCCAACCTCGACCTCGCGGTTCCGGCGATCGTGTTCGGCGCTGTGGGTACCGCCGGTCAGCGCTGCACCAGCACCCGGCGAGTGCTTGCGCACCGCGCCATCGCCGCCGAGCTCGAGCGGCGCCTGGTCCATGCCTACGGCCAGGTCCGCATCGGCGACCCGCTCGAGGATACGACGCTGATGGGGCCGCTGATCGACACCCAGGCAGTGGAGCAATTCCAGGACGCGGTCAGCGAGGCGCGCCGCGCCGGGGGGCAGCTGCTTTACGGCGGCGGTATCCTCAAGCGTCCGGGCAACTTCGTCGAGCCCACCATCATCCGTGCCCGCAACGAATGGCCCATCGTGCAAACCGAGACCTTCGCGCCGGTCCTGTACCTGATCACGGTGGACTCGCTCGGTGAGGCCATCGCCGCGCAGAACGCCTCGGCGCACGGGTTGTCGTCGTCGCTGTTCACCGACCGGCTGCAGAACGCGGAGGCCTTCCTGTCGGCGAGCGGCAGCGATTGCGGCATTGCCAACATCAACCTCGGCACTTCCGGCGCGGAGATCGGCGGGGCCTTCGGCGGTGAGAAGGATACCGGCGGAGGCCGCGAGTCCGGCTCGGATGCCTGGAAGGCCTACATGCGCCGCCAGACCAACACGGTGAACTGGAGCCACGAGCTGCCGCTCGCTCAGGGAATCGAGTTCAAGGTCGAGTCGTAGGCGCTTCAGCCGGGAGCGCGGGAGGAAGACTTTCGAGTCAGCGCCCCGGCAGCCGCAGCGAGATCCGCGCCCCTCCGAGCGGCGACGTATCGATCGCGAGGTGGCCGCCGTAAAGGTCCACGGTGTCGCGCACCATGGCCAGCCCGAGGCCGTGGCCCGGCACGCTCTCATCGGCCCGCACCCCGCGTCCGAGCACACGCGCCCGGTCCTGCGCCGAGATGCCGGGACCGTCGTCCTCGACAGTGAGGCTCAGTCGCTCGCGCGAGCCGGCGGCCTCCGCGCACGCCGCCGAGAGCCGCACACGGCTGCGACACCACTTGCAGGCGTTGTCGAGCAGGTTGCCGAGCAGCTCCGTGAGGTCCCCGCGATCACCGATGAACTGTGCCCCGGGTGCGATCGCCAGCTCGATCGCCAGGTCCTTGCCCCCGTACACCCGCAGCAGTGCCGCACGCAGCTCCGCGGCGACCTGCCCGACCTCCACCGGCGCCTGTCCGAGCAGCGCACCGCCGGAGGCCGCGGCGCGCTTCAGCTGATGCTCGATGATGTCGCTCATGCGGTCGATCTCGGCGCTCACCGCGCCGGGTCGCGCCGCGTCGGGCAGGCTCGAGCGCATCACCGCCAGCGGTGTCTTGAGGCTGTGCGCAAGATTGCCGAGTGTGTCGCGGTAGCGCGCCACGCGCTTGCGCTCACCCACGAGCAGCGCGTTCAGGTTGCCCGCCACGCCCGCGAGCTCGCGCGGATAGCCACCGCCGAGCGCCTCGCTGCGCCCCTCCTCCACCTCGTGGATCTCGCGTTCCATGCGCCGCACCGGCGCGAGCAACCAGTGCAGCAGTGCCGCCAGCGTGACCAGCAGCACCGCCATGAGGGCGATGAACCAGCCCACCAGCTGCTGGCGGAAGCGCCACAGCCGCTGCTCATAGGGAGTCAGGCCCACCGCGACGCTGAAGGTGATCGCATGGGCGCCGCTCGGGTCGTCCTGGAACTGGATCGCACGGCTCTCGATGGCCACCCGCTCGTGGCCAAAATCGCCGTAAGCGAGCGGCCGCTCGCCGCTCGTGAGCAGCGTGCCGAAGTCGGCATTGAGCCCGGCGGTAGACGGCGAGCGCCACCGGTGTTGCTGCGAGCGGATCTGCGCATACAGGCCCGAACGCGCCAGCGCCAGCCGCGGGTCGAGAGCATGGGGCGTCGGCTCATAGCCGCCGTCAGGTTGCGGCTCGGCCGCGGCGATCAGCGAGACCATTTCCGAGTCGAGCACTTCCTGCAGCGTGCGCTCCAGCAGCGTGCGAAAGCCGGTGTCGAGCACCAGCATCATCAGGCCGAAGAACAGCGCGAGCGGGACTGAGACCGAGACCAGCAGCCGGCGACTGAGCGAGTGCACGGTGGCAGCCGCCGCGCCGCCCCGTCAGGCGGCCGGGTCGCGCGACAGAGCGAATCGATAGCCGCGCCCGCGCAGGGTCTCGATGGGCCGCAGGTGATCCTGCGGATCGAGCTTGCGCCGCAGCCGTCCGACCAGCACCTCGATGACATTGCTGTCGCGCTCGAAGTCCTGGTCGTACAGGCGTTCGGTCAGCTCGGTCTTGGAGATGACGTCGCCGGCGCGCAGCATGAGGTGCTCGAGGATGCGGTATTCGAAGGTGGTGAGCTCGACCGGCGTGCCGTTCACCTGGATCGTCTGCGCCCGGGTGTCGAGCACCACCGGGCCGCACCTGAGCATCGGGCTCGCCCAGCCGCCCGCGCGGCGCAGCAGCGCCTGCAGCCGTGCCAGCACCTCCTCGAAGTGAAACGGCTTGGCCACATAGTCGTCGGCACCGGCCTGCAGCCCCTCGACCTTGTCCTGCCAGTTATCGCGCGCCGTCAGGATCAGGATCGGGAAGGTCTTGCGCGCCGCGCGCAGCCGGCGGATCACCTCGAGCCCGCCGAGTCCCGGGAGTCCGAGGTCGATGATGGCGACGTCGAGCGGATACTCCTGGCCGGCGAACAGGCCCTCGTTGCCGTCGGCGGCGACATCCACCGTGAAGCCGGCCGCGCTCAGGCGGCTCTTCAGCGTCTCGCGCAGCGCCGCCTCGTCTTCGACCACGAGAACACGCATGCCGCTTCCCCGCTTTAGTGGATGGAACCGTCGGCAGCGTCCACGTGCACCGTCCAGACCTTGCCGGATGACTTGTCATAGAGCCGCAGCGCGTACACCGTGCGCACGCCGTCTTTCTGCGTCTCGGCCTTCACCACGCGCGCCTGAAAGCGCTGCTCGACCATCTTGACGGCCTGATCCATCGACACGGGGTTGCCGCTGCCCGCTGCGAGCGCGGCCGCGGTGCCGAGCGTCGTGAGGGCCGCGCCGCCGGCGGCCACGCGCAGGCCGGCGGCCAGTAAAAGAATGATGAGCGCGGTGCCTGCGGCTTTCATGAGCGCACTCAAGGGTAACGCAAACGCGTGTTGACCGGCGACTGCCGCGCAGGCGCTGTGTTTCTTCAGCTGCCGTTCAGTTTCGCCTCCTGCCATAACGCGTCCCACTGCGTCGCCGACAGCCGCTCGAGCGTGAGGCCGCGTTCGCGGGCCAATGACTCCATGCATCCGAAGCGCTGCTCGAACTTCGCATTCGCCGCACGCAGGGCGGCTTCGGCATCGAGCTGCAGGTGCCGGCTCCAGTTCACGATGGAGAACAGCAGATCCCCGAGCTCTTCGGCGAGCGGCGATTGGTCTGCGCCGCCCGTCGCCTGCGCCGCATCGAGTTCCGCGAGCTCCTCGAGTACCTTGGCGCGCACCGCGCCCGCCTCCGGCCAGTCGAATCCCACCCGCGCTGCACGGCGGCCGAGTTTCGCGGCGCGGGTGAGCGCCGGCAGTGCCTGCGGCACGCCCGCCAGCACCACGCTGCCGCCGGCGGCCGCGGCGCGCGCCGCCTTCGCCGCGCGCTCCTCTGCCTTCTGCTCCTCCCAGACGCGCACCAGGTCCTGCGGCGCGAGCGTTGCGCCGGCGAACAGGTGCGGGTGGCGCCGTACCAGCTTCTCGCGAATGCCGTTGGCAACATCCGCGAAGTCAAACCAGCCGTGCTCCTCGGCCATGCGTGTGTGGAACACCACCTGGAACAGCAGGTCGCCGAGCTCCTCGCGCAGCTGCGTGCGGTCAGCGCGCGCAATGGCGTCGGCAACCTCGTAAGCTTCCTCCACGGTGTATGGGGCGATGGTGTCGAAGGTCTGCTCGCGGTCCCAGGGGCAACCGTGCTCGGGATCGCGCAGGCGCGCCATCAGCGCGAGCAGGGCGGCGAGCGCGTGCTCGGCGTCGCCGACGGAGCTCATGCGGCCTCGGGCCCGGTGCACAGCCGATACAGCGTGAGCAGCATGCCCGCCGTGGCGCCCCAGATGGTGCGCTCACCGAAAGGAATGTCACGGAAGTCGATCCACTCACCGCTGAGGCCGCGGCGCCGGTGCACGACGTGGTTGGCCGGATCGAACAGGTAGCTCACCGGAACCTCGAAGGTATCCTCCACCTCCTCGCTCGCCAGCAGCAGCTCGAAGCCGGGCTGAACGAAGGCCACCACCGGCGTAACGCGAAAGCCGGTGACCACCAGGTGGTCCTGCAGATAGCCGATCACCGAGATGAAGCGCTCGTCCAGTCCGATCTCCTCGCGAGCCTCGCGCAGCGCCGCAGCCTTGGGAGTGCCGTCGCCGGCCTCGATCCGGCCCCCGGGAAAGCTGATCTGCCCGGCGTGATTGCGCAGCTGCGTGGCGCGCTGCGTGAACAGCATGGTGAGCTCGGGACGCTCCACCAGTGGGATAAGCACGGCCGCAGGTACCGGCTCGCTGGGAAAGAACCGCCGGTACTCGTTGCTGCCCGGCTGCCACAGCGCGGGCATCAGCCAGTCCTCCGGGCGGTGGCGCGGCTGCGATCCGGCGAGCCGTGCGCGGATGATCTGTGCCCAGTCGCCTCGTGCGGCGGTCGCCCGGGCAGCGTCGTTGCCGCCGATTGCATCCTGCATCGCCACCGCCTTCGCGCTCAGCCCCCGCCGCTGCTGCCGCCCTTGATGCCGCCGGTCGTAAGCTCGGCCGGGTCGAGCAGCTTCGCCAGTTGCTCGCGCGGCAGGCCGGTCATCTGCTGCGCCACCTCGCGGATCGGGCGACCCTCCGCATAGGCCTTCTTGGCGATGGCGGCGCCTTTCTCATAGCCGATCACCGGATTGAGGGCAGTCACCAGGATGGGGTTGCGCTCGAGCGCCTCGGCGAGGCGCGCCGTATTGACCTTGAAGCCGGCGATCGCGCGGTCGGCGAGTGCCCGCGCGACACTGGCCAGCAGGCGGATGCTCTCCAGCAGATTCTCCGCGATCAACGGCAGCATCACGTTGAGCTGGAAGTTGCCCGACTGGCCGGCGACCGTGATGGCGACGTCGTTGCCGATCACCTGCGCCGCGACCATGGCGCTCGCCTCGGGTATGACCGGATTGACCTTGCCGGGCATGATGCTGCTGCCGGGCTGCAGCGCCGGCAGCGCAATCTCGGCGAGACCGGCGAGCGGGCCGCTGTTCATCCAGCGCAGGTCGTTGGCGATCTTCATCACGCTCACCGCGATCACCTTGAGCTGGCCCGAGAGCTCGACGGCGGTGTCCTGCGTGGAAAGGGCCTCGAAGTAGTTGTGCGCCGGAACGAAGGCGAGCCCGGTCAGGCCGCTCAGCTCGGCACAGAAGCGCCGGCCGAAATCCGCATGCGCGTTGATGCCGGTGCCGACGGCCGTGCCCCCCTGTGCCAATGCCAGCAGCCGCGGCTCGACCGCCTCCAGCCGCGCGATGCCCTGCTCGATCTGCGCCCGCCAGCCCGACAGCTCCTGTGCGAGCGTCACCGGCATGGCATCCATGAGGTGAGTGCGGCCGGTCTTGACGACTCCGGCCACCTCACGCTCCTTGCGCTCGAGCGTCACGCGCAGATGTCCGAGCGCCGGGATGAGCTCGCGGTGCACTGTCAGCGCGGCGCTCAGGTGTATGGCCGTCGGGATGACGTCGTTGCTGCTCTGACACATGTTGACATGGTCATTGGCGTGCACGGCCTGTCCGAGCCGGCGGCTGGCGAGCGCTGCGATGACCTCGTTGGCGTTCATGTTGCTGCTCGTGCCGGAGCCGGTCTGAAACACATCGAGCGGGAACTGCTCATCGTGGTGCCCGGCGGCAACCTCCGCCGCCGCGGCCTCCACCGCCTGCGCCACGGAGGCCTCGAGCAGACCGAGGGTGCGGTTCGCGCGCGCCGCTGCCTGCTTCACCAGGCCGAGCGCGCCGATCAAGGCGCGCGGCAGCGGACGGCCGCTGATGCGAAAATTCTCGACCGCACGCTGCGTCTGCGCACCCCACAGCGCGTCAGCGGGCACTTTGATCTCGCCCATGCTGTCGCGTTCGATCCGGTAGGAATTCGTCATGCACACAAACTCCGCGCTGGAACGCCGGCCGGATGACCGTTGCGTTATGATGCAAATCCTAGCACTTCGAGGCGGCGCTTAACGCATGTCCGGTCAGCCGAGCGATTCCCTGCCAGCGCTCGAGGCTCTCTCGCCGCTCGACGGGCGCTACCATGCCGCCACCGCTGCGCTGCGCGCGCTGCTCTCCGAAGCGGCACTCATCCGTGAGCGCATCCGCATCGAGGCGCACTGGCTGCTGCATCTGAGCGCGGCGCTGCCCGAGCTCCCCGGCGCGCAGCTCTCCGCCGCGGTGCGCGAGCGGGTGCGGCAGCTGGCGCAGGCCCCGGAGCCCTCGGCAGCGGCGGCGGTCAAGACCATCGAGGCGCGCATCAATCACGACGTCAAGGCGGTCGAGTACTACGTGCGCGGGCAGCTGACGGCCGCCGGAGCGGGCGTGGCGACACTCGAGCTGGTGCATTTCGGCTGCACCTCCGAGGACATCAATAACCTCGCCTACGCACGCATGCTGCAGGCGGCACGCGCGACGCTGCTGCCGGTACTCGCCGCCCGCACCGAGGAGCTCACCGCCCTCGCGCACCGCTATGCCGATTGCCCCATGCCGGCCCGCACCCACGGACAGGTTGCCAGCCCGACCACCCTCGGCAAGGAGCTGGCGAATTTTGCCGCACGCTTCGGCCGCGTGCAGCGCCGCTGGACTGCGGTGAGCATCCTCGGCAAGTGGAACGGCGCGGTCGGTAACTTCAACGCCTACGTCGCAGCGCTGCCCGGCGTCGACTGGCCGGCCGTGGCGCGCGCGTTCGTCACGTCGCTCGGGCTCGAGTACAACGGCTGGACGACCCAGATCGAGCCGCACGACTGGATCGGCGAGTATTGCGATGCCCTCGCCGCGGCGAACGTCGTGTGCATCAATCTGTGCCGGGACCTGTGGGGCTACATCTCGCTCGGTTATCTGCGCCAGGCGCCGGTCGCCGGTGAGGTCGGCTCTTCGACCATGCCGCACAAGGTGAATCCGATCGATTTCGAGAACGCCGAAGGCAACTGCGGGGTCGCCAACGCGCTGCTGCGCCACTTCGCCGACAAGCTCCCCGTGTCGCGCTGGCAGCGCGATCTCACCGACTCGACGGTACTGCGCAACCTCGGGGTGGCGCTCGGCCATACCCTCATCGCCTGGAACGCCCTCGGACGGGGCCTCGCTAAGGTCGAGCCGAATCCCGAGCTCATGGCCGGGGATCTCACCGCCGCCTGGGAGGTGCTGGGAGAGGCCGTGCAGACCGTGCTGCGCGCGGCCGGCGTGCCCGGCGGCTACGAGCGGCTCAAGGAGTTCACGCGCGGCCGCAGCGTCGATGCCGCATCGCTCGCGTCCTTCATCGACGGCCTGCCGCTGAGCGAGGCCGAGAAGACCCGCCTGCGCAGCCTCGCGCCGGCCGGCTATACCGGGCTGGCTGCCGAGCTGGCCCGCCGCATCTGAGCGCGGTGTTCGCCTCGACGCCGCGCGCCGGCCGGGGTCGGCGCGGCGTTCCGCGGGGCAGTGCTGCCCCGGCGGCGGCAGGGTTTAAAAGTGCGAACCAGCCCTCGCTTTTGACTTACTGCGGGGCTCCCGGCCCCCTAAACCGTGACCGGTTCGGCAATGCAATCCCGAGGCCCGTTACTAAGATCACTTGGAACCTGCCTCCCGTGCAGGTGATCCGGGGCGGGACGCTTGGCAATAACCGGGGAACTTGATCTCAACGGCGCCTTGGCGCAGCTCGCCAACGCGCGCTATGCGCCGGAGTCCACCAACAGCGGCGGCAGTGCCGCCACCGCTCGCCAGGGCACCGAGACACTGACCGTGCTCACCTCCCTCGCCGAGGTGCGCGCGGCGGTCAACGAGATCGCCGCCACCGCGCAGCGACTCATATCCATCTACACGCCCGATCTCGAGCCCGAACTGTACGACCAGACCGCCTTCCTCGAGGTCATCAAGCATTTTGTGCTCACGCGCAGCTTCTCCAAGGTGCGCGTACTGCTCGCCGAGCCGACACGCGTCATGCGTGACAGCAACCGCTTCGTCGCCATGGGGCGCCGCCTGTCGAGCTGCATCGATATCCGCTACGTCGCGGCGCAGGCTCCGCAGCGCGCGTCCGCCTATCTCATCGCCGATGACCGTGCGATCGTCTACCGCCTGCGTGCCGACACCTGGGACGGCGTGGCCGACATCAACAATCCCACCGCCGCCCGCCTGTACCTGCAGGAATTCGATCAGGTGTGGAACGCCAGCGCCGCCGACCACGGCCTGCGCGCCTCGCGACGCGGCTGAGCCGCCCGCCCCGCCTGCAGTGTGCTGCCGACCGTCCTGCCGCCGACGGCTACAATTGCGGACGTGGCGCACGCACCCGACATCACCGTCGCGGCCGTGGCGGAAACCGCCGGGCGGTTTCTGCTCGTCGAGGAGCGTATCAACCGCCGCCTGGTCTTCAATCAACCCGCCGGTCACGTCGAGCGCGGCGAGACACTGATCGCCGCCGTGGTGCGCGAGACGCGCGAGGAGACGGCCTGGCGCTTCGAGCCGCAGGCGCTGGTCGGCGTCTACCTGTGGCGCAATCCCGCCAGCGGCCGCTCGGTCCTGCGCTTCGCCTTCACCGGCCCGGTCATCGACCACGACGCCGGACAACGGCTCGACCGCGGCATCGTGCGCACGCACTGGCTGACGCCGGACGAGATCGAGCAGCGCGGCTCGCAGCTGCGCAGCCCGCTGGTGCTGCGCTGTGTGCACGATTACCTGAGCGGTACGCGCCGCACACTCGAGTGCGTCGCCGACCTCGACGTGCAGAGCGCCGCCCGCCTCGCGGCAACCGCCCCCGGCTCCACCGGCACGGCGGTCACCGCCGTCGGGCTCTGACCGCCCCGGCATCCCGGCCTGCAGCGACCTGCGGGCGTTCGCCCGAATTCCGGCCGCGGGGGAGTGCGGGGGCGGAGACGACCGGCGCCCTGCGTTAGAATCGCGGCCGTGTCCGCACCGTCGCTGCTTCCGCCCCCGCCTGGTTCCCGCGTCATCGTGGGACTCTCCGGGGGCGTGGACTCGGCGGTCGCGGCGCTGCTGCTGAAGGACTCGGGCTGGGACGTGCAGGGGCTCTTCATGAGCAACTGGGAAGAGGATGACGACGGCTACTGCACTGCCGCCCGCGACTTCCAGGACGCACGCGCGGTCGCTGCCGAGCTCGGCATTCCCCTGCACCGCGCCAGCTTCGCCCGCGAGTACCGCGAGCGCGTCTTTGCGCATTTCCTGCGCGAGCACCGCGCCGGGCGCACGCCCAATCCGGACGTGCTGTGCAACCGCGAGATCAAGTTCGGGGTGGCGTTGACCTGGGCGCGGCGACTCGGGGCATCGCACTTCGCCACCGGGCACTATGCACGGCTGCGGCAGGCGCCCGACGGCGTGGCCCTGTGCCGCGCACGCAGTGAGGCCAAGGACCAGAGTTATTTCCTGCACGCCGTGCCGCGCGCCCAGCTCGCCGGCACGCTGATGCCCCTCGGCGAGCTCGACAAAGCTGCCGTGCGCGAGCGCGCGCGCCGCGCCGGCCTGCCGGTGTTCGACAAGCCCGACAGCACCGGTATCTGCTTCATAGGCGAGCGGCCGTTTCGCGAATTCCTAGCGCGCTTCCTCGCGCGCACTCCGGGGCCCATCGAGACCCCCGAGGGCGAACGGCTCGGCACGCATGAAGGCCTCGCCTTCTACACGTTCGGGCAGCGTGCCGGCCTGCACATCGGCGGCCGCCCGGGGCACGCCGAGCAGCCGTGGTACGTGGCCGCCAAGGACGCCGCGCGCAACGCGCTCATCGTCGTGCAGGGCCACGATCACGTGCGGCTCGCGAGCTGCGCGCTCACCACCGGCCCGTGGCACTGGCTCGCGCCGCCGCGCCAGGCGGCGGCACGCTGCACCGTCAAGGTGCGCTATCGCCAGCGCGATCAGGAAGCGGTGCTCGAGCCGCGCGCCGACGGCAGCGCGCATATCGTGTTTGCCCAGCCGCAGCGTGCCGTGACACCCGGCCAGTACGCGGTCGCGTACGAGGGCGAGCGCTGTCTCGGCGGTGCGGTCATCGAGGACGTCACACCGGCGCCGCGCCAGTGCGCCGCCGCCTGAGGCCGAGGCAGCGGCCCCGGCCGCCGGCCGATATAATTGCGCGCTCACGGCGGAGACACGCATGATCAACAGCTTCCGGGCGCGCTCGACCCTGAGCGTCGGTGAGCGCACCTACGAGATCTGGAGCCTGGCGGCCCTGCCGCAGGACAAGCTGGCACGCCTGCCCTACTCGCTGAAGATCCTGCTCGAGAATCTGCTGCGCTTCGAAGACGGCGTCAGCGTCACCCGCGCCGACATCGAAGCGCTGCTGGCGTGGGATCCGGGCGCGGCTCCCTCGCACGAGATCGCCTTCACGCCGGCGCGCGTGATCCTGCAGGACTTCACCGGCGTGCCGTGCGTGGTGGACCTTGCGGCCATGCGCGATGCCATCGTGGGCCTCGGCGGCGACCCCGAGCGCGTCAACCCGCTCAACCCCGCCGAGCTGGTCATCGATCACTCGGTGCAGGTCGACGAGTACGGCTCACCGCGGGCACTGGCCGCCAATACCGCCATCGAGTTCGCGCGCAACCGCGAGCGCTACGCCTTCCTGCGCTGGGGACAGACGGCGTTCCGTAACTTCGCGGTCGTACCACCCAACACCGGCATCGTTCACCAGGTCAACCTCGAGTATCTGGCGCGGGTGATCTTCGATACGCAGTCGAACGGCAGCCGCCGCGCTTATCCCGACACGCTGGTCGGCACCGACTCGCACACCACCATGATCAACGGGCTGGGCGTGCTCGGCTGGGGCGTGGGCGGCATCGAGGCCGAGGCCGCCATGCTGGGCCAGCCGGTGACCATGCTGATTCCGCAGGTCATCGGCTTTCGCCTCGAGGGGCGGCTGCAGCCCGGGGCCACCGCCACCGACCTGGTGCTCACCGTCACGGAGATGCTGCGCAAGAAAGGCGTGGTGGACAAGTTCGTCGAGTTCTTCGGCAACGGCCTCGGCAACCTGCCGCTCGCCGACCGCGCCACCATCGCCAACATGGCGCCCGAGTACGGCAGCACCTGCGGCATCTTCCCGATCGACGCGGAGACGGTGCGCTACCTGGAGCTGTCTGGGCGGCCGCGCGAGCGGCTCGAGCTGGTGAGCGCGTACGCCAAGGCGCAGGGCCTGTGGCGCAACCAGGGCGCCACGCCGGCCCGCTACACCGACGAGCTCGAGCTCGATCTCGCTAAGGTCGAGCCGAGCCTCGCCGGACCGCGCCGGCCGCAGGACCGGGTGCCGCTGCGATCGGCGCGGCAGGTGTATCAGGCGAGCGCCAAGAAGACTGCCGAAGAGCGCAGCGCGCGCGGCGGTCCCGCCAAAGGCGCAGCTCCCGTGTCCCTCAACGGGCACAGCTACGAGCTCACGGACGGCGCGGTGCTGATCGCCGCGATCACCAGCTGTACCAACACCTCCAACCCCTCGGTCATGCTCGGCGCCGGGCTCCTCGCGCGCAAAGCGCGCGAGCGCGGCCTGCGCGCCAAGCCGTGGGTGAAGACCAGCCTCGCGCCCGGCTCGCGGGTGGTGACGGACTACTTCGCCAAGGCCGGGGTGCTCGAGGATCTTGCCGCCGTGGGCTTTGATCTGGTCGGCTACGGATGCACTACGTGTATCGCGGCGGGAACGCCAGTGCTGCTCGCCGATGGCACGAGCCGCCGCATCGAGCAGATGCCCAGGGCAGGCGGCGCTAGAGTGTGGGGCCCCACGAGCGAGGGCCGGCTAGATGTGGCGACGCAGACAGAGATGATGGTGCAAGGCGAGCGCGAATGCGTGTCGCTCGTGCTGCAGGATGGCCGCACGCTCGTCTGCACCCCGGATCACGAGATCCGCTGCACGGACGGCCGGTGGGTGCGGGCGGATCAACTGGTCGTTGGGCGCGACCGTGTCCTCGCGGGGCTCGAAGCACCGCTTGACGAGCCTGGTGCGGACGAGGCCGGCTATCAGCTGGCCGCCGGTGATCTGACTTTTGGCCTGGCGAATGAACACGAGCGCTCACGCGCGCTCGCGTTCGCGCGCCTAGTCGGTCACCTGATCAGTGACGGCTCGATCAGCCGCGCCGGTCAGGGCCGCATGAACGTCGGCCAAGCGCTCGACCGCCAAGCGGTGTTGAATGATATCGAGTTGCTTACCGGCAAGCGTCCGGCCGCCGGACAGTACGATGCTCGCAAATGGGCCATCGTGGTCCCGAAAGAGTTGACTGACTCGATCACTAAGTTGGCCGGTGTGCGGACCGGGCAGTGCATCCATCAGGCTCCGACACTGCCGGAGTTCGTGCTGCAGCCTGAATGCCCGATCGCAATGGTGCGCGAGTTCCTTGGAAGCCTTTTCGGTGCGGATGGACACGCGCCGGTACTACGGCGTCAGGGTATCGGCGAAGAGGGCGCAGCGCTGGGGCCGCTGGGCTATTCCCAGAGCGCCAAACCCGAACACCTTGAAGCGCTAAAGCAAGTCATGCAGCAAATCATCCAGCTGTTGGTGCGCTGCGGCGTCAAGGCCAGGGGGGCACAGCTCTACACTTATTCGCCGCGGCGTTCACGATCCAGTTATCCGGCAGCCACCGATGGTGCGGCACGCTTCGAAGTCCGTCTGGTACTTCCCGAGGGGCTCTCGTTTGTGGAGCGCGTCGGTTTTCGTTATTGCGTGGACAAAGCTTTGCGAGCGAGTGCCGCCGCGGTGTACTGGCGTACGATCGACACGATCAATCGACATCGCCTTTGGATGGTAGATCGGCTAGAAGCGCTGCATCAGAACTACGATTTCAGCTTTCAGCAAGCGCGCCGGACGGCCGCCGCGGAGCTGATGACACGCGAGACCACGCTGTTCCCACATTTCGCTCTACTCGAAGGTTACGAGCACTTCGGCAGTCTGCCCCACCCTGAACGGCGGCGTTTCAGACGGCTACATGGCGACGGCTACGAGTTCCCCTCTCCTGTCGAGGTTTTCCGACAAATCGGTGCACGGGAGTGGTTCGGGCGGCTGCAACCCCGAGAAACGGCTAAGGGAGCCAGACGATATTGCCTCGAAAAGGATTGCCTGACACTCCCCACTCTCTCGCTTCAGATCGCGGATCGGCGCCCAGCGGGACACCGTCCGGTGTTTGATCTAACAGTGGATGACCTGCAGGCGTTCGTCGCAGGCACGGTTTGTGCGCACAATTGTATCGGCAACAGCGGTCCGCTGAAGCCCGAGATCTCCGCCGCAGTCAAATCCGGCGACCTCACCGCCTGCTCGGTGCTCTCGGGCAACCGCAACTTCGAGGGGCGCGTGCATCCGGAAGTGCGCATGAACTTCCTCGCCTCGCCGCCCCTCGTCGTGGCGTACGCGCTCGCCGGAACGCTCGACATCGATCTCACCAGCGAGCCGCTCGGCACCGACAAAGACGGCAAGCCGGTACGCCTATCCGACATCTGGCCGAGCGATGCCGAAGTGCAGGATCTGCAGCGCCGCTCAATCGACTCGCAGATGTTCCGTCATAGCTACGCGAGCGTCTTCAAGGGCGATGAGAACTGGGCCAACATCCAGGTACCCGCCGGTCAGCGTTACAGCTGGGACGCGAAGTCCACTTATGTCAAGAACCCGCCCTATTTCGAAGGCATGACCATGACGCCCGCGGCGCTCGCCGACGTGCGCGGTGCACGCGTGCTCGCAGTGCTCGGTGACTCGGTCACCACGGATCACATCTCGCCGGCCGGCAACATCTCGCGCAACAGCCCGGCGGCGCGCTATCTCGTCGCGCAGGGCGTCGAGCCGAAGGATTTCAATTCCTACGGCGCGCGCCGCGGAAATCACGAAGTCATGATGCGCGGCACGTTCGCGAACATCCGGCTGCGGAATTTCATGGTGCCGGGAGTCGAGGGCGGCGTGACGGTCCACCTCCCTGACGGCGAGCAGGGGTCGATCTACGACGTCGCCATGCGCTACCGGCAGGAAGGCACGCCGCTCGTGGTGCTCGCGGGACGGGAGTACGGCACCGGCTCCTCGCGCGACTGGGCCGCCAAGGGCACGATGCTGCTCGGGGTGAAGGCGGTCATCGCCGAGAGCTTCGAGCGCATCCATCGCTCCAACCTCATCGGCATGGGTGTCGCCCCGCTGCAGTTCCTGCCGGGACAGAGCGTGGCCTCCCTCGGCCTCAGCGGGCGCGAGCTGTTCGACATCACCGGTCTCGGCCAGCCCGATGCCAGCGCGGTGAGCGTCACGGCGACGCCGCCCGGAGGAAGGGCAGTGCAGTTCAAGGCGCGCCTGCGCATCGACACGCCGAAGGAGCGCGAGTATTACCGCCACGGCGGGATTCTGCAGTTCGTGCTGCGGCAGCTCGCCGCGACAGGCGGCGCGGCCTGAGCGAAGCGGACCCCGCCCGCGCCGGGCGCAGCGCCGCCTCCGCGGAGCGCGTGCTCGCGCTGTTTGATCTGGACGGCACGATCACGCGTCACGACACGCTTGCTGCCTATCTCGCCGGTTTTCTCCGGCAGCATCCTGGCCGCGTATGGCGCCTGCCGCAGGCGCTGCCTGCGCTCACCGGCTTTGCGCTCGGGCGCATCGGGCACGGGGAGCTGAAGTCCGCCTGGCTGCGCGCGGTGCTCGCCGGCCGCACGCGCGAGGAGCTCGAAGCGTGGACCGCGGTGTTCGTCCCGAAGCTCATCCGTCGCGGGTTGTTCGCAGATGCGGTCGCCGCCGCCGACGCCCATCGTGAGGCGGGGGACACGCTTGTACTCATGAGCGCCAGCCCCGATATTTACGTACCGGCCGTCGGCCGGGCGCTCGGATTTGTACGGACTCTGTGCACCGGAGTCGAATGGGACGGGAGTCGGCTGACCGGCCGGCTCGCCACGCCGAATCTGCGCGGCCCCGAGAAGGCGCGCTACGTCCAGGCGCTGCGCCTTGAGTATCCGGGACTGCCCATCGTGGCGTACGCCAACGCCGCGAGCGATCTGGATCATCTGGCACTTGCGGATCGCGCGGCGTTGGTGAACGGCTCGGCCCGCGCCAGGCGCGAGGCGGTGCGCCGCGGGATGGCCAGCCTCACGTGGCGCTGACGGGCTCCTGCCGTGGCGGCTTGCAATAACGGCAACACCGGCCGGGTCTATTAGGTGTCGGACTGTGCGGGCGAGTACGGCCCGCCTTGCGCGGCGGCGCTGCGCGGCGTCAGCTTGTTAAGCTAAGGAGCGTGAATTGATCGTTGCGGCATTGGCATTTCTCGGCGGCGCGTTGACCATCGTGAGTCCGTGCATTCTGCCGGTCCTGCCATTCGTTCTCGCCCGCACCGACCAGCCATTCGCGCGTAGCACGCTGCCGCTGTTGATCGGCATGGCGGCCACTTTCGCCGCCATCTCAACTCTGGCGGCAGTCGGCGGCGCCTGGGCGGTGCATGTCAACGACTACGGCCGCATCGCGGCAATGGTCGTGCTGGCGGTGAGCGCGCTTGCCTTGCTGTCGCACCGATTCGCCGACTGGATCACGCGACCGCTGGTCGCCTTCGGTGCCCGCCTGGCAGCCGACTCTACCCCGGGAGCGCACGGCATCGGTCGATCGCTGGTCCTCGGCATTGCGACCGGTTTTCTGTGGGCGCCCTGCGCAGGTCCGATCCTCGGTTTGATTCTCACGGCCGCGGCGCTCCACGGCCCGAGCCCGGCAACCACCCTCCTCCTCCTCGCCTACGCGGCCGGCGCTGTCACCTCGCTGGGCATCGCTGCCGCAGCCAGCACCCGCGTGTTCACGGCGATGAAACGCTCGCTGGGTGCCGGCGAGTGGGTGCGGCGCGCCCTCGGGGTTGCCGTACTGGCGGCCGTGGCAGCCATCGCACTCGGGTGGGACACCGGCGCACTCACGCGCCTCTCCACGGCCAACACCAGCCGGCTTGAGCAGACGCTGATCGACCACATTGCCCCCGCGCAGGCCAGCGGTTCGATGGCGATGCAAGGCACCTTGACCGGCACGATGACCGGAACCATGACCGGCACGATGAGCGGCGCCATGACCGGCGCGACGGGCGGTGACCTCATGACCGCCCGTGAAGCGGTGCCGGATCGCGTGCTGCCGGTGGAGGGGCAGCTGCCTTCACTCAGCGGCGCAGTGGCGTGGCTTAACTCCCCTCCCCTCATGCGCCAGGAATTGCGTGGCAAGGTGGTGCTCATCGATTTCTGGACCTATTCCTGCATCAATTGCCTGCGCGCTCTGCCGCACGTGAGAAGTTGGTACGAGCGTTACGGCGGTCAGGGACTCGTGGTGATCGGCGTGCACGCGCCCGAGTTTGCGTTCGAGAAGAACGAGGCCAATGTCGAGCGTGCCGTCCACGAGCTCGGGATCAAGTACCCGGTAGCCCTCGACAACAACTACGCCATCTGGCAGGGCTTCAACAATCACTACTGGCCGGCGCACTATTTCATCGACGCGCAGGGACAGATTCGTGGCCATCATTTCGGCGAAGGCGAGTATGCGCAGTCCGAAGAGCTGATACGGCAGCTGCTCGTGGAAGCGGGAGCGAGTCATCTGGCCGCCGAAGCCGCAGCCACTGAAGGCACCGGGGTGCAGGCGGCATCGGACGAAAGCAATGTCGGCTCGCCTGAGACCTATATCGGTTATGAGCGTGCCGCGAACTTTGTCTCCCCCGGCGGCGCCGTGAGCGATGCGCCTCACCGGTATTCCGCGCCGCCGGAGCTGCAACTCAATCACTGGGCCCTAACTGGAGCCTGGCGCGTTGAAGGCGAGCGAGCCGTGGCGCTCAGCGCCGGCGCGGGAATCGTGTTTCGTTTCCAGGCGCGCGATCTGCACCTGGTCCTCGGCCCAAGCGACCCGACCCATCCGGTTCGCTTCCGGGTCACGATCGATGGCCACGTACCGGACGCGGATCGGGGCGGCGACGTGCAGGCTGACGGGACAGGCAGCGTACGCGAGCAGCGCCTCTATCAGCTGCTTCGCCAGAGTCATCCGGGTGCCGTGCACACCTTCGCGATCCAATTCCTCGATCCCGGTGCACAGGCGTACTCTTTTACCTTCGGCTGACGGAGATTAGCCATGAGCCACCGGCACGGTGAATACCTGTCACGCAGAGTCGTCCTCCGCTACGCACTCTCACTGGGCGTCGCCGCAAATGCGCCCCGGAGAGCGAGCGCTGGGCTGCTGTCGGGCGGGAGTTCGGGCGAATACGTGACCATCGAGGAATTCACCGCCGACGGCCGGAGCAAGGCGACTGCGAGCGTGCCGCGGATCAACAAGACGGATACGCAATGGCGCCAGCAGCTGTCGTTGCTGGCCTATACCGTCACCCGCCACGAAGGAACCGAGCCTGCCTTCAGCGGCGCTTACGACAAGAATCACGCCGACGGTCTCTACTCCTGCATCTGCTGCGCTACGATGCTGTTCGACTCGAGAACCAAGTTCGACTCCGGCACCGGCTGGCCGAGCTTCTGGCAGCCGATCTCGCGCCTCAACGTCGTCGAGCGCGGCGACAACAGCCTCGGCATGCAGCGCGTCGCGGTTTCCTGCAGGCGTTGCGATGCGCACCTCGGTCACGTGTTCGACGACGGCCCGCGACCGACCCGGCTGCGCTACTGCATGAATTCGGTTGCCTTGAACTTCGCCGCCCGGGGTTGATGCGCGGCTGTAAGAGGACGGAGCCATGTCGGCAAACAAATTATTGAGTGCGATTGTCGCAGTGCTAACGGTAGCGGGCGTCGGCTGGCTGGCCGCGACAGCGCGCGCCGAGCCACCGGTCGTCATCCCGGCGCCGGCGCTCGACAACCCCAAGGCCCAGGGCAAGCCGCAGGTCGCCGTGCTCGCCGGCGGATGCTTCTGGGGCTTGCAGGGGGTCTTCGAGCACGTCCGTGGCGTGCACGAGGTGCTGGCCGGATATTCCGGCGGCGCGCGCGGCACGGCCGAGTACCAGGAAGTCGGCACGGGCCGCACCGGCCACGCTGAATCGGTACAGGTGGTCTTCGATCCGGGCGAGCTGAGCTACGGCGAGCTCCTGCAGATTTATTTTTCAGTGGCGCACAATCCCACCGAACTCAATCGCCAGGGACCGGATGTCGGCACGCAGTACCGCTCGGTGATCTTTTACGCGGATGACACGCAACGGCACATCGCCGAGAGCTACATTGCGCAGCTCGATAAGGACAAGGTGTTCCCCCAGCCGATCGTCACGAGGGTCGATGCGCTCAACGGCTTCTATCCGGCGGAAGGCTATCATCAGGATTTCTACCTGAAGAATCCCCACTATCCCTACATCGTGATCAACGACCTGCCCAAGATCAAAAACTTGAGGACGCTGTTCCCCGATTACTACCGCGACTCGCCGGTCACGGCGGGCGCGCGCTAGTCCGCAGGGGCGGGACCGCGGCCGCTCACATCGACGTGCGGATCTGCCAGAGCTCCGGGAAGAACTTCAGCTCGAGCGCCTTGGCGAGGTAGGAGACTCCTCCGGTACCTCCGGTCCCGGGCTTGTAGCCGATGATGCGCTCCACTGTCTTCAGGTGGTGATAGCGCCATAGCTGGAAATTGTGGTCGAGATCGACCAGCCGCTCGGCGAGCTCGTACAGATCCCAGCCCTGGTCGGCGTTGTGGTAGACGCCGAGCCACGCGCCCGCCACCTGCTTGCTCGCCTGATAGGGCTCGCTGAAGTCCCGCACCAGGTGATCTTCCGGGATACCGTAGCCGCGGCGGCTTAGGAGCCGCAGCACCTCGTCATAAAGCGACGGCTCGGCGAGCGCGCGCCTCAGGGTCTCATAGGCGACCGGGTCGCGCTTGTGTACGGTCACCATCTCGGCATTCTTGTTGCCGAACAGGAACTCGAGCAGCCGGTACTGCAGCGACTGGAATCCGGACGAGCGCCCGAGGTCGTTGCGAAACGCCGAATACTCGAAGGGTGTCATCGTCGAGAGCACGTCCCACACGGTCAGCAGCTGCGTCTGGGTACGCGAGATGCGCGCCAGCATCTTCAGCGCCGGATCGAGATCATCGCGGCGCACGCACTCGAGCGCCGCCGTGAGCTCGTGCAGCATCAGCCGCATCCACAGCTCCGATACCTGGTGCACGATGACGAACAGCATCTCGTTGTGCTGGTTGGACTGCGGCTTCTGCGCGGAGAGCAGCTTGTCGAGCTGCAGGTAGTCTCCGTAGGAAAGCGAGGAACCGAGATCCCAGTGCACGGCCTCGTCGGCGAGCTCGACGCGCTCGGACTTGTCGTACTGGCGGGTGTTCATGCGGCTGATGGTACACTTCCGGCCGGGCCGGTGCTGGCGCCGGAAGCGAACTCAGCCGACCGCACCGTGACCACAGCCATCATCGAAGTTCGCGACCTCGTCAAGCAGTACCCCGCCACGACCGCCGTGGCAGGCGTGTCGTTCAGCGTGCCGCCGGGCATCTGCTTCGGCTTGCTCGGGCCCAACGGGGCCGGCAAGACCACCACCGTGGAGATCATGGAGGGGATCCTGCCGCCCACCTCCGGCGAGGTGCGCTTTCGCGGCGAGCCGCTCGGGGCGCGCTTTCGCGAGGAAGCCGGCATTCTCTTCCAGAAGACCGCGCTGCAGGACTTCCTCACCGTGCGCCAGTGCATCGCGCTGTTTCGCGGCCTCTATGCCCGCGGCCTCGCGGTCGATGAGGTGATCCGCCTGTGCGCGCTCGACAAGCTCGCCGGCCGCGACAGCCGCAAGCTCTCCGGCGGGCAGCAGCAGCGCCTGTTGCTCGCCATCGCCCTGGTCAACGACCCGACGGTGTTGTTCCTGGACGAGCCGACTACCGGCCTCGACCCGCAGGCGCGCCGTAATTTCTGGGAGCTGGTCGAATCGATCAAGGCGCAGCGCAAGACCATCATTCTCACCACGCACTACATGGAAGAGGCGGAGCTGCTGTGCGAGGAGATCGTCATCCTGGACCGCGGCCGCATCGTCGCCCAGGGCCCGCCGCGGCGCCTGCTGCGCGAGCACTTCGCCGAGGTGCTGCTGGAGCTGCCCCGGCACGAGTTTCCCGAGCGGGCGCGGCAGCTGCCGCTGCGGATCCTCGAGGCGAGCGATCGGGTGGAAATCACCACCGATGACCTCGAGGCGACGTTGCGTACGCTGCTGGCGGCGCAGGTGCCGCTGACCAACCTGCGCATCCGCCCCGCCAACCTCGAGGATCTGTTCCTCGAACTCACCGGACGGGAGCTGCGCGCGTGATCAGACGCATGCTGTCGGTGCTGCACGCGCGCAACCTCGAGTTCCTGCGCGACCGCGGCACACTGCTTTTCACGCTGCTGCTGCCGGTGATGCTAGTGATCGGCATGGGCTTCGTGTTCGGCGGGCCGCCGCGGCCGCTGTTCAAGGTCGGGGTGCTCGCGGCGCACATCGACAGCCAGGCCCAGCCCTTCCTGCGCGAGCGCTATGTCGAGTTCGTCGCCATGCCGGCGCAGGAGGAGGCGCTGCACAAGCTGACGCACCAGCAGATTGACCTGCTGGTCGACCTGCGCCAGCCGCCGGCCTACTGGGTGAACACCGATTCGCCCAAGGGCTACATGGTGGAGAAGCTGCTGCTGGCCGCCCAGCCCACCGCGCACCGGCAGCCGGTGAACGGTGCGGCGCTGCGCTACGTCGACTGGCTGTTCCCCGGCATCCTCGGCATGAACATGATGTTCAGCTGCCTGTTCGGTGTCGGCTACGTCGTGCTGCGCTATCGCAAGAGCGGCTTCCTCAAGCGCCTGCACGCGACCCCGCTCAGCGCTTTCGAGTTCCTGAGCGCCCAGGTACTCTCGCGTCTCGGCCTCATCCTGTTCGTGACGATCATCCTGTATGCGGGCATCGGCACCATCATCGGCTTTCGCAGCGCCGGAAGTCTGGCGCTGCTCGTGCTGCTCGCCGTGCTCGGCGCCCTGTCGATGATCGCGCTCGGGCTGACCGTCGCCGCGCGCTTCTCCAGCGAGGAGCTGGTGGGCGGCATTCTCAACCTGCTGACCTGGCCGATGATGCTGCTGTCGGGGATCTGGTTCTCGCTCGAAGGCTCACCGCGCTGGGTGCAGTGGCTGGCGCACGTGTTGCCGCTCACCCACATCCTCGATGCCGCGCGCGCGGTCATGCTCGACGGGGCGGGCCTGGCGCAGATCGTGCCCAATCTGCTGTTCCTGGGCATCACCACGCTGGCCTTCCTGGCGTTCGGCGCCTGGTCGTTCCGCTGGCGCATCGACTGAGCGCGAGGCATCCCGGGGAGCCGACTGCATGCGATTCTTCAGCGACAATACCAGCACTGCCTGCCCGGAGATCCTGAGCGCGGTCGCGGCGGCCAACCACGGTCTCGCCTGCGCCTACGGCGACGATGAATGGACCCAACGACTCGACCGCACGCTGAGTGGCTTTTTCGGCACCGAGGTGCGCGCCTTCGCCGTGACCACCGGTACGGCGGCGAACGCGCTGGCGCTCGCCACGCTGGCGCCCCCCTATGGGGCGATCTTCGCGCATCAGGAAGCGCACATCGCCTGCGACGAGTGCGGCGCACCGGGATTCTTCTCCGGCGGCGCACAGCTCGTGCTGCTGCCCGGCGAGCACGGCCGCATCGCGCCGGCGACGCTGGAGGCGGCGCTGACAGCGCACCGCGTCGACGTTCACACGGTCCAGCCGGC
Source organism: Steroidobacteraceae bacterium (assembly GCA_035625615.1). Classification (GTDB taxonomy): domain Bacteria; phylum Pseudomonadota; class Gammaproteobacteria; order Steroidobacterales; family Steroidobacteraceae; genus 13-2-20CM-66-19. The sequence continues at coordinate 16,904 of DASPPI010000074.1, read as the reverse complement.
GGCGCTGTCGCTCACCCAGGCCACCGAGCTCGGCACCGCCTACCGCGCCGCCGACGTTGCGCAGCTCGCTTCGCTCGCCCATGCGCGCGGCCTCAAGGTGCACGTCGACGGTGCGCGCTTCGCCAATGCGCTCGAGTTCCTCGGCTGTCATCCAGGAGACATCAGCTGGCGCGCCGGCGTGGACGTGCTGTCCTTCGGTGCGACCAAGAACGGCGCACTCGCGGCCGAGGCGGTGGTGTTCTTCGATCCGGCGCTGGTGCGCGATTTCGAGCTGCGGCGCAAGCGCGCCGGCCACCTGCAGTCGAAATCGCGTTACCTTGCCGCGCAGCTGCTCGCCTACGTCGACAGCGGCGTCTGGCAGCGCAATGCGCAGCGGACCAACCGCCTGGCGCAGGACATCGGGCGCGCCGCGGGTGCGGCGCTGCTGCACCCGGTGGAGGCCAACGAAGTGTTCCTCAAACTGGGCGTCGCGCGCCGTGAACGGCTGCGCGCGGCGGGTTTCGAATTCTACGACTGGGGCGGGGAGAGCGCCGGCGAGGCGCGCCTGGTCGTTTCCTGGGATCAGCCCGAGGAGGACGCGCCGGCGCTGTGTGCCGCGCTGGCCGAGCTCTGCTGACTCACGCGTGTGCGCTTTGCGGCGAGCCGCGACCGCCTCAGATACGTAGTTGCGCGGATGGACGCCGCCGCCGGGGCTTTGACAATGAGGGGCGGCCTGGGAATATTTCAGATGACATTCGCGCCGATACACAAGGTTCCCGGCAAACAACGCCTCACTCCCTATCTCACCGACTATCAAGCCGCCTGCCGCTCGTTCGCCTGGGAGGGTGCGCGGGCCGAGCTGTCGGCCATGGCGGGCGGCGGCCTCAACATGGCGTACGAAGCCGTGGACCGTCACGTAGCCGGTCGCGGCACCAGCCTCGCCGCACGGTTCATCGACCGTGAGTGGCGGCGCCGGGATGTGACCTACGCGGAGCTGCAGCGCGCCGGCAGCCGCTTCGCCAACATACTGCTCACTCTAGGGGTGTCGCGTGGTGAGTGCGTCGCAACGCTGCTCGGACGCACGCCCGAGCTGTTCACCGCCGTGCTCGGCACACTCAGGGCTGGCGGGGTGTGCTGCTCGCTGTTCTTTGCATTCGGGCCCGAGCCGCTCAGGACACGCCTGCAGCTCGGCCACGCCCGTGTGCTGGTGACCAGCGAGGAGCTCTATCGCCGCAAGGTTGCACCGATCCGGGATGCACTGCCGGAACTGCGCCACGTGCTGCTCGTGCGCGCGCCGGGCGCGCACGAGCTGCCGGCGGGCACGGCTGACCTGGCCACGCTCATGAGCACCGCCAGCGACAGCCACGCCGCGGTAGCGACCCGCCACGACGAGGTCGCGCTGCTGCACTTCACCAGCGGTACCACCGGCATGCCCAAGGGCGTGACGCTCAACCACGCTGCGGTCGTTGCGCAGCACGCCACCAGCAAGCTGGTGCTCGATCTGCATCCGCAGGAGATCTACTGGTGCACGGCCGACCCGGGGTGGGTGACCGGAATTGCCTACGGCGTCATCGGGCCGCTTACCCGGGGTGCGACCCTGATCGTGGATTGCGAGGAGTTCGAGCCACAGCGCTGGTATCAAATCCTCGCCGAGGAACACGTCAATGTCTGGTATACGGCGCCGACCGCGATCCGCATGCTGATGAAGGCGGGCACGGCACTCGCGCAGGCACATTCCTATCCCGACTTGCGGCTCATGCTGAGCGTCGGCGAGCCGCTCAACGCTGAAGCGGTCATGTGGGGCATGCAGGCCTTCGGCATGCCGTTCCACGATACCTGGTGGCAGACCGAGACCGGCGCCATCATGATCGCGAATTTCTGCGCCTGCGACGTCCTGCCCGGGGCGATGGGCCGGGCGATACCGGGGGTCGAGGCGCGCGTGGTCCGCCACCGTGCCGATGGCACGCTCGAGGTCGTCGAATCACCCGACGACGTCGGCGAGATCGCGCTGCGTCCCGGTTGGCCCTCCATGTTCAGCGGCTACTTGGGGGAGGAAGCCCGTTACCGCGCCGCGTTCGTCGACGGCTGGTATCTGGCGGGCGACCTGGCGCGCCGCGACCGCGAAGGCTATTTCTGGTTCATCGGCCGGGCGGACGATGTGATCAAGTCGGCCGGTCATCTCATCAGCCCCTTCGAAGTCGAGAGCAGCCTGATGACCCACCCGGCGGTCGCGCAGGTGGGTGTCATCGGTGTTCCCGATGCGATCGCTGGCCAGGCAGTGAAAGCCTTCGTCGAGCTCAAGGACGGCGTGCAAGCGGGCGAGGAGCTGCGCCGCGGTCTCCTGGCGCACGCGCGCCGTCTGCTCGGCGCCGCGGTGGCACCGCGCGAGATCGCCTTTGCCGCCACGCTACCGCGTACTCGCAGCGGCAAGATCATGCGGCGGCTGCTGCGCGCCCGTGAGCTGGGTCTGCCCGAAGGCGACCTTTCGACACTCGAGGCCGGCACGTGAACGCGGCGCCACCAGCGCCGGTCACGCGCGAGCGCGGACTGCACCTGCTGCGCGAGATGCTGCGCATCCGCTGCTTCGAGGATCGCTGCGTGCAGCTGTACGGTGAGCTGAAGATCCGTGGCTTCCTGCATCTGTGCAATGGCGAGGAAGCGGTCGCCGTGGGAACGATGCAGGCGCTCGAGCCAGCCGACGCCGTGATCTCCACCTACCGCGAGCACGGACACGCCATCGCCCGCGGCCTGGCGATGAACCCTCTCATGGCGGAGATGTACGGCAAGGAGAGCGGCACCAGCCGGGGGCGGGGCGGGTCGATGCACATTTTCGATGCCCATAAGCGGTTCTACGGCGGCAATGCCATCGTCGGCGGCGGTCTGCCGCTCGCGCTGGGCTTAGCACTGGCTCAGAAGCTGAAGCGCACGTCGGGCGTGACGGCATGCTTGTTTGGGGACGGCGCGGTAGCCGAAGGCGAGTTTCACGAGTCGCTCAACCTTGCCGCGCTGTGGCGTCTGCCGCTGCTGTTCCTGTGCGAGAACAATCTGTACGCCATGGGCACCGCGATCGAGCTGGCGGAAGCCCGGACCGACGTGTCCGCCAGGGCACGCGACTATGGCCTAGCGGCGTGGAGCGTGGACGGCATGGACGTCTTCGCGGTGGAGGATGCGGCACGCAACGCGGTCGCACACGTGCGCGGCGGACAAGGACCGGTGTTTCTCGAGCTGCGCACCTACCGCTTCCGTGGCCATTCGATGTTCGATGCACAACTCTACCGCGACAAGGCCGAGATCGAAGCATGGCAAAAGAAGGGACCGCTGATCACACTGACCACGCGCCTCAAAGAGCTCGGCCTCATGGACGAGACCGATTACCAGCGGCTCGAGGGCGAGGCCCGCGCTGAAGTCGAAGCGGCGGTCGATTTTGCCGAGCGCTCCGGCTTCGAGCCCTTGGCAGAACTCGAGCGCTTCGTGTACGCGGAGCCCAACCGTGTCTGAGCCGAATGCCGCAGCGGCGGTACGTATGACCTACCGAGAAGCGGCACGCGAGGCGCTGCGCTGCGCACTGCAGGCCGATGCACGCGTGTTCCTCATGGGCGAGGACGTCGGCCGCTATGGCGGCTGCTACGCCGTCACCAAGGGTCTGCTGCAGGAGTTCGGCCCGGAGCGCATCCGCGATACCCCACTGTCGGAATCGGCGTTCGTCGGTGCCGGCATCGGCGCCGCCATCAGCGGGCTACGCCCGATCGTCGAGATCATGACAGTGAACTTCAGCCTACTGGCGCTCGATCAGATTCTCAACAATGCCGCCACGCTCTGTCACATGTCCGGCGGCCAGATCAGCGTGCCGCTCGTCATCCGCATGGCGACCGGCGCGGGGCGCCAGCTCGCGGCCCAGCACTCCCACAGTCTGGAAGGCTGGTACGCCCACATCCCGGGCCTGCGGGTGGTGGCGCCCGGCACGGTCGACGATGCGCGCTTCATGCTTGCCGCCGCCCTCGCCTGCCCGGATCCGGTGCTGCTGTTCGAGCACATCTTTCTCTACAACATGGAAGGCGAGCTCACGGCCGGACTCGAGAGCGTCGACATCGAGCACGCCGCCGTGCGCCGCGCGGGGCGCGATGTCGTGCTCATTACTTACGGCGGCAGTCTGCACAAGTGTCTCGCGGCGGCGGAGCAGCTCGCCGCGGCCGGCATCGACGCCGAGGTGCTCGACCTACGCACGCTGCGCCCGCTCGATGATGCCACGATCATGGACAGCGTACGGCGCACACACCGCGCCGTGATCGTGGACGAAGGCTGGCGCAGCGGCAGCATCGCCGCGGAGATCACCACCCGCATCGTGGAGCAGGCCTTCTACGATCTCGATGCGCCGGTTGCACGCGTCTGTACGGCAGAGGTGCCGCTGCCCTATCCCAAGCATCTAGAGGATGCCGCACTGCCGAGCCCCGCGCGCGTCGTCGAGACCGTCAAACAGCTGCTGGCCGGCGCCGGGGCGGCCTGATGCAGGTCGAGTTCCGCCTGCCGTCCCTCGGCGCCGACATGGAGAGCGCCACGCTCACGCAATGGTTGAAGAAGCCCGGCGACTCGGTTCGTCGCGGTGAGGCGATCGCCGTCGTCGAAACGGAGAAAGGGCTCATCGACATCGAGTCCTATGATGACGCCGCGGTCACCTCGCTCGTGGTGACGCCCGGCGCCAAGATCACTGTCGGTACGGTGATGGCGCACCTCACCGTCGAAGGCGCGGCCGCCGCGCCGGCACACGTCCCGGTCGGCCAGCCTGCTGCGTCCGCTGCAGCGCCCCCCACACCGGCCGCTGCTCCCCAACCGGCGGCCGTGCCGGCTGCCGCGGCCCCTCCCGCAGCGGGCCGGCTGCGTTTGTCTCCGGCCGCGCGCCGCCGGGCGCACGAGCTTGGCCTGTCACCTGAAGTGCTCGAGCAGCAGGCTGACGCCGGCGTGGTCCATGTCGAGGACGTCGAGCGGCTGGCCGCCGCGGCCAGGGCCACGGCCGCGCCCGCCGAGGCGCGCAGCGCCATGCGCAGTGTCATCGGCAGCGCGATGGCGCGCGCCAAGCGCGAGATTCCTCACTACTACCTCGGACACACGGTCGATTTCGGCGCGGCGCGTGCCTGGTTGCAGCGCTACAACGCGGCCCGCCCCGTACAGGAACGGCTGGTCGAGGGCCTGCTGGTCACCAAGGCCGTGGCGCTCGCGGCGGCCCACGTCGAGGGATTCAACGGCTACTTCCGCGACGGACGCTTCGAGCGCGCCGGCGCGGTGCACGTAGGCACGGCCATCGCCCTGCGGGGCGGGGGGCTGGTGGCGCCCGCGCTGCTCGACGCCGACCGCAAGGATCTGCGAACCCTGATGCACGAGTTCAGCAATCTGGTGGCGCGCGTGCGCGCCGGCCACATGCGCTCGAGCGAATTCGCGGCGGCGACGATCACCGTCACGAGTCTCGGGGAGGACGGCGTCGAGACACTCTATCCCATCATCAATCCCCCACAGGTCGCGATCGTCGGAACCGGCCGCGTGGCCGAGAGGCCGTGGGTGTACCAAGGCGTCGTGAGCATCCGTCCGCTGCTCGCCGTGACCCTCGCGGCCGATCACCGCGTCACGGATGGCCGCATCGGCTCGCGCTTCCTGCAGGCGATCGCCGAGCTGCTGGCCGCTCCGGAGAGGCTCTGAACCCATGACGGCTCCCATGGAAGCCACGGAAGTCCGCAGCCGCCTGCTTGCGCTCCTCGCCGCGATCGCACCGGACATCGATCCCGCGAACATCGATCCGACGCGCGAGCTGCGCGATCAGTTCGACTTCGACTCGATGGACCGCCTGCACTTCGCCATGGCCATCAGCACGGAGTTCCGTATCGACATCCCCGAGCCGGACTACCCGCAGCTCGGCGCGCTGCAGCGGGCCTGCGAGTACCTGCAACGCAGGCTGGAGGCAGGCGGCGGCCATTGATGCGCCTCACAGCGCCTGGGAAGCGGGCTCACTGCTCGCGCAGGCTGGTGCTGATCGGCACGCGCGCAGCGCGCAGCGCCGGCAGCAGGCCGCCCACCATGCCGATGGCGACGGCGATGATCAGGCCGCGCGCCACCAGCCCGGGAGTCACCTTGAAGTTGAACACCACCTGGGTGAAGTTCTGCCCGAGGGTCGACACGGTGAAGTTGTTGAACAGCACGTAGGCGATCAGGGCACCGAGCACACCCCCAGCGAGCGCCAGCAGCAGCGCCTCGATCATTACCGCGACCACCACCGGCAGCCCGCCGAAGCCGATGGCCCGCAGCGTCGCAATCTCTTTGCCGCGGGCCGCGACGGCGGCGTACATGCTGTTGAGCGCCGCGAACACCGCGCCGAGCGCCATGATGATCGTGACCAAACCCGCCAGGAACCCGATGGTCTGGCGGAACTGCCGGGTCTGGCCGCTGAAGTAGTCCTGCTCGCGCATCACGTCCAGGCTCAGGCGCGGCTCCGCGGCGATGGCGGCCTTGAGGCGCGCGAGACCGTCCGGGCCATCCAGCGCCGCCAGCACCGAGCTCCAGGTGATGCGGCCGTAGGTGCTGCGGGCCACGCTGCTGTCGGTCCACATCTCGCTGTCGTGGGCGTCACCGGAGGCGAACACGCCGACCACCCGCCACTCCGAGCCGCGCATGCGGAGCACGTCTCCGATCCGCGCGCCCTGAAACTGCTGCAGCACGCCCTGTCCGACGATCAGCTCCCGCAGACCCGGCGTGAAGTTGCGCCCGGCAATGATCTTCAGCTGCGGGCGCAGCGCGAAGGCGGTGGGCTCGACCCCGCGCACCGTGATGTTGGCGCCGTTGCGCACGTCGTCCTTGCGCACCAGCTCGGCGATCACGATCAGCTCGGCGGAGGCCAGCGGCTTGTCATCGGCGCCGCGGGCGATGCCCGGCTCCTGCTTGATCAGGTCGGTCGAATCGCGGTCAATCGCTGAATTGAGCTCGGCCTGGGACCCGCCGCGCAGTACCAGCGCTGCGTCGCTCCGACCGGTGGCCTTGAGCGTGCTCTCGAAGCCGGTGGCCATCGCCAGCAAGGCGGTGAACACCGCCACCACGCCGGCGAGACCGACCACGATGACCAGTGAGGTGGCCCAGCGTTCCGGGATGCTCCGGATGCCGATGCCGGCGATGGCGATGGCTTGACGCAGCACGTTTCGCTCTCCGTTCCTCGGGTCCCGTCGCCCGCCCTAGCGCAGGGCATCGACGATCTTCAAGCGCCGCGCGCGCAACGCCGGCAGCAGGCCGACGGCGAGGCTCATCAGCACGATGGCCACGATCCCGAGCAACCACACCCATCCATTGAGCTCGAGCTGAAACTGCCCGCCGCTGCCCTTCTTGACCATCGCGCCGCCGATCGAGGCGAGCACCAGTCCGATCAGGCCGCCACTCAGACACAGGGCGAACGCTTCGGCGAGCACGAAGCCGAGCACGCTGCCGTCGGTGAACCCGAGCGTCTTCAGCACCGCGAGCTCGGGGATGCGCTCGCGCACGCTCTGCGCCATGGTGTTGCCGACCACCAGCAGCAGCGTGAAGAACACCGCAAACAGGATCCAGCGCACGATCAGTCCGATGTCGCCCACCTGCTTGACGAAGCTGATGTTGAAGTCCTTCTCCGTCTGGGTCTTGGTTTCGTCGGGAGAGTTCTCGAACATCGCGTCCACGGTCCTGCTGATCGCCTCCGCCGAGGCGCCGTCGGCCAGCCTGAGGATGAAGAAATTGATGCGCCCCTTGACGCCGAACTGGTTGGCCTCGTCGAAGTAGTCCTGCTGGATGAAGGCGAGATTGGTGCGCTTCTTCCAATCCTCGTCCTTGCCGTCGAAGATGCCCACCAGGTCGAAGGCCCACGCCTTGCTGCCGTTCTTCTGCGGCCAGATGTTGGAGGAAATCGGGATCCTCTGCCCGACCTTCCAGCCGTACTGGTCGGCGAGCTGCTTGCCGACGATCAGGCCGGTGCGGGTGTTGATGAAGGCCTGCCACTGCGCAGCGGGCATCACCCATTCGGGGTACACGTCGCGATAGCGCTGCGGGTCGAGCGAGAACATGATGAGCGGCGTGTTCTCCTGCCAGACGCCGCCGAACCACGACTGGTAGGCGACCCGTGCCACGCCGGGGACGGCCTCGAGCTTCGGCAGCATGCTGATCGGCAACGCGGTGGTGAACGACACGCGCGCCTGCACGAACAGCCGCGTGGCGCCGACGAAGTCGGCGCCGGCACTGAACACCGAGTTGACCGACTGCAGCAGGCCAAACAGCAGGAACGCCATGATCACCGACAGCAGGGTGAGGATGGTGCGCGTGCGCTTGCGCAACAGGTTGGCGATGACGAAGCTGCTCTTGGTCACGGTGCCTCCCTCACCGGTGCCCTCAGGCCGCCTGCTCGAGCAGCTGGCCCTTCTCCAGGTGCAGCGTGCGCCGCGCGAACTCCGCGGCCTTCGGATCGTGCGTGACCATGACGATGGTCTTGCCGTGCTCGCGATTCAGCACCTGCAGCAGCCCGAGGATCTCCTCGGCGGTCCTGCGGTCGAGGTCACCGGTCGGCTCATCGCACACCAGCAGCTGCGGATCCGACACCAGTGCGCGGGCAATGGCCACGCGTTGCTCCTGACCGCCCGACAGCTCCTTCGGCTTGTGCTTGGCACGATCGGCCAGACCCACCACCTCGAGCGCCACGGCGACATTCTTGCGCCGCTGCGCCGCCGACAGCTTGGTCAGCAACAATGGCAGTTCGACGTTGTGTTCCGCGCTCAGCACGGGCATCAGGTTGTAGAACTGGAATACGAAGCCGATGTTGTGGGCGCGCCAGTGGGCGAGCTCACCGCTCCGCAGCTGATCGATGCGCCGGCCGCCGACCACGATCTCGCCCGCAGTCGGCTGATCGAGTCCGCCGATGAGATTGAGGAGCGTGGTCTTGCCGGAGCCGGACGGGCCCATCAGCGCCACGAAGTCGCCCCGGGGTATCTCGAACGTGAGTCCGTGCAGCACCTCGATCTTCTGCTTGCCGCGCTGGTAGACCTTGGTGACGCTGCGCACCTGGACCATGGGCTCGGACACGACATCACCTCCTGATGGACGGGCTGCGCTTACGGCTTAGCTTCGCTGACCGCGGCGCCGTCCCTGAGACCGGCCGGCGCATCGATCACCACGGCCTCACCGGCGCTGACCCCGGCGAGCACCAGGCGGGCATCTCCGCTCGCGCCGCCGAGCGTCACCGCGCGCCGCTGCGCCCTGTGATCCCTCACGACGAACACGACGTCCTGCTCGCCGTCGCGGCGCACCGCGGCGCTCGGTATCCGGACCGCACTCGGGCGCGGCCGTTGCTCGGCGGCCTTTTTTTCCTCGAGGAACGACACCCGCGCGCCCATGTCGGGCACGATGCGATCGTCCTTGACCTCGAGGCCGATGCGTACCTTCACGGTCGCCTTGGAGCGATCCGCGGTCGGGATGATCGCGATGACGTGCGAGGGAATGCGCCAGTCGGGATAGGCGTTCAGTACCGACTCGGCCGGCTGCCCGGGCTGCACGCGGTTGATGTACGCTTCGTTGACGTCCACCTCGATCTCGAGTGAGTCCATGTCGACCAGCGTGCCGATGCCGGTGCGGGTGAAGCCGCCGCCGGCCGACAGCGGCGAGATGATCTCCCCGACCTGGGCCGCCTTGGCGATCACCACGCCGTTGAACGGCGCGCGCACGGTGCAGTAATCGAGCTGCACCTGGGCGGAGCGCACGTTGGCCGCGGCGAGGTCGATCTGCTTGCGCTGCGCCTCGACCTGCGCCTTCTGGGTCTCGACCTGGGTGCGCGCCTGCTCCACCGCCTGCTGCGACACCAGATTGCGCGCAACCAGGTCCTCGTCGCGGCGCACGTCGCGCTCGCTCTGCGCCAGTTGCGCCTGATCCTCGACTAGCAGCGCCTGCGCCGAGTGCAGTTGTGCCTGCGCCTGGGCGAGCGCCGCCCGTTGCGCCGTGTCGTCGAGTCGGCCGAGCACCTGCCCCTCCTTGACGTGATCGCCCTCCTCGATCAGCACCTCGGCCACCGTCCCGGTAATCTGCGCCGATACGGTCGCCTGGCGGCGCGCGGTGACATAGCCGGTGGCATCGAGCACCGAGGCGCTGTCCGCGCCGCTCGCGGCCGTCGGCTGCGCCCGCGCGGTGTGCACGGGCAGCGCAGCGCGGGCGGACAGCACGAACCAGGCGCCGGCAGCAACCAGTATGGCGAGCGCGAGACCTGCGCCGATGAGCCAGATCCGCCGCCGTCCGGCGCCGCCGCTCGCCGGCGGCTCGCCGCGGTCGATGCGCAGCTGTCCCAACAGCGCTTTCTTGTCCGTTTCCGAGGTCATCAGGTCCATTCACCGCGACGGCGCGCAACGATAACATCAGCTGCCGCGCATTGCCTCCGGTGCGCAGCAACCCTGCAGGAACCCTGAGGCGCCAGCGGCCGCGGTACAGTGCCAGCGGGCCGCGCGACCTGTGTACGCGTATCGCGGTCAGCCGGAGATGATCTTCGCCATCAGCCGGCGCGCCTGCGTGAACTCCGGTGCGATCAACAGCGCATGCTCGAGCGCGTCGCGTGCGCCGACCGTGTCGGCGTGGTCGAGCAGTTCCCGTCCCAACAGCTGCCACGCTTCCGCCGCGCCCCAGCCCGGGAGCTGCTCGGTGCCGCTGCGCTCGGCTTCGAAAGCGGTCACCGCCTGGCGCACCTTCGCCAGCGCGCGCTCGCGGTTGCCGCTCTTGGTCGCGGCCAGCTCGTATTCAGCCATCGCATCGACCAGCAGGACGCGCGGATTGTGCGCAGCGAGCTGCAGCGCCCGGCCGAGGTCCTTGCGTGCCCCCTGAGCGCCGATCGACGCGTAACCGGCGCCGGTTCCGAACGGCACGGCCAGGCACGCGAACCGCAGCGCCAGCGCGTCGGCAAAGTCGCCCTGCAGCGCGAGTGCGCCGTTGACTTCGCGGACGCACTGCTGCGCCAGCGCGGTCGCGGTCGTGCCCGGGACGGCTGCGGGGCTGCGTGCCGCGAGCGCTGCCAGCCGCCAGGCGCGCAGTCCCCCGTAGTAGCCGCGCAGCCTGTCGTGCTCGTCGCCCGCGGCCACGAGCTCGGCGAGATGGCGCAACGCGGGGGCATCTTCGGTGTAATAGCCGTACTGGATGCGGCTTTCGATGTCACGCCAGTGGTCGTCGCTCTGGGCGAGTGCGCCGGCCGCTGCGAGCCAGCTCCCCAACAGCGCGCCGCGGAGCCTCGTGCCGTTGAGTAAAATGGCTATGCGCATGCCTGACCATAGCACAGCCGCACCGTCCGCCGCCTCCGCCGCCCCGGCGCTCATCGACATCGGCATCAACCTCGCGCACGACAGCTACGACGCCGACCGTGACGCCGTGATCGCGCGCGCGCGTCACGCCGGCGTCATACAGATGATGGTCACCGGTTCGACGCTCGCCAGCACGGCGCGGGCCATCACGCTCGCACGCACGCATCCGGGCACACTGTTCGCCACCGCCGGTGTGCACCCGCACCACGCCGGCGAGCTCAGCGCTGCGAGCCTCACGGAACTGGAAGAGCTGGCGCGTCGGCCCGAGGTAGTGGCCGTGGGCGAATGCGGACTCGATTACTTCCGCAACTTCGCGCCTCGCGCCGCGCAGCAGCAAGCCTTCCACCACCAGCTCGAGCTCGCGCTGCGCGTCGGCAAACCCGTGTTTCTCCACCAGCGCGAGGCGCAGGCAGAATTCACCGCCGTGCTGCGCGAGCATGCCCCGCGATGGCGTGGCGTGGCGCATTGCTTCACCGGCGGCGCCGGGGAACTCGCCGGCTGCCTCGAGCTGGGGCTCGCGATTGGTGTCACCGGATGGATCTGCGATGAGCGCCGCGGCGCGCACCTGGCGGCCCTGATGCCGCAGATCCCGGCCGAGCGGCTGCTGCTCGAGACCGACGGGCCGTATCTGCTGCCGCGCGACCTGAAACCCAAACCTGCCTCGCGCCGCAACGAACCGGCGTATCTTCCGCATGTTGCGGCCGTGGTGGCGCGGGCCCGCGGTGAATCGCTGGCGTCGCTGGCGGGCACGAGCACGGCGGCGGCGCGCGCCCTCTTTCAGTTACCGCCATGAGTGAGACTATGGACCTGGCACGGCTGAGCCGATCTATCGACCGCACCTGGGACGACTCGATCATCGAGCGCCTGGTCGCGTACGTGCGCATTCCCAACAAGTCGCCGCTGTTTGACCCGCAGTGGGAGGCCCATGGCTACATGGAGGCGGCCGTCACGCTGATGGCCGACTGGTGCCGCACCCAGCCGCTGCCCGGCGCGCGCGTCGAGGTGCGCCGGCTCGCCGGGCGCACGCCGCTGCTGCTGGTGGAGGTGCCGGGCGAGCTGCCCGGCACAGCGCTCCTCTACGGACACCTGGACAAGCAGCCGGAGTTCACCGGCTGGCTGCCGGGACTGGGTCCGTGGGAGCCGGTGATCCGCGACGGCCGGCTCTATGGGCGGGGCGCGGCGGATGACGGTTACGCCGTCTTCAGCTCGCTCACTGCCATCGCGGCGCTCAAGCAGCAGCAGGTGCGGCTGCCGCGCTGCGTGGTGCTGATCGAAGCCTGCGAGGAGAGCGGCAGCGACGACCTGCCGGCGCATCTCGCCGCGCTCGGCGCGACGCTCGGCGAGCCCTCGCTGGTGGTCTGCCTCGATGCCGAGTGCGGTAATTACGAGCAGCTGTGGGGCACGACCTCGCTGCGCGGCAACCTGGTCGGCACGCTGCGGGTGCGGGTGCTGAACGAGGGCGTGCACTCGGGGATGGCCACCGGCATTGCGCCGACCCCGTTTCGCATTCTCGAGCAATTGCTCGCGCGCATCGAAAACCCGGTGAGCGGCGACCTGCTGCTCGATGAGCTGCATGTCAACATGCCGGGCGACCGGCGCGTACAGGCGAACGTCGCCGCGCAGGTGCTCGGGGAGGCGGTAGCCGGGAAGCTCCCGTGGGTGCAGGGTGTGCAGGCCGTGTCCAACGATCCCACCGAGCTCATCATCAACAGCACCTGGCGCGGCACGCTCGCCGTCACCGGCGCCGAGGGTTTGCCGCCGCTCGGCTCGGCCGGCAACGTGCTGCTGCCGCAGCTCGCGGTGAAGCTGTCGCTGCGTCTGCCGCCGACCTGCGATGCCGCGCGCGCACAGCAGGCGGTGCGCGAGGCCCTCGAGCGCGAGCCGCCCTACGGGGCGCGGGTGAGCTTCGAAACCGGCTCCGCCACCGGCGGCTGGAACGCGCCCGCCTTCGCGCCCTGGCTGGAGGAGTCGATCGGGCGCGCCTCGCGGACGATCTACGGACGCGACGCCGTGCACATGGGATGCGGCGGGACCATACCCTTCATGGGGATGCTGGGGGAGCGCTTCCCCCGCACGCAGTTCTTCATCACCGGCGTGCTCGGACCGCACTCCAACGCGCATGGGCCGAACGAGTTCCTGCACCTCGATTATGCGAAGAAGCTCACCGCGTGCGTGTCGCTGGTGCTCGCCGATCACGCGCGGACGCTGGGGGCGTAAGGCTCAGCGCATGTCCACCATGTAGCTCGGCTTCACCGCTTCCTTGAGGCGCTGCCAGCCGTCGCGGAAGCGCCGTGCGCTCTCGGCGGGCGACTCGAAGTCGGCGGCCGGGAACTCCGTCCGCAGCGCATCGATCATGAGCGTCCACTTGGGCAGTCCCTTGGGGAACTTGCCGCGGCGCGTGAACACGATGCGGCCTTCGACCGGCACGTCGCCCGCCACCGCTTTCACCGCCGCAATCCGATCGTAGAGCGCGCTTTGCGGATTGGTGAAGGTGAAACGCCGCGAGCCATCCATCACCGTCCATTCCGCCATCTGGTCGCCGCCGAAGATGTTGCCCTTGACGTCGCGCAGGTCGATGACCACCACACCGCGCAGCGTGAGCAGCAGGAAGTCGACGTGGAAGGCGCCGCCCATGCCGTCCGGCACCAGCGTATCGACCAGATGGTCCGCCGCACCCGCCGTGACCGCGGCGCGCAGTAACCGGCGCGCCCGGTACTGCCGGTACCAGCGCCACGCCCAGGCCGCGGCGAAGCCCAGTGCCGCCGCGGCCGCGATCAGCAGCCACGCCGTCGGCGGCAGCTTGCTCAACTCGTCCACGTCGTGCTCCCCTCCAGCAGCACCCCGCGCAGCGCCGCGAGCGTGGCATCGATCTCCTCACACTCGACCGGCCGCGCCAACAGGCGCGCCAGCGTATCCGGCACCGGCACGTCGCGCCCGATGAGCGGTGCGACGATCTCGCGGAACTTCGCCGCATGCGCCGTCGACACCAGCACCCAGCGGCTCGCGCCTTGGCGCTCGGGTGGCAGCCGTGTCCAGGCCTCCGCCGCGGTCGCGGTGTGGGGGCACCAGATCTGGCCGTACTGCTGGTAGCCGGCGCGGATGCGGACGCGGATTTCATCGTCCGTCACGCTGCAGGCGCTGACCGCAGCGCGCAGCTCCGGCAGCTGCGGGTACAGCGCGCGCAGGCGCTCCATGTTGCTCGGGTCCCCGACATCCATGGCCGAGGCCAGCGTGGCGATGCTCGGCCGCGGCTGCCACACCCCGCTCGAGAGGAACTCCGGCACCGTGCGGTTGGCGTTGTGCGCGAGGATGACCTCGCCGATCGGCAGCCCCAGCCGACGCGCCCACAGGCAGGCGAGCGCATTGCCGAGATTGCCGCTCGGCACGATGAAGCAGGCGGGCTGGCGATGGCGTCGCCAGATCTCGAGGCTTGCCGCCGCGTAGTAGACGGTCTGCGGCAGCAGCCGTCCGAGGTTGATGCTGTTGGCGGAGGACAGGGCGCTGTGGGCCGTGAGCTCCGGATCGACGAACGCCGCCTTCACCAGGCGCTGGCAGTCGTCGAACGTGCCGCGCACGCGCAGCGAGCGGACGTTCTCGCCCCAGCAGGTGAGCTGGCGCTCCTGCGTCGGCGAGACCAGGCCCTTGGGAAACAGTACCGCAACCTCGACGCCCGGCCGCCGGTGGAACGCCGCCGCGACCGCGCCGCCGGTATCGCCGGATGTCGCTACCAGGATGGTGAGGGGTTGCGCAGCGCCAGCGCGCAGGCGCGCGAAGCAGGCCGCGAGGAAGCGTGCGCCGAAATCCTTGAATGCCGCCGTCGGACCGTGGAACAGCTCGAGCACCGACAGCCGCCCGTCGGCCTCGAGCGGCACGAGCGGCGCCGGAAAATTCAGCGCCTCGCGTGCGATCGACGGCAGCTCGGCGGCGAGCTGGTCGCCTGCCAGGAACGGCGCGAGGAGCCGCGCCGCGATCGCCGGCAGCCCGGTGAGGCCCGCGAGGTCCTCCGGCGGAAGATGCGGCCAGCTGACCGGCACGTAGAGCCCCCCGTCCGGAGCCAGTCCGCGCAGTACCGCGGCGCTGAAGCCGCTGGCCGGCGCCTGCCCGCGCGAGCTGGTGAACAGGAATCCACCGCTCATCGCCCGCTCACTCGATCACCCGCGCTCCCGCCGAGCGCACGTCGACCAGCCACTCATCGGTCGCAAGCGAGTGGCGTGCGAATTCGCGCCGCATGGCTGCCAGCACCGCCGGCGCGGCCGACTCGAGCGTCCAGGCGAACATCGACGGCCCGGCGCCCGAGATCGAGCAGCCCAGTGCGCCCGCCTCCATGGCGCCGCGGCGCACCGCGTGGAAGCCGGGAATGAGAGCCGCGCGCTGCGGCTCGATCACGACGTCCTCGAAGGAGGCGCGGATCATGTCCAGATCGTCGGTGTAGCAGCCGGAGATGAAGCCGGCGAGGTTGGCCGTCTGCCAGACGAAGTCCGACATCTCGACGCTGAGCTTGAGGATGGCACGCGCCTTGGCGGTCGCGAGGAACATGTGCGGTCGCACGACCACGGCGCGGATGCCCTTGGGCACCGGGATCTGCTTCACGCGCGGGTGGTCGATGCCGACGGTGAGGACCAGCCCGCCGAACAGCGACGGGGCGATGTTGTCGGCGTGCCGTGCACCGCTCGCCACCGCCTCCCCGGCCATGGCGAACCGCAGCAGCTCGAGCCGGCTCAGGGGCTGCGGCAGCAGGGCGTTGGCCGCCACCACCGCCGCGACGGCGGAGGCCGCCGAGCCCCCGAGACCCGCGCCGAGCGGAATCCCCTTGTCGATCTCCACGCGCAGGCCGAAGTCCGGCCGTACCGCCTCCTGCAGGGCGAGCAGCGCGCGCCCGGCGGTGTTGTCGGGCGCGGCGCGGGGCAGCTCGCCGGCGACCCCGCGAACGCTGCCGATCTCCACCCCCGCTGCCGCGCGGCGCACGACCGTCACGCGGTCCCCGAGCGCATCGATCGCAAAGCCCAGGATGTCGAAGCCGATGGCCACGTTGCCGACGGACGCCGGCGCAAACGCGGTCGCCCGCTCACGCGGCGCAGCGCTCACAGCCGCGCCCCCAGATACGCCGCCAGGCGCAGCAGGTCGGCGAACACGCCGCCGGCGGTGACCTCGGGCCCCGCGCCGGGACCCTGCACGATCAGCGGGTTGTGGCAGTAGCGGCGAGTGGCGAACCGCACGATGTTGTCGGTGAGCGCGATGTTGGCGAAGGCGTGATGTGCATCGAGCTCCTGCAGCCCCACGGTCGCCTCGCCCGCCGCCGTGAGCTTCCCGGTGTAGCGCAGCACCTTGCCGCGCGCATGCGCGGCTTTGAGGCGCGCGGCGATGGCCGCGTCGTGGCGCGGCAGCTGCACCATGAAGTCCTCGCTGCTGCCGCCGGTCAGCTCCGCAGGCACCAGGCTCTCCACCCGGACGTCCTTCAGCTCCAGCGGCAGGCCCATCTCGCGCGCGAGAATGATGAGCTTGCGCGCGACGTCCTGACCCGAAAGATCGTCGCGCGGATCAGGCTCGGTGAAGCCGCGCTGGCGCGCCTCGTGCACGATCTGCGAGAACCCGCGGCGGCCGTCG